>NZ_JAUSWQ010000006.1:0-226321 GCF_030815285.1 Chryseobacterium sp. MDT2-18 | reverse complement strand
GTTTCCCACATTCCAACAAAATTTCAACAACGACAACAATAAAATATTAACAAAAAACTCTACTTTTGAGTGTGCCTAAACAAGGGAAGATTACAACTCCTTTTAAAGTTCAAATAAGTAGAGCGCTTTTGCATCAACCTTTTTTAAACTTTTACACGAAATTTTTTAATCTTCAAAATAGTAAAAACTTTTGTGCCTTGTGTGGTTAACTTTTTTGTCATGTACTAAGAATAAATATCATTGATTATGAAAAATACCGACCGCACTTTTTTTGAAGGATTATATGGGAAAAGTTCTATCGAATTTGTAAAAGGTTTGGTGTATATCTATCCGTTTGGAGTGATCGGAAAAGAAAATAACAACAACGTAAAACCACATATTCACAACAATCAGTTTCAGATTTTTTTAGTGATTCAAGGCAGCACGGTATTGCTTCATAATGACGAAAAAATTCCGATATCGGCTCCTTCATTTATAACCATTCCGAAAAATACTGAACACGGTTTTGAACATCAAACGGAAATGAAAGGTTGGATTATCAGCCTTTCAGATGCTGTATTGGAGCACATGATTAAGAGAGAAACCGAAGCCGTGATTGCGATTGAAACTTTCCAGCTGACCGCAGTAACAGCGGATAGCTTTTCAGAAACGGTTTTTAAAAACATGCTGGAGTGTGTAGAAGAATACCATCAGGAAAACTTCGGCAAATTGCTGATGCTTGAAAGTATGATTGGAAAAATGATCGTACAGCTGAGCCGAATCCCGAAAAGCACCCCACTGCGAATTTTCAACAAAGACAATTCGTCCATTATTTATTTCAGAAGATTTTCTCAACTTATTCGTGAAAGCCGTACCTATAAAAAAACAATTGAACAGTATGCCGCCGAGCTTAATATTACTCCTGGTCATTTAAACAGAATTTGCAGTATTATAGCCCAGCAAAATTCCAAGGAAGTAATCATAGATTACTTTATTAACGAATCAAAAACGCTGCTTTCAGACATAGAAAAAAGCATTAATGAGGTTGGATACAGTCTCGGTTTTGACGACCCAAGTTATTTTTCCAGACTGTTTAAAAAGAAGACTGGGTATACACCTAATGAATTCCGAAAAAACATAGGTGTTAAAAATTAAATAACACCCTTGCATCATTTGTGATAGTAATAAATTAAAAGTCCTATTCCCGAAACTTGATTTCAAGGTAATTTTGTTTTTCAGGTAAGCAAGTGCTTACTAACGTGATGAAACGCTTACTATTATAAGAAATGATGTCAAAGATAAAAATTACGAGAATAGAGACTTTTATTGTAGATTTACCAACGATTAGACCACATCATCTTTCCATGGCGGTCATGAGAAATCAGTCTATGGTAATAATCCGCCTTTTTTCTTCAGATGGAATTGAAGGGATAGGAGAAGCGACAACCATCGGTGGGATTTCGTATGCGGATGAATTTCCTGAAGGAATAAAACTCGCAGTCGATACTTATTTTACCCCATTACTTTTAAATCAGGATTCTACAAACATCAATTTTCTGATGAAACTTCTTGATAAAAACATTTCTGGAAATAATTTTGCCAAATCAGGAATTGAAACCGCTTTGCTAGATGCTCATTCCAAAAGACTTGGTGTTCCTTTGCACAATCTGTTTGGAGGAGCAATTTCAGAAAATCTTCCCGTTTTATGGACACTTGCGAGTGGCGACACCGATAAAGACATTGAAGAGGCTAAAAAATCAATTAGCGATAAAAAACACCAAGTTTTCAAACTAAAAATAGGAAGTAAAAAACCTGAAGAAGACATCAAACACGTTGCCGCCATAAAAAATGCTTTGGGTGCGGATATAAAAATAACCGTAGATGTCAATCAGGCGTGGAGTGAACAGGTCGCTAAAAGAGCGATACAAAAACTTCAGGATGCCGGTGTTGATCTTATAGAACAACCTCTTGCAAAGCATAATTTTGAAGGATTGGCAAGACTAACTTCTTATTTTGAAGTTCCTATTATGGCAGACGAAGCCGTAGCTACCGTTCAGGATGCTTTTAAATTGGCTAAACTGAATGCAGCCAGTGTTTTTGCACTCAAAATCTCAAAATCAGGCGGACTCACAAATATTGCAAGACAAGCAGCGATCGCACAAGGAGCTGGCATTTCGCTTTACGGAGGTACAATGCTTGAAGGAACAATCGGAACAGTTGCGTCGGCGCATATTTTTTCCACACTGACTAATTTGGATTGGGGAACAGAACTTTTCGGTCCTCTTTTACTTACGGATGATATTGTTAAAAAACCAATTACCTATCAAAATTTCAGTCTTGAAATTCCTAAAGGAATAGGACTCGGAGTTGAACTGGATATGAATCAAGTAGAAAAATATAAAAGAAAATAATATGGTTTACGTAGTAGAAATGGAGGTTCACCTCCCAGAAACCTGGAGCGAAAAAAAAATAGCTGATATCATCGCAAGAGAAAAAGAATGCTCTCAAAAATGGCAGTCTTCCGGAAAATGGAAATATTTATGGCGTGTTGCCGGCAAGTTTTCTAATATTTCTGTTTTGGAAGTAGAAAGCCCGGATGAACTACATCAAATAATCAGCTCTTTGCCTTTATTTCCGTACATGACAATAAAAGTAACGAGTATTTGCAAACATCCAAATGCTTTAAGAGAAACAATCTTGTAATTTTAAATAGTAACAACAAACAACTGATATTATGAAAAGAATAGATCAAAAACTAATTGACGAAACATTAGAGTTAATAAAATCTTCAGAAAAAGATGGCGCTGGAAATGAAAGAATCAAAACCATTGTTAACCGTCTTCTTAAAGATTTGTTTAACGCAATGGCCGATTTAGACATTACCTCCGAAGAAATGTGGAAAGCTTGTGATTGGCTCACGCAAACAGGAAAAAACAACGAATATGGGTTGGTATTTGCTGGATTGGGAATTGAAAAATTCATGGACGTTCAAATGGATTGGGAAGACGAACAGGCAGGAATCGAAAACAAAACGCCTCGCACCATTGAAGGTCCTTTATATGTTGCAGGTTCACCAGAATCTACTTCATATGCAGAATTAGAAACAGAAATTGAACCCGATGCAGAGCGTTTATTCATGAGCGGAGTGGTTCGTGATGAAAACGGAAATCCTATACCTAATGCAAAAGTGGAAATATGGCATTGCAATTTAAAAGGATTGTATTCTCACTTTGATTCTTCGCAACCAGAATTCAATTTACGACGTGCAATCAATGTGGTTGAAGATGGAAAATACGAATTCAAATCTTTCGTTCCTGTAGGTTATGCTTGTCCTCCAAACGGTTCTACAGATACGTTGATGCAGTTGTTAGGCCGTCACGGAGCGCGTCCGGCACACATTCACTTTTTTGTGACAGCACCAGGTTTTAGAAAATTAACCACTCAGATCAATATCGAAGGAGATCCTTTAACTTATGATGATTTTGCTTTTGCAACCCGTCCTGAATTGGTTCCTCATATCGAAAGAGTTTCAGCTGAAGATGCTGCCAAGTACGGAAAAAATGAAGCTTTCGCTAAAATTAATTTCGACTTCAATATGGTTCATGAAATAACAAATGCCGCTCCTGGTGAAAACCATAGATTGCGTGCTGCTGCAGAATTGTAGTATATAATTCACTTGTACAACCCAATGGATCTGTAGGAAGAAAAACTGCAATTCCATATTTTCAAAAAATTTATAATAGATACTGAAAATTTGAATTTTATAATTCGAACAGGAATTTTATTGCCTTAAAATTTTAAATTATGAAAAAAGTTACTTCCGAATATCTGGATAGCCTTATTGTTCACGATAAAGAACAAGGTCTCTACCGTCATAACCGTGAATCTTTTACCAACGAAGAATTATTTGAATTGGAAATGAAACACATTTTCGAAGGCAATTGGGTTTACCTTGCTCACGAGTCTCAAATCCCAAATGTGAATGATTATTATACTACTTCGATAGGAAGACAATCGGTAGTCATTACAAAAGACAAGCAGGGAAAATTAAATGCTTTAATTAACTCTTGTACCCATAAAGGCGCACAATTGTGCCGCTATAAAAAAGGAAACAAATCTACTTTTACGTGTCCGTTTCACGGATGGACTTTTAGCAATGCAGGAAAATTATTAAAAGTAAAAGATGGGAAAACGGGTGGCTATCCAGAACAGTTCAATTGCGAAGGTTCTCATGATTTAGTGAAGGTTGCAAAATTTGAGTCGTACAAAGGTTTCTTATTCGGATCGCTTAAGCCCGATGTACTTTCTTTGGAAGACTATTTAGGAGATTCAAAAATTATTATCGATCATATTGTAGATCAGGCGCCAGAAGGTTTAGAAGTGTTAAATGGTTCGTCTTCTTATGTTTACAACGGAAATTGGAAATTACAAATGGAAAATGGAGCCGATGGTTATCACGTTTCATCGGTACACTGGAATTATGTTGCAACAATGGGAAGTCGTGACTACGAAAAGGAAGGAACTAAAGCGGTAGATGCCAATAATTGGTCGAAATCGGTAGCTGGAGTGTATGGTTTTGAAAACGGGCATATCTTACTATGGACGAATAAACTAAACCCTGAAGTAAGTCCAATTTATCAACAAAAAGAACGTCTTATTTCTGAATTTGGAGAAGAAAAAGCAGATTTTATGGTGAATATGACGCGTAATTTAGGTTTGTATCCAAACGTATTTTTAATGGATCAATTCTCTACACAAATTAGAGTAATAAAACCTATTTCTGTCAATGAATCAGAGATTACCATTTACTGTTTTGCACCAAAATGTGAAAGTGCAGAAGAGCGTGCCACAAGAATCCGTCAATATGAAGATTTTTTCAACGTAACAGGTATGGGAACTCCAGATGATTTAGAAGAATTTAGATCTTGCCAAATTGCCTACCAATCTTCTGCTTTAAAATACAATGATATGAGTCGTGGTGCTACCCATTGGATTTACGGACAAGACGAACAGGCAGAAAAGATGGGCATTCAGCCACTCATTTCTGGAATTAAATCGGAAGATGAAGGTTTATTTATCACCCAACACGAATTTTGGAAAAACTCTTTAAAAGATGGTCTTTCTAAAGAAAATTTAGCCGTTTAAAACTATAGATCATGACAAATTATCAAGATATACTACAATTCTTATACAAAGAAGTTCGCCAATTAGACGATAAACAATGGGATGAATGGTTGAAATTTTATGATGACGATTGTGTTTTTTGGATGCCAGGATGGGATGACGAAGATGAATTAACCAAAGATCCGCAAACTGAAATTTCATTAATTTATTATCCAAATAAAGGCGGATTAGAAGATCGGGTGTTCCGTATAAAAACCGAACGTTCATCAGCTTCGATGCCCGAACCAAGAACTTGTCATTACATCAATAATGTGGAAATTCTGGAAGAAAATGAACACGAAGTAAAAATTCGTTTTAATTGGAATACTTTATCCTTCCGATACAAAACAACCGATACGTATTTCGGCCTTAGTTTTTACACCCTGAAAAAAAATCAAGATTCATTCTTGATTTCAAATAAAAAAGTAATCATTAAAAACGACTACATCCGTCAGGTTTTAGACGTATATCATATTTAAAATAATAGTTATGGCAAAAGTTGCATTAAATTTTGAAGACGGCGTAACCCATTTTATTGAGACTGCAGGTAATGAAACCATTGCAGAAGCAGCCTATCGAGTAGGTGTAAATATTCCTTTAGATTGTGCCGATGGTGCTTGCGGAACGTGTAAATGCTTATCAAAATCGGGTTCATTTGATTCTGGAGATTATATTGAAGAGGCTTTATCTGATGAAGAAGCAGAAAACGGTTACGGTCTGGCTTGTCAAATGCGTCCAGAATCGGATATGATCGTAGATATTTTAGCGAGTTCGGTTGCCTGTAAAGTAGAAGTAACCACTTATGAAACGGAAATTACCGAACTGACTTTTCTATCCTCTGAAATTGTAAAACTAAAAACTAAAATAAAAGACGGCTCTACTATCACGTTTTTGCCAGGTCAATATGCCAATATATTAGTTCCTGGCTCAACAGAAACACGCTCTTATTCATTCTCCTGTTTATCAGATAGCGATGAAATGGAATTTATCATTCGACTCATTCCAAATACAGGTTTGATGAGTGATTATTTAAGACAGGCAAAAGTGGGCGAAACTTTAAGTATAACGGGACCAGTTGGTAGTTTTTACAGTCGTGAAATAAACCGTGAAACGTTGTTTTTTGCCGGAGGAACCGGAATTGCTCCTTTTATTGCCATGTTAGAAAAACTAAATAAAGAAGAAAATAGCCAAACGATTAAATTGTTTTACGGCGCTACAACGGCAGAAAATATTGTTGAATTAGATCGTCTCAAAACCTATACAAATCTTACTATAGAAAACTATCCTTGTGTCTCCAATGAAAACTGCGATGCTTATCCATCAGGATATGTGACGCAATGGATTAATAAAGAGGAATTATCTGCAGCTGTTTACGATATTTATATCTGTGGTCCCAATACGATGGTTGATGCGGTTAAATCTTCTTTAGAAGACAATCAAATACATTACGAAAATTTCTATACTGAAAAATTTATTCCAACAGGAATGGCAACCATTTAATCTAAACTTATGATATTTCAAGATAGATTTAAAAATAAAATTGCCATCGTTACCGGTGCTGCACAAGGTATCGGCAAAGGTGTTGCCAAACGTATTGCTAAAGAAGGAGCTAAAACAGTTTTAGTTGATCGTTCTGATGTAGTTTTAGAAGTAACAGAAGATTTAAAAAAAGAAGGATACGATGTTATTGCAGTACAAGCCGATTTAGAAACTTTTGAAGGTTTTGAAAAAGTAGTAAATAGCACGATAGAAACCTTTGGTAAGATTGATATTTTAATCAATAATGTGGGCGGAACCATTTGGGCAAAACCTTTTCAACATTACACAGAAGAAGAAATTTTAAAGGAAGTAAACCGATCATTATTTCCTACTTTATGGGGATGCAGAAGCGTTTTACCCAGTATGATTGCCAATGGTGGTGGCGTAATTATTAATGTTTCATCGGTGGCAACACGTTCTGTAAATCGTGTGCCTTATGCGGCTGCGAAAGGTGGCGTGAATGCAATTACAGCATCTTTAGCGTTTGAACAAGCAGCAAATAATATACGAATTATCGGTGTAGCACCTGGCGGAACGGAAGCTCCTCAACGTATTATACCGAGAAATGAAAATCCACAAACAGAAGATGAAAAATTGTGGCACCAGGAAATTATAGACCAAACCAAAGAATCATCCTTGCAGAAAAAATATGGAACCATTGAAGATCAGGTGAGCACCATATTATTTGCGGCATCTGATGAAGCCCAATATATTACAGGCGTAACAATTCCAGTTGCTGGCGGCGATTTAGGATAATTTATTAAACATAAAAAAAATGTCAAAAATTCAATTAACAGATTTCATTTGTCATTATAAATTAGAAAATTTCGGACATGAAAAAACATTGATTTTTTCCAATTCATTGGGAACCAATTTATCTATGTGGGAAGATAATATCGCTGTTTTAAGTCATCATTTTAATATTTTAAGATACGATAAACGGGGTCATGGCGATAGTACAATTAGCCAAGATCAAGTTTCAATTGCAGACTTAGGAAACGATGTTATTGAATTATTGAACTATTTAAAATTAGATCAAGTTTATTTCTGTGGACTTTCTATTGGAGGTTTAATTGGTCAATGGTTAGGAATTAATCATTCTGCTCGTTTCGAAAAAATAATCATCAGCAATACTGCGGCAAAGATTGGAACAGAAGAAGGATGGCAAATTCGCATAAAACAAGTTACAGAAAATGGACTGGAAAGTATATTAACCGGAACGGCAGAACGTTGGTTTACTCCTGATTATAGAGCTAAAAATCCTGATAAAGTTCAGGAAATTTTAAATAGTTTTAAAGCGACTTCTTTACAAGGATATACTGCTTGTTGCTATGCCGTTGCTGGTGCAGATTTTAGGGAACAGCTTCATCATTTAGAAGTTCCTACTTTAATCATCGCAGGTACAAATGATGAGGTGACCACGGTTGAGGACGGAAAATTCATTCAAAAACGTACACCAATAGAAAGTTTAGTTACACTTGATGCAGCTCATTTATCGAATATGGAACATCCGGAAGAGTTTGCGAAACACATTATTCATTTCACACAACATTAAAAAAAATTCTAATGAAAACGATACCACAAATATCTTTACAGGAAGCAGTTGCAATGGTAAAGGACGGAGATACTTTATTGCAGGGCGGATTTGGAATGACGGGAAACCCAGTTCATTTGATGCATGCTTTAGCTGAAACAAAAACCAAAAACTTAACTTTTATTGGAAATAATGTAGGTGAAGCAGGAATTGGTGGCGGAAGACTTCTTAGAAACGGTCAACTCAAAAAAATGATAGGTTCTTTCTTTACTTCTAATCCTGAAGCAGTAAAAGCAGCACAGGATGGCGTTGTGGAATATGAATTATTACCGCAAGGAACTTTAGCCGAAGCAATCAGAGCTGGTGGCGCAGGTATTGGCGGTTTTTTCACCCCAACTTCGGCTGGAACTGAGTTAGCAAAAGGAAGAGAAACAAAAATATTGAATGATGTCGAACAGGTTTTTATTCCGGGAATTAGAGGAAACGTAGCCTTTATCCGTGCTTGGAAAGCTGATACTGCCGGAAATCTTCAGTATAGAATGACCGAACAAAATTTCAACAGAGCCATGGCTACTGCTGCAGATTTAGTCATTGCAGAAGTCGAAGAAATTGTTCCTGTTGGAGAAATTTCCCCAGAAAGCATTCATACTCCAGGTTCTTATGTAGATTTTCTGGTAAAGGCGACTTTAACTTTAGACGATCTTGGAAGTTCGGCAACGGTTTCATCAAGCAAAAAAGTTTCTGAAACCCGTTTAAATATGGCGAAAAGAGCTTTAAAAGAACTTAAAAAAGGAGATGTCGTGAATTTAGGAATTGGAATTCCGACACTCGTTGCCGATTTAATTTCAGGAGATGAAGGAATTATTCTTCATACAGAAAACGGAATGCTTGGCGTTGGTCCAGCTCCAGTAGATGGTGGCGGTGCTATGGATTATCCTGTAAATGCAGGGAAAGTTCCAGTGACAGCGCTGAATGGTTCTTCTTATTTTGATTCTGCAGATTCTTTTGCCATGATCCGTGGAAAACATGTAGATGTGGCCATAATGGGAGGATTGCAAGTAGATGAAGCCGCAAATTTAGCAAATTGGGCAGTTCCTGGACAACCATTATTGGGAGTTGGCGGCGCTATGGATCTAGCTTCTGGAGCGAAAAAGCTTATCATTACCATGATGCATAATGAGAAAAACGGCGATGCAAAAGTAGTTCCTTTATGCGATCTTCCGCTAACGGCACTAAAAGCTGTTGATATAGTGATTACCGATAAAGCAGTATTTGAATTTATAGACGGCAAACTTATATTAACCGAAGTTATGCCAGGCGCAACTTTAGAAGAAGTGCGAGAAAATACTACTGCAAAATTTATAGAACGATTATCGTAACATGCTGACGGTACTTTAAGGCGTCCTAATGGTTTTGCATCAAATTATAAAAAGAAAAATTATGAAAACAGAAGCCTATATTATAGATGGAATCCGTACCTCAATTGGAAATTTTGGCGGTACTTTAGGCGCAGTACGTACCGATGATCTTGCCGCAATGGTCATTGAAGAATTGGTAAAAAGAAATCCGGCTATTCCGAAAGACGCCATTGATGAAGTTGTTTTAGGATGTCATAATCAGGCAGGTGAAGACAACAGAAATGTGGCAAGAATGGCTGCATTACTAGCCGGACTACCGGTAACTGTTCCTGGCGAAACGGTAAATAGGCTTTGCGCGTCCGGAATGTCGGCCATTATCCATGCTAACAGAGCAATCAAAGCAGGCGACGGTGACATTTTTATTGCTGGCGGTGTGGAAAACATGACCCGTGGACCATTAGTAATTTCAAAACCATCAAAAGCCTTTGGAACCGATTCTAAAATGGAAGATTCTTCTTTTGGATGGCGTTTTGTAAACCCGAAAATGAAAGAAATGTACGGCGTAGATCCTATGGGAATTACCGCTGAGAATCTGGTAGATTTGTATGGCATTTCAAGAGAAGATCAGGACAAATTTTCTTTAGCCTCTCAATTAAAAGCTTCTGCTGCCACTAAAAATGGACGATTGGCAGAAGAAATATTTCCCATAACTATACCTCAGCGCAAAGGACAGCCAATAGTTTTTGATAAAGATGAATTTGTTAGAGAAAATTCTACGTTAGAATCGCTTTCGAAACTGAAACCAGCCTTTAAAAAAGACGGTACAGTAACGGCCGGCAATGCTTCGGGTTTAAATGACGGTGCCGCGGCAGTGTATGTGGCATCAGGAGAAGCTGTCGAAAAGTATGGCTTAAAACCTTTGGCCAGAATTGTTTCCTCCGCAGTTACAGGTGTTGAACCGCGAATTATGGGAATCGGACCTGTGACTGCTGTTCAAAAAGCATTGAAAAAAGCGGAACTTACTTTAGATGATATTGGAGTTATGGAATTTAACGAAGCCTTTGCAGCACAAGCATTGGCTTGTACGAGAGCATTAGGACTAAAAGATGATGACCCAAGAATAAATCCCAATGGTGGCGCTATTGCTTTAGGACATCCATTAGGCATGTCCGGTACACGGATAACGTATTCTGCTGCGCTGGAGCTTCACAAGAAAAATGTAAGGTATGCATTAGCCACGATGTGTGTAGGGGTAGGTCAAGGATATGCTGTTATTTTGGAAAAAGTGGACTAAGTAATTTATTTCTTAATACGATAGAATTAGAAAATGAGTAAGAAACAGGACATCTTGGATGCCGCATTAAATATTTTTACAGAGGTAGGGACATCAGCTGCGTCAACGAAATCTATTGCCGTTGAGGCAAATGTGTCTGAAGCGCTTATTTTTAAACACTTTAAAAATAAAGACAACCTTATTGAAGAAATTGTAAAATCGGGATACCGGGAAGCCACCAAGTTGGTTGCGGAACATTTGGAATACAAAACCCCCGAAAATTACATTTCAAACTTACTCGATTTACCAAAAATACTCGTCTTGTCAAACAAAAACTTCTGGCAGATGCAATATAAAATCACGCCGCTGAATGTGATGGCAATGACGCATCATCAGCTGTTTATGAAATCGAGTCACGAATTGCTGGTGAAGGCTTTTGCGTTATTAGGCTATGAAGAACCAGATTTAGAAGCAGAAATACTGCTGTTTATTATTGATGGCTTGTGGAAATATATTGCGGCCAATGAGTTTAATTCCGACCATATCGATGCCATCATCCGCCTTGCCAAAAAGAAATACAGCATACATTCGTAGTATTGATTCATAAAGGTTATAGGTGTTTTCAAGGGCAGATTAACGGTCAGTTAATGCTAAATTGCATCTGACCTAAAATAAAAAATCATTAATTATTATTCAATATGAAAAAACTAATCGAATTATTGGCGGGTAGTCAATCTCAATTTATAAACGTAAGCCGAATTTCTATATTTGTGGTCATGGCCTGGATTGGCGGTTTAAAAGCCTTTCAGTATGAAGCGGATGGCATTGTTCCGTTTGTGGCGAACAGTCCTGTGATGTCATTTTTTTATACCAAAGAAGCACCTGAATATACTGAATATAAAAATCCGGAAGGGAAAACCGTTCAGAAAAATGTTGACTGGCACGAGGTCAATGGTACTTATATTTTCGCCTACGGATTAGGAACCTTGATCATCATTATTGGAATTTTTACTTTACTGGGAATCTGGTATGATAAAATTGGCTTAATCGGCGGACTGTTAACATTTGGTATGTCGATCGTTACGTTGACGTTTTTAATCACGACGCCTGAAGTATATGTTCCAAATCTGGGCGGCGATTTTCCGACCCCGGAGTACGGATTTCCTTATTTGTCGGGTGCAGGGCGTTTGGTACTGAAAGACATAATCATGTTAGCAGCCGGACTGATTTGTGCAGCGGACAGTGCAAAGCGACTTACGTTACAATTGGAATAGGTGCTGACAAGCTTTTGGTTGGAAGGTGTTGAGGTTTGCATTAATGCGCAATAATTGAGTTTACATGTAAATAAAATATTTTTAAACGTCTAAATGCTTCCCGCTGTTTTTGTGCTGCATAAATTGAATTTCAACAATCTTACCATCCTTATCTGGGCGGGATTAAGAGAGCGGATATCTGTGGCAACGGCGCTTTCATTGCCCAATTCAGCTAAAGAGAATTAATAGAAATACAGTCGCCTACAGGAAATAGGGTATTGGCGGGTGAACCAAAAGAAAAAGGTGGCCAGGACAAAGGATTCTCGCCAAAAGAATTGCTGGTTTCTGCTTTGGCAGCCTGTACCAGTGCCACAGTAGGGATGTATTCCGACCGTAAAGAATGGGAGCTTACCAACGTACATATTGAAACTGAACTCATTGAAGACGATGGAAAAACCATTTTTAAAAGGAAACTTCAATTTGAAGGAAAGCTGGATGAAAGGCAACGCCAAAGACTTTTGAATCGCTTTTTATCATTAAATGGTTTGCGAATACGAATGCTCGTCTCCCCAATTTTGATGTTTCCGCGAGAGTGCCCAACTCCCTCAACAGTTTCCGGCGGAAGGTCTTTTTCCTGGCGCTTACCAGTCCGAAAATTCCTGCAGCCGCTTTGGTTTGGGGGCCATTTTTTCACGCGGTCGGGTCCTGCCCGTACGAATATGCGTTCGCCATCATTTACAAAAACAATATTGCCGGTTGCACCGCTCAGGTTGCCATTTTTCTTTAAATTTGCCATAACGATTTCCGTGGGGATTAGGTTGTCATCAACCGCCCGTCAGCAGAAGATCTTATTTCTACTGATCCTCAACGCATTAAGTTCGATGAAGATACAATTAAAAACCATTATAAAAGCATTGTTTCTCCAATAGTTTATTGGAGTTTTATTGGACTTATATTGGAGTGATATTGCAGTTATAAAGAAGGACACTGGCAGGAGATTGGAAGCAATGTGCGAGCATTGTGGGAGGATGACCCCAACTGATCCCGTGAAACTGACTGCGCACTACGACGTTGCCATATCACTTACGCGGAGTCCCATTCCGTAACACTTGAGGATGAGTTTGCGTTTCGGATTCCCGGTAATCTGAACAAAACTTCTTTGCCGACTCTTTTTTGGTCAAGGCCGAAAAGTTCGCGCTTAGTTAAAAGAATGATCGGTGACCATGATTTTTGGGTTTGCTGCCATCGGGGTTTTGTTGGAGATTTGAGCATTGCAATAAGCAAAGAATCATTTGGAAACCTGATCCAAATGATATTTTTGTTTTTGTGTTGAACCACCTTCACAATATCTATTTTTTGGATGAGAAAAGAAAAATTGCTGCAGCCAAAAGAATTCAAAAACAAATCACTAAATTTGGGTTGACTGACAAGGATATTGAAATCACAAAAATGTGATTATGAATGTCTAAATTTAACCTTAGTCAGAATATTTATAAAAATATGTCGTGAAACTGAAATTCTTCATTTTAACTTTATTTCCAACTCTAATTTTTTCGCAGAATTCGAGTTTTATTTATGAGATGAAGTTTAAACCAAATTCTGACAGCACAAAAACTGAAAAAATAATCTATTTTTTGGACGTAAAAAATCAAGAGTCAATTTTTCGTTCCGAAAAGTTTCGAACTTCCGACTCTTTGAGAATCAAACGCGGATATGGAAATAGCGCAGATATGCAGTTCAATAATAAGCAATTGTATGTTTACAAAAAATACGATAAAAATGTAGTTAATAAATATGTTTTTATTCCCTTTATTGAGCCAAAATATACAATAAAAGTAAAAAAGAATTTAATTTGGAAAATTACTAATGAAAAAAGGAAAATTGGACAATATGACTGTCAAAAAGCAGAAACAAATTATGGTGGAAGAAAATGGTTTGCTTGGTTTACAAATGAAATTCCTATACAAGATGGACCTTATGTTTTTCGTGGATTGCCAGGTTTAATTGTTGATATTTCTGATGAAAATTCAGATTATTATTTTAAGCTTGGAGAAGTACGTCATTTTTTATGGAAAGAATTCTATCTTGAAACTTCACAGAACGAAATTTCTTGGGAAGATTTCAAAAAATTGCAAATGAATTTTTATAATAATCCGTTTGCAGTACTTAATAAATCTGATGTAACAAATTATGATGAAGCAGGAAATATCGTTGAAACTGACTTAAAAAGAATGACTGAATCTATACAAGAAAGAATCCGCAATAACAATAATCCAATTGAATTGGACCGACCAAAAATTAGATTATTAATAACACTTCTGTTAATACGGTATTTCTACAAGAGGGTATGAAGTTTTTATCGAGGATTTTAGCAATTAATTCAATTTTCAGCAAGTAGAAAGTTTTCGTATTTTTAGCCCGCCTGCAGAAATACTAAACGTTGTACGACATTAACCTAAAATTAAAATTATAAAATATATCTAATGAAAAAAGTAATAGTATTTTATTTATTCTTGATGATTGCAATATTGGCAATAAGTTGTGAGAGAGAAGATAGGGATAGAATAACAACCGTTGTAGCAACTGTACATCATCAATATGTTGATTTATCTGTTCCGCCGGACTTTGATGTAATAAAGGGTATAAAAATTAAAGAATCCACTTCTACTGAATGGGTTACAATAACCGGAATTGATGGATTTACTTTCGAAGAAAATTTTGTGTATGAACTTAAACTTGAAAAGAAGTACTCAGCAGATCCGCCTTTAGACTCACCAAGCCCTGTAACATATAAGCTGTTGGAAATCTTGTCGAAAAAGCAGAAATAACGTACAATAACTAAGCTTTAGCTTCGCTCAGTTAGGCTCCGCCTCGGGTCGTTTTGTCTGCAAGATAAGAAATGAAAGCTCGGTGAATCCTACAACTTCTCTCTCGGACTGGCTACGCCTTCGGTGACTTTTCGGTAAGCTATTGAATTGTCTGTTGAGATATTATCGCTCATTTTTGGTAAAATAATGCAGGCAATGGAAAGAGAATCGAAAACAAATCAATATATTTGACGCGACTGGTAAAGTCCTGAAATAATCAGCTTATCGCTGCCGGATTCATTATGTCAGTCGAAAAAAAACGATCCAACAAAATTTTATTTTTATGCTATTTCTCATACCTGCTTATTTATCAGAAAACTCACCCATCGATTATTTTGCGCCGGCCGTAAAAGAATATATTTTAAAGACCGATTATTTCTTTGTGGAAAATGAAAAAACCGCCAGAAAAGTCATTAAGTTTTTCGCGCCCGAAAAAAAGCAGGCCGATTTAAAGTTGTTTCTGCTGGATAAAAATACCGAAAGAAAAGATTTACAGGAAGCCCAAATGCTGATGAAAAAAGGTCAGGATTTCGGTTTGCTTTCAGAAGCGGGGTTGCCCTGTATTGCCGATCCCGGAAATGTAATGGTGATGTGGTGTCATGAAAATGGCGTAAAAGTAGTTCCGGTCAATGGACCGTCTTCCATTATTATGGCTTTGATTTCCAGTGGGTTTAATGGTCAGGAATTTACTTTTCACGGTTATTTGCCGATCGAGAAATCAGAGAAAAAAGCGAAGATCAAATGGCTTGAAAATCAGGTGTTGACCACGGGCTATTCTCAGATTTTCATGGAAACGCCTTACCGTAATAATCCGCTTTTTGATGATTTGTGCAAAGTGTTGGCGCCAAGTTCAAAGCTGTGTATCGCTGCCAATATCAACGATCCAAAAGAGGAGTTTATTAAGACCTTAACCATTAAAGAATGGCAGAAAAACAAGCCGGAACTTCATAAAATCCCTGCGGTTTTTGTGTTGGGGAAATAAACTTTAACAACCATTAACAGGATACTTGCATCATTTTTGATCCTATCGACACAAATAAATTATTATGTCAGAAAGAAAGTTAGCGGGAATTTGGATGGATTCCGAAAGTGCAACGGTAGTTAAAAATCACGATATCGAAAGTGCTTATAAATTTTTTGTTTGTAATCCGGTGAAAAAAGATGTTCAACACGGTAATTCAAGCGAGAAAAATGCAAATAATGTAGAGCAAACCAATATGGCGAAGTTTTTTAAGGATCTAGAGCATCTCATCACCAATACAGAAGAACTTTATTTAACCGGAACCGGAACGGTTCAGGAACAGTTCAAAAATCACTTGGCGGAAACAGCGCAATTTAAGAATTTGAAAGTGACTCTTGATACAGATCAGAAAATGAGTGACCAGCAGTTTTTAGAAAAAGTTAAAAAGCACTTTGGTGAATAATTAATTTTCCCAAGCAAAAAGGTCAGAAATTTCTGACCTTTTTTTATTTGGAATAATGGTACTTGAAACCATCATTTGCATCCTGGGCTAAATACAAATCATTGGCGTTTATGCTTTCAATAATTAAGTTCGGCTGATTACTGAAGTGCAAGAAAAGTTTTTCCAAATGATCAGTGTTTGTGACTTCTCTGGCCAAATAATAAGTTCCTTCGCTCACCACTTCTGTATTTTCTTTTATGGTATAAAATGATTCTGCAGTTAAGGTTAAGGTTCTTGTAACTCCTGTATTTGAAGGTGTTTGGTGAACGTTTGCCAATCCGCCATCGGTTGAAACCCAGTTCCAGACGCCTACATATTGTTCGTTATCCGTTTCGTCTTCTCTTGTTCCACAGGAAAAAAGAAGGAATAAAAACGCAGTAAGAAGTATGATTCTTTTGATCATTATGTTTTTTTTTAGAAATTAATATTCCTCAAATTTAAGGTTTTTACCTATGTTTAAATGATTTTCAGTCGATTGAGATTCGAAATATGAGACAAGTCATTTTAATATTTAATTTTTAGTTTTTGTAAAATAAAATGAAGTAACCAAATAGGTCCAATTAAAAGAAACTGTAAATCTTTTAAGAAACTGGGTTTTTTGCCTTCGATTTTATGCCCGTAAAACTGCCCGATCCAGGAAAGAACGAATATTGAAACGAAGACCATCCATGATTGATGTTCAAATTTCACATTGATAAAGTAAACGGGATGCTCCAGTAATGCCATGATGAGAATCATCAGTAAAGCAATCCGCCACGATAATCTGACATAAAAAACGGTCACTAAGAGCAATGCGATACAGCTCACAATACTGATACATCCGAAATAAATAAAACAAAAATGCGGCGCCGGAATCAGTGAGATAAGCCCAAGAATCGACCAGAAAATTAAAGGAACGCAAATCCAGTGGATTAATTTGTTGGTTTGATTCTTATGACTTTCACCATATTCGGCAAAGAGTTGATCAATTTTTCTCATAGGTTTTAGAATTTTTATTGTACTAAATTAATGATTCTTTTAATAAAGGATTTTATTTTTAATAAAACATTTTACAATTGACTGCTGCTCAATATTTTCTTATTTTTGACAAAAATTTATTTCAATGAAAGATTTAATGGGGCAGGCGATTTGGGATTTTTATCACGATAACAGTTCTGAGAATTTATTAACGGAAACTTCCATTTCGGAAATGGACGATTTGCCGGTTGATTATCTGTTCCGGGACTTTGATGAAATGAATTTGGTGGAACAAAAAGCCCTGGAATTATCGAAAGGTAAAGTTCTCGATATCGGAGCAGGCGCAGGTTCTCACAGTTTATACCTCCAGAATGAAAAGGGTCTGGATGTTTTGGCGTTGGATTTTTCTCCCAAATCAATTGAAGTTTGCCAACTGCGCGGCGTTAAAAAAACGGTATGTTCAGATATGCTTCAGTTTTCCGGTGAAACATTCGATACGGTATTATTGTTAATGAACGGCACGGGAATTTTTCAGTCACTTGATAAAATCGATATTTATTTAGAGAAATTGCATTCATTATTAAATGAAAACGGACAGATTCTAATTGACAGCACCGATATTCTCTACATGTACGACCGTGCCGATGATGGCGGAGTTCTGGTGCCGACCGAACATTATTACGGCGAAGTCGATTATTTTGTTCATTATAAACTCGATACCGAAAAACCAATCAAATGGCTTTATCTGGATTTTGAAACTTTGAAAAGAGCCGTCGAAAATAACGGATTTAAGATTGAAAAAATACTGCAGGAAGAAGATTCTTATTTGGCAAGGCTAACGAAAAAAGACCTGAATTAATTTCAGGTCTTCAATATTTAAAAATGGAAACCGTAAATTAATTATCCGATTTCTATGCCGTTTTCAACCGGTACATCAGGAGTTACAAATACTAATTTCCCTTCAGCATTATTCGTTAAAAGCAACATTCCCTGAGATTCGATTCCGCGGATTTTACGGGGTGCGAGATTCAATAAAATCATTACCTGTTTTCCTACACATTCTTCCGGAGTAAAACTTTCGGCAACACCGGAAACTACCGTTCTTACATCAACTCCTGTATCTACGGAGAATTTCAATAGTTTATCTGCTTTTTCCACTTTTTCAGCGGTCAAAATGGTAGCGGTTCTTAAATCTATTTTCGTGAAATCATCGAATTGAATTTCTTCTTTCATAGGATTAGCTTTAGGGTTGGTTTTTTTGTTGGATTGTTTTGTGTTTTCTAATTTCTGAATCTGGAATTCAATCGTTTCATCTTCAATTTTCGAGAATAATAATTCCGCTGGATTAATTTGGTGCCCGGTCTTGATGAGTACTTTTTCATTTTTAATTTCGCTCCAGTTTAATTGAGAAACATTGAACATTTTCTGTAATTTCTCTGCACTGAAAGGAAGGAATGGTTCACAGATCTGTGCTAATCCAACTGCGATTTGTGCTGCAACAAATAAAGAAGCTGCTGCTTTTTCAGGATTATCTTTAATGGTTTTCCAGGGTTCTTCAATCTGAAGATATTGATTTCCGAAACGGGCGAGATTCATCATGGCTGTCAAAGCATTTCTGAATTCGTAATGTTCCAGGAAATTTTCAACTTCCGTCGCGGCTTTTGTAATTTCATTGAGTTCTTCCGCATTTTCATTTCCTGCTGGAACAACTCCGTCGTAATATTTATGAATAAGAACGGCAACTCTGTTGATGAAGTTTCCGAAAATTCCCACCAATTCTGAATTGTTTTTGGTTTGGAAATCTTTCCACGTAAAATTATTGTCTTTGGTTTCCGGTGCTGAAGAAAGAAGCGAATAACGCAAAACATCCTGCTGTCCCGGGAATTCCTGAACATATTCATGTGCCCAAACCGCCCAGTTTCGGGAAGTTGAGATTTTGTCGTTTTCTAAATTTAAAAATTCAAAAGCAGGTACATTGGCCGGCATTATGTAATCGCCATGGGCTTTCATCATCGCCGGGAAAATAATACAGTGGAAAACGATATTGTCTTTTCCGATAAAATGAACCAAATCTGTATTTTCATTTTGCCAGTAATCTTTCCAGTCTTTTCCGTTTTTTTCTGCCCATTCCTGGGTGAAGGAAATATAACCAATTGGTGCATCAAACCAAACGTAAAGCACTTTCCCTTCTGCATTTGGAAGAGGAACAGGAACGCCCCAGTTCAGATCTCTGGTCATGGCTCTCGGTTTCAAACCATCGGTTAACCATGATTTTACCTGACCGTAAACGTTAGGTTTCCAGTCGTCTTTATGGCCTTCGATAATCCATTCATTAAGAAAATCTTCGTATTCGTTTAAAGGAAGATACCAGTTTTTGGTTTCCTTTAAAATGGGAATATTTCCGCTCAGCATTGATTTTGGATTGATCAGTTCAGACGGAGAAAGGGTAG
Organism: Chryseobacterium sp. MDT2-18; assembly: GCF_030815285.1. Classification (NCBI taxonomy): domain Bacteria; kingdom Pseudomonadati; phylum Bacteroidota; class Flavobacteriia; order Flavobacteriales; family Weeksellaceae; genus Chryseobacterium; species Chryseobacterium sp. MDT2-18. The sequence continues at coordinate 206,485 of NZ_JAUSWQ010000006.1, read as the reverse complement.
AGCCACATTTTTCACACTGGTCACCATACGCGTTTTCGTTGCCGCAATTCGGGCAGGTTCCTACGATATAGCGGTCGGCAAGAAACTCATTGGCCTGTTCATCAAAGTATTGTTCGGAAACTTCTTCGATAAACTTTCCTTTATTATATAGGGTTTTGAAGAAATCCTGACTCACATCACGGTGTCTTTCAGAAGTGGTTCGGGAATATTCATCAAAAGAAATCCCCAAATCCTCGAAAGATTTTTTGATGATTCCGTGGTATTTATCGACAATATCCTGTGGCGTAACCCCTTCTTTTTTTGCACGGATTGTAATGGGAATACCGTGTTCATCGGAGCCACAGATAAAAGCGACGTCTTTTCCCAGTCTTCTCTGAAATCTCGCATAAACGTCTGCGGGAATATAAACTCCAGCTAAATGACCGATGTGCACCGGTCCGTTTGCGTACGGCAAGGCAGCCGTAATCATCTTTCTATCTGACATATTTTGAGATTAATTTTTTGCAAAGATAAGGGTTCTGCGATGGAATTTAAAATGTAGAATCCTGAAAATTTACGGTGGGGGTTTGTGCTGTAGTTTAATTTAGTGATTTTAAGTGTTAAAATTTGCGAAACATTTGTTTAATTTTTTGTTAATTTTTAAGAAGGTTCCAAAAAAATGTATTTTCTGTAAAGTTTTGATAAATAGTTGTTTGTATTATTTTTATGATTCAAAATACTGATACTTGTCACAAATAATTAACATTAGGATTAAAAAAATTATGATAACTAAAAAATTGGTTAAATTGCATTGCTTCTTTTACGGGGCAGAGATGTTAAGAATATTAATCCTTAAATTTTATTTTTGTGAGAAACTATACTAAAGTATTAAAAATTGCTCCAGCTTTTTTATTGGCCGGAACAATGTTACATGCGCAAACCAAAGATTCCATAAAAACTGCCGAGATCGAGCAGGTGGTTTTGATAGGTTATGGAAAGCAGAAGAAGGAAGATCTTACGGGATCGATTGCTTCGATTTCGTCGAAAGACTTTAATCCCGGATCTACATCTGCAGATCAATTGATTATTGGCAAGGCGCCAGGTGTTACGGTTACCGGAAACGGTGGTAATCCAGGTTCAGGAGCTACCATTCGTATTCGAGGTGGGGCATCTTTGACAGCAAGTAATGATCCATTAATAGTGATTGACGGAATCCCAATGGATTTTGGTGGTATCAGTGGGGCTTCAAATGCGTTAGCATTGATTAATCCAAATGACATCGAATCTTTCGACGTTTTAAAAGATGCTTCTGCAGCCGCCATTTATGGTAACAGAGCTTCGAATGGGGTGATTTTGATTACCACCAAAAAAGGTTCTTCCGGAAGAGTGAGAGTGAATTTCTCTACTTCAGGATCGGTATCTACCAAAATGGGAAATCAGAGTGTATTAACTGCAGACGAATTCAGGGATTTTGTAAGAGCAAATGCTTCGCAGCATTATATAGACAAACTCGGAAACGCAAATACCAATTGGCAGGATTTAATTTATCAAACCGCTTGGGGAACCGATAATAACGTTGCGATTACCGGTGGGATTAAGGATTTACCTTACCGTTTGTCTTTGGGTTATAATGAGCAAAATGGTATTGTTAGAACGAATGAGTTTAAAAGAACATCAGTGGGTTTAAATTTAACCCCGAAATTCTTTGATAACCATCTGAGCGTTACCGCTAATGTAAAAGGATCGATGACAGAGAACCGTTTCCCGGCCGGAGTGATTGGTGCCGCACAGTTTTTTGATCCTACGCAGGAAGTCTATGATTATTCAGCGCAAGGTGATAAAGTAAATAACTATTGGGAGTGGTTTTTGAATCCTGGCAATATTAATGTGAATGCAACGAGAAATCCGCTTGCTTCTTTATATGGAAGAAGAGATGTATCGACCGTATTCCGCGGAATCGGAAATCTGCAGTTGGATTATAAACTTCATTTTCTTCCGGACCTGCATTTTAATGTAGTGGGTGGATATGATTATCAGAAAGGGAATGGTGCAATTACTCAATATCCTGGATTTGCAGGAATGCTTGCTTCTGGTGACGTGAGTACAAGAAGAGATTACACGCAGGAGAAAACCAATAAATTATTAGAAACTTATTTAAACTACGTAAAGACAATTACTGCAATTGATACGAAGGTAGATTTAATGGCGGGTTATTCTTATCAGCAGTTTCATGATAAAGTACCATCTGCAACAACTTATTACGGAAATCCAACAAGGGTTGCGACTCCAAGCAATGCTTACGAAGGAAAATTAACTTTATTAGGATTCTATGGCCGTGGTATTTTTTCCATTGCCAATAAATATATCTTAACCGGATCTGTAAGAAGAGATGCTACATCCCGATTCTACAACGGAACTGATTTGAAAAATAACTGGGGAACATTCTATGCCGCTTCAGGGGCCTGGAAAATCAAAAATGAAAACTTCCTGAAAAGCTCTAACGTATTTTCAGATTTGAAACTGCGTGCCGGTTGGGGAGAAACGGGACAACAGGAAGTAGGAGGTTACTATAATTCCTTTGCTTCGTACAATGTGTCCGATCCAACTGCACAGTATGGTTTCGGAGATCAGTTTTATTTAATGTACCGTCCGACTCAGTATAATCCTAATTTAACCTGGGAAACGACAGAAACGGTTAATGCAGGATTGGATTTTGGATTCTGGAGAAACAGAATTACCGGTTCAATCGATTGGTTTAAGAAAGACACCAGAAACTTACAGGCCAGAGTTCAGGTTCCGGCAGGAGAATTCAGCAATACCAATATCAAAAATATCGGCACGATGAAAACTGATGGTATTGAGTTCCTGATTAATGTGAATCCTGTAAAAACAGAAGACTTTACCTGGGACTTCAGCTTCAATGTTGCTCATTACAAGCCTGAAGTTACCCATTTTGATGATGTAGCTGATGGTTACGTTATTCAACAGGGAGGGATTTCCGGTGGAGTCGGGAATACGGTACAAGCTCACAGTGTAGGATATACGCCATTTAGTTTCTATGTGTATCAGCAAGCCTATGATTCTAATGGAAAACCATTGGAAGGGGTGTATGTTGACAGAAACGGAGATGGTAAAATCAGTGCAGATGGTGATAAATATTTCTATAAATCAACTACACCAGATGCAACTTTTGGTTTCTCGACGAAATTCAAATATAAAAACTGGGATATGTCTACTTCTTTGAGAGCGGTGGTAGGAAATTATGTTTATAATAATTTCGATTCCCAATCGAATGTTCAAAGTATTGCAACCAACGAATACTTACAGAATATCTCCAGCACAACTGCAAACTACGGATTTGGAACGCCACAGTACTGGAGCGATGCTTTCGTAGAAAATGCTTCCTTCTTAAGAATGGATAATTTAACGTTAGGCTATAACTTCGGAGATGTTTTCAATAAAGGAAGCAATCTTAGAGTTTACGGAATGGCGCAGAATGTATTTGTAGTCACTGATTATTCCGGCGTAGATCCAGAGATTTTTGGAAATATTGATAATGGATTTTATCAAAGACCAAAAGTGTATTCATTAGGATTAAACTTTCAATTTTAATAATTAAGAACAATGAAAAATTTCAGAATAAAAAATATTTCTATCGCAGTAGCCATTTTTGGCGCTTCGGTCACGATGACCTCTTGTATTAATGATTTAAGACAGGAACCCATCACCGAAGTTACCGCTGCAAGTCTTTATAAAGATTTTGGAAATTACAAAAACCTGTTGGCTAAATTATACGGAGGTTTAGCAGTAGGTGGACAAACTGGTGGAGACGGCAACGGAGATATCGCTGATATCGATGGTGGATTCTCCAACTATATGAGACTATTGTACATCATGCAGGAAATTACAACTGATGAAGCCGTGATTGGATGGAATGACGGTACGCTGCCTGAATTTCATAAAATGACCTGGACTCCAGCCAATGAATTCAACAATGCAATGTATTACAGACTGTATACAGAAGTTGCTTTCTGTAATGAATTTATTAAAAACACCACTGATGAAATGTTGAGTCAGAATGGTATTTCAGGAGCCAGTGCTGATGAAGCAAAAGTAATGAGGGCTGAAGCGAAATTCATTAGAGCGCAGGCTTACTATCATTTGCTGGATCTATACGGGAATGTTCCTTTCGTAGATGAAACTACTTTTGGTACTTTGCCAAAACAAATTTCCAGAGCTGAACTTTTCAAATATGTTGAATCAGAATTAATTTCTGCCGCAAACGATTTGAAAGCACCGAAAGCCAACGAATATGGCAGGGTAGACAAAGCAGCTGCGTGGACTCTTCTTTCCAGATTGTATTTGAATGCGAAAGTATATACGGGAGCTGAAAGAAATGCAGATGTGATCGCCAATACTGAAAAAGTAATCAGTGCAGGGTATACTTTGCACCCAAAGTATGAAAATTTATTTCTGGCAGACAACAACCTTAATAATCCTGAAAACATCTTTTCGATTGTGTATGATGGATTAAAGACCCAAACCAATGGTGGAACAACATTTATGGTTCACGCTGCAGTTGGTGGAACTATGGATCCTGCGGCTTTTGGTATCAATGGAGGTTGGGGTGGTATCAGAACTACTAAAGCTTTCGTGCAGAAATTTGAGCCTACCGATCTAAGAGGACGTTTTTATACAAGCGGCCAGTCTTTAGAAATTAATAATCTTGGTAACTTCAATGATGGATACGCTTTTATCAAATATAAAAACGTAAAAAGCAACGGAGCTGTCGGAGCCCACGACAACTGGGTAGAAGCAGATATGCCTGTTTACCGGTTGGCCGATGTTTATCTAATGTATGCCGAAGCAGTCCTTAGAGGAGGCGGTGGCAGCATGAGCACAGCGGTGGGATATATAAACGACTTAAGAAAAAGAGCAAATGCATCTACGGTTACATTTATCGATCTTAACTTTATTTTAGACGAAAGATCAAGAGAACTGTCTTGGGAAAATACCAGAAGAACCGATTTAATCCGTTTCGGTAAATTCACCTCGGCAACTTATTTATGGCCTTGGAAAGGAAATGCAAAAGATGGTATTGCTGTTAGCGAGTACCGTAATTTGTTCCCAATCCCGAACAATGATTTGGTTGTAAACAAGAATCTTGTACAAAATCCTGGTTATTAATTATTAATAAAAGAAACAATGAAAAATAATATATTTAAACATATTTTTTTGGCGGTTACCCTCATCTTAGGTTTGATATCATGTGACAATCGTGAAATTATTACCATAGATAATGTATCGTCGCCAATCGTGATGGATCTCTCTGCGAACAGTTTGGTTTTAGACAAAAATTTTCCCGGAAATCCTGCGCTTACCGTAACATGGCAATCTGCGGCATACTCTGTGCCCACAGAAATTTCATATAGAATTGAAATAGCCGTAGATAAAGATTTCGCAAAACCTTATACTTTAGCGACCGTTGCCGGGTCACAGAGAGCAGCTGCTTTTACCATGTTGCAGATGAATGATGCAGCTGCGGCAATCGGTTTGGTACCTAATGTATCGGCGAAAATGTTTATGAGAGTAATTTCTTTCTTAGGATCAGGACACTCTTTAGCAGCAACCTCTAATGTTACCTCGTTGATGGTTACTCCTTATGTTTTAACTTATCCTGATTTTTATCTGGTAGGAGGAGCTACATATGTTGGATGGACTCCGGAAAAAGCTCAGATTTTATACAAAAAAGAGAATCTTTCTTACATCTATACCAATTTACAGAGTGGTGAAAATTTCAGATTCTTAGGGCAGTTGGCTTGGGATGGAAAAAACTATGCTTTGAATACACCAGGTACAAAAGCGGGTAACCAATATTTCAAGCAATGGAGTGATGTTTTAACAAAACCAGATGGTGATGAAGAAAATATTAAATTCACCGGAGCCACTGGAGTTTACAAAATTACAATCAATGCAACACTGGGTGTTCAAACTATTGAATTAAAACAATCACCAATTGCAACTTATGATTTCCCGGAAATTTATTTGGTTGGAAATATCGCAGGTAACGGTTGGAATGAAACTAATGCAATACCAATGACTACCATTGGGGACGGCGTTTATGAATTCACATCAACACTTGCAGGTGATACGGAATTCAAAATCTTAGGACAAAAATCCTGGGGTAACCTGGATTGGGGGAATATCTCCGGAGATGGAAACACTGGATTCGTTGGTCCGAAAGGAGATAACGGAAACATCAAATTTGCAGGTGATGGCAGTTCATACAAAATCACAGTGAACCTTAAAGCTGGAACTTATAAAATTATCAAAATATAATTTTATAATCCAAAACTTTTTTTAATTATTAATTAAAACAAAATGAAAAATATTTTAAAATTATTAATGGTGTTTTTGTTGCCATTGCTTTTAATCAACGCCTGTAGAGACGAGGCAGATCGGGACTGGACTTCTCCGGAACCGTCTTTCAAACTCTACGACACTACGTTGGGTGCCAACACGCTTTATCCGTCGATGGAAAATAATCCGTTTATTTTAACCTGGGATAATGCTACTACAGGATCCGGAAGTTATTCGGTGGTGATCTCTGCAACGTCAGACTTTAAAAATAAAGTAGAACTTGCAAAATCAGAAACCAACACGTTGAAAACAACGATTGGTGCTTTGAATACAGCAATGCTTCAGGCAGGACTTAGTCCTTATTTAGCGCAGAACGCGTATATAAGAATTGAAAGAGGAACCCAGGTTTCAAATGCTGTTTCATTCTCGGTAACTGCTTATCCGACAGGCAAACCGGTGATTACTAATCCAACTGCGGGTTCTGCTCTTGTTTTAGATGCAACCAAACCCACTGTTACGGCAACCACTTTCAAGTGGAGTGATTATACCTATGGAGTTAATGTCAGCTATAATGTGGAAATTGCAGCATCGGGATCAACCGCTTTTTTACTGGTAGGAAATGTACAGAACTCTAAGGAATTGGCTGTGTCTAACTTTGATTTGAATGAGTTGGCCTCAAAACTTTCTTTGCCGGTGAATGTAGCTTCCAATGTTGATGTCCGGGTAAGTGCAACCTCAGAATCTTTAGGCGGTGTAATTACCAAGACTTCAGATGTGGTTACCTTTAAGCTGACTCCTTACAAGCCAGACTTTAAAGCATTATACCTTGTTGGTGGTGGTACTGCTGTGGGCTGGGATGCTTCTAAAGCACAACTTTTATATCAAAATCAAAACATCTCCGAAATCTATACTTACTTAGAAAACAACGGCGAGTTTAGATTCTTGGGACAACAGGATTGGAATCCAATCAACTACAGTTTAAATGCTGATGGAATCAAGGATGGCTATAAATATTTTGCCACATGGTCAAGTAATTTAGAAAAATCGGGTGACGAGAATATTAAATTCCTTGGAAACTCCGGAATGTATAAAATCACTATCGATCAGAACACGAAATCTATCACGGTGACTCCTTCTGCAAATCCTGCCTTACCAACAAACGTTTACTTGGTAGGATCAATTCAAGGTTGGAACGCTGGTGCAGCGATAGCAATGGATCAGGTTGGTGACGGTGAGTTTGAATACACCATCGCAATTCCCGCTGATGGCGAATTTAAATTTCTTGGTCAGCAGGATTGGTCCGGTTTGGAATGGGGGAATATTCACGCTGGTGGAAATTCTGGTTACCTCGGTCCAAATGGTGATAACAACAATATCAAGTATGCAGGAACTGGCGGTTTGTACAAAATTACAGCCAACATCAAAATGGGAACTTATAAAGTGACTCCACTTTAAAAAAAACCTGTTTTAAAAATTGAAACTGTTGCTTTTTAGCAGCAGTTTTTTTTGTTTTTTAGGATAAAGAAGCCGTAAATAATTGTTTATTAATGGCATTTTCTCTAAATTTATTGATTCGAAAAAATCATGATGAAATCGCCAGTAATAAACTGTTTTAAACCCGCTGAAATGAACGCAGACTATTCCATATGATCTTGAAAAATTAAATATCTATTTATGAAAAATATAAAAATATCCGTCCTTTTCCTTCTGTTAGGAAGTTTTTCCCTCAACGCACAATCCTTAAAATCTCCCGATGGAAAGTTTGAAATGAATTTTCAGTTAAAAGCCGGAGTTCCCTATTATGACCTTAAGTATCAGGGCAAAACAGTCGTTGAAGATTCGAAATTAGGATTAAGACTTTTGCGGGACGGTAATATTCAGTTCGCTTCAGAAATTGAAAATAAAGATCAGAAAGGAAAAGATCTCGATAACGGTTTTACCAAAACTGCAGAAAAACGCGATTCCAAGAACGAAACCTGGGATCCGATCATGGGCGAGAAGAAATCCTATATCAATCATTATAATGAATTAGCGGTTACTTTAAATCAAGACGCAAATGATCGACACATTATTGTGAAATTCCGTTTGTTTAATGATGGTCTGGGTTTCAGATATGAGTTTCCGGAGCAGAAAAACCTGAATTATTTCATTATTAAAGAAGAAGATTCAGAAATCGATTTGCCAACCGATATGAAAGCCTGGTGGCTTGCCGGTGATTACGACTCTCAGGAATATCAAACCCAGACCACCAACCTTTCAGAAATTCCGGCAAAATGGCCAACATCTTACGACGGAAATGCCTCCCAAACTTTAATTAAAAATGCAGTCCAAACTCCTTTAATGCTAAAAAAAGAAGGAAAAGATCAGTTGTATGTTAATATTTCAGAAGCAGCGGTCATCAATTATCCGGCATCGAATTTAGAGCTCGATGCTACGAATTTTAAATTTAAAACGCATTTAACGCCAGACGGTCAAGGTGCAAAAGGCTATATCCAGACGCCGGCTGTTTCTCCCTGGAGAACGATTATCGTGTCACCAAAAGCCGAAGAAGTTCTCGCTTCAAAAATGATTTTTAATCTTAATGAGCCTACGCAATATAAAGACACTTCTTACATCAAGCCTACAAAATACATGGGCGTTTGGTGGGAAATGATTATCGGCAAATCGCAGTGGGCGTACTCCACCGCCAACAATGTTCATATTGGCAAAACCGATTTTTCTAAATTAACACCCAACGGAAAACATGCGGCCAACAATACCAAAGTAAAAGAATATATCGACTTCGCTTCTGCAAACGGTTTCGACGCTTTGCTCATCGAAGGTTGGAATACCGGTTGGGAAGACTGGTTCGGTCACAGCAAAGAATTTGTTTTTGATTTCATCACGCCATATCCGGATTTTGATATCAAAATGCTGAACGATTATGCTCATTCTAAAAATTTAAAACTGATGATGCACCACGAAACTTCAGGTTCAGCGACGAACTATGAAAGATGGGCAGACGATGCATTTAAATTAATGAATAAATATGGTTACGAAGCCGTAAAAACAGGTTACGTTGGAAATATTATTCCACGAGGTGAGCATCACTATTCACAGTGGACTATTAATCATTATTTAAGAATTGCCGAAAAAGCCAACGATTACAAAATCATGGTCAATTCCCATGAATCCGTTCGGCCGACAGGTTTAAACCGTACATATCCAAACTGGATTGCCGCAGAAGCTGCGCGTGGAACAGAATTCGAAGCGTTCGGCGGAAATAATCCCGATCACCAAACCATCTTGCCATTTACCAGATTTATGGGCGGACCGATGGACTACACACCGGGAATTTTCCAAACCAAACTCGATTATTATTTCCCTGGCGATACCCGATTTGTGAAAACCACTTTGGCGAAACAGTTGGCTCTTTATGTCGTGATGTATTCCCCGCTTCAGATGGCCGCAGATTTACCTGAAAATTACGCCAAACACATGGACGCTTTTCAGTTCATCAAAGACGTTGCCCTCGACTGGGATGATACCAAAATTTTATCTGCAGAACCTGGTGATTATATTCACACTGCCCGTAAAACCAAAGGAAAAGATGAATGGTTTGTTGGCGGAATCACCGATGAAAATGCCAGAAATTTCACCGTAGATTTCTCTTTCCTGCCAAAAGGTAAAAAATACGAAGCTACTGTTTATGCTGACGGAGACGACGCGGATTACATCAAAAATCCACAGTCTTATAAAATCTACAGGAAAACCGTAACCAACAAATCAAAGCTTCCGATGAAATTGGCGAGAAGTGGCGGTTATGCGATTTCGGTGAAACTTTTGAAATAGGAAACTCCACAAACCTTTGAGGTTTTTTAAACCTTAAAGGTTTCAATACAATTTCAGTAATGGAAATAAAAGCTCCTTTTTACGAAAATTTTAAATTTGGACAGATTTATCATCTGTTTACAAGAGTGAATGGGAATGAGCTTATTTTTCGTAAAGAGGATAATTATGTTTATTTTCTGAAGCAAATTTCAAAATATTTGCTTCCCTACTTAGAGATTTATGCCTATTGTTTGGTTTCACAGCGTCTTAGTTTATTGGTTCGTTTTCGGCCGCAAAATGAGATTTTTAATAATCTCGACTTACCTGAAAGAGAACTTTCAGCGGAAGAAGAGCATAAATTTTTAATGCAGCCGGTAAGTAATTTGCTCAATTCTTATTCAAAAGCATACAACAAAATGTTTCAAAGAAAAGGTGCGTTATTTATTGACTATATTAAAAGAGAAAAAGTAGATGATGAGGAGCAACTTAAAGATATTTTCAAAGGAATTCATCAGATTCCTTTACAGCACCGGTTAGCGAAAAGTTCTGAGGAATGGAAATATTCCTCATTTAAGGCCTATTTAGATCAAAATAAACCTACTAAAGTCAGCAGAAATTTCATGATGGAATTTTTTGAAAATACGCAAGACCTGATACAGTTTCATAAAGTAAATTAAATCAAAACCTTATAGGTTTGCAAACCTATAAGGTTTCCTAAAATAAAAGATGAGGAAAAAACAATTTTATTCATGTTTCTCATTCAGAAATCAGATAGAATTACAAATCACCATTGAATATCCTTTAAAATAATATTAAATAAAAATGAAAAAAATACTGTTATTTTTACTCTTTTCCGTTTTCTCTTTTGCCCAGATTCAAAAAGTAGAACCCGCATTCTGGTGGCACGGCATGAAAAATCCAGAACTTCAAATCTTAGTGTATGGAAAAAATATTTCAGGTTATCAAATCGAACTTTCGGATCATATCAAAATAAAAGAAGTGACGAAAACAGAAAATCCAAACTATGTTTTCGTCACTGTAAATACTGATGAGATTAAAAATTCTTCCTTTAAAATTAATTTTAAAAAAGGAAAGAAAACAGTTGATTCTTACACCTACGAACTCAAAAACAGAAAACCGGGTTCTGCCGAAAGAAACTCTTTTTCTTCAAAAGATGTGATGTATCTCATTATGCCGGACCGATTTGCCAACGGCGATCCATCCAACGATTCGCAACCCAGTTTAATTGAAAAAGTAAACCGCAATTTACCAAGTGGAAGACACGGCGGAGATTTACGTGGCATCATCAATAATTTAGATTATTTACAAAATTTGGGAGTCACCGCATTATGGCTTACTCCGGCAAATGAAGACAATGAAAAACAGACTTCTTATCACGGCTACGCCCAAACTGATCTTTACAAAATCGATGGCCGGTATGGAACCAACGCAGAGTATCTGGAACTTTCCCGTGAACTGCAAAAGCGCGGCATGATGCTCATTCAGGACTATGTGACCAATCACTGGGGGATTTCACACTGGCTGATTCAGGATTTACCGACCAAAGACTGGATTCACCAGTTTAAAGATGGTGAAGGGAAATACGGTTTCAAAAGATCCAATTACAGAACAACTTCTCAGTTTGATACCAATGTGGCGCAAATTGACAAAGATATTGCGCTGAATGGTTGGTTTGATACGACGATGCCGGATTTGAATCAGAAAAATCCGCTCGTATTGAAATATTTAACCCAAAATGCAATCTGGTGGATCGAGTATGCGGAATTGGGCGGTTTGCGCGTTGACACTTATCCTTACAACGATAAAACTGCGATGGCAGAATGGGCAAAAGCGATTACCGATGAATATCCGAAATTCAATATTGTAGGAGAAGCGTGGATGTACAATCCGGCTCATGTTTCTTTCTGGCAAAAAAACTCCAAGATTGCAGAGATTGAAAATTACAACTCCAATCTCCCTTCTGTGATGGATTTTACCCTGTTTTCAGATTTGCCATCTGCTTTGAAAGAAGAGGACGGCTGGGACAAAGGAATGATTAAAATCTATAATTCCTTTGGCAACGATTTCCTGTATCCGGACATTAATAATATTTTGGTCTTTTTCGAAAACCATGATACAGAAAGGTTTAATGAGATTTTCAAAGGCGATATCCGTTATTATAAAATGGCATTGACTTTAATGTCAACCGTTCGCGGAATTCCACAGATCTATTATGGTTCTGAAATCGGAATGCGCGGTGATAAAAACAACGGTGGTGATGCAGAAATCCGGAAAGATTTTCCAGGCGGCTGGAAAGAGGATGCTCAAAATGCGTTCAATGCAAAAACCCAAACTCCGGAACAGAAAGAATTTCACGGTTTTACCCAGAAACTGCTGAACTGGAGAAAAGGAAAAGACGTCATTCACAGCGGGAAAACCACGCATTATATGCCTGTTGATAAGGTTTATGTTTATTTCAGATACAATGATCATGAAAAAGTAATGGTCATTATTAATAACAATGAAAAAGAGCAAAATTTAAATTTAAGCCGTTTCGCAGAATCTTTGGACGGAATTTCAAAAGGAAAAGACGTAATTTCCGGAAAAGAATTTTCTGTTTCCCCACAAAATAAAATCACGGTTTCAGGAAAATCTTCACTAATTTTAGAACTTCAATAAAAAATAATTCGGTTAAGATTACAGTTGTCATGCTGAGCTTGTCGAAGCATCTTTAATTTTAAATAATTTAGTAATGAAAAAGAGTATTGTTTTTACGGTGATCACCTTTCTATTGATTTGCTCCAACTCACTTTTCTCTCAGAAAAAAAGCTTTTATGAAAATGTTCAGAAAAAAAATGTGAGTAAAGTTTTAGACGATCTGAATTTATATGCAACAAAAGCAGACTTTAAAAATTACTTTAATCTCTACGCTGAAGCATCTACTTTCATTGGAACCGATGCCAACGAAGTCTGGAATAAAAAAGAATTTATGGATTATGCCAAACCCCATTTCGACAAAGGAAAAGCATGGAATTTCACTTCTTTAAAAAGGAACATCTCTTTCAGCACCGACGGAAAATACGCATGGTTCGATGAATTACTCGATACCCAAATGAAATTTTGTCGCGGAAGTGGTGTTCTTGAAAAAATAGGATCACAGTGGAAAATAAAACAGTATGTGCTGTCAATAACAATTCCCAATGAGGTAACCAACGAGGTTGTCAAAATAAAATCACCTTTTGAAAATCAGGTAATTTCGGATTTAAAAAATAAATAAGTTATTTTTATAAACTCAAACACTCAAACACTCAAACACTTAAAAATACATGCCTAAAAAAATAAAACCAAATCTCTCCATCGCTCAGATTATCAACATGAGTATGGGATTTCTCGGAATTCAAATGGCCTTTGGATTACAGAACGGAAACGCCAGTAGAATTCTTGCCAATTTCGGCGCTGATGTTCATGAACTTTCCTGGTTCTGGCTCGTCGCGCCTATCACGGGATTACTTGTACAGCCGATTATCGGACACATGGGTGACAATACGTGGAGTCCGCTCGGCCGCAGAAAACCGTATTTTTTAATTGGTGCGGTTTTGTGCGCTGTTGGATTGGTTTTCCTGCCCAATGCTGCTTCGGTTACGATGATGATGGGTGCAAGTGTTTTGCTCTTGGCTGTGATTTTCCTTGCGATGATGGATGCTTCCATTAATGTTGCTATGGAACCTTTCCGTGCTTTGGTGGGCGATATGTTGCCGAAGCATCAGGGGACTTTGGGATTTGGTGTTCAGACTATTTTAATTGGAATCGGTGCGGTAATCGGTTCCGAAATGCCGAACTGGCTGACCAAAATGGGCGTTTCTAATGTCGCACCAGATGGTTTTGTCGCAGATAGTGTGATTTACGCTTTCTATGTGGGGGCCGCTGTACTCATTTTATCGATTGTTTATACCATTGTAATGACCAAAGAATATTCTCCTCAGGAATTTGCCGATTTTTCAGATGAAGAACCAAGTACCGGGAAGTCTAAGTTTTCAGATATTTTTAAAGATTTTGCGAAGATTCCCCCATTGATGAAAAAATTGGGTGCTGTTCAGTTCTTTTCCTGGTTTGCACTATTTACGATGTGGGTTTTTACCACCAGCGCTTTAGCAACGCATCATTTCGGACTCTCTCCGCAGGATACGAAATCTTTAGAATATAATCAGGCGGGGGATTTAACAGGTCATTTATTCGGACTGTATAATTTATTTGCCATTCCGTTTGCTTTTCTTTTAACGCCAATTGCTAAAGCAATCGGAAAAAAACAAACCCATGCTTTAGCCTTATTTTGTGGAGGTTTGGGATTAATTTCGATGTTCTTTATTAAAGATGTTAATATGCTTTGGATGTCGATGGTTGGACTAGGTTTTGCCTGGGCGAGTATTTTAGCAATGCCTTATGCAATGTTGATCGATGCGATTCCACAAAGAAAAATGGGTGTTTACATGGGGATTTTCAATTTCTTTATCGTAATGCCACAAATTATCAATGGAATTTTTGGTGGTCCGATTGTAAAAAGTTTGTTCGGAAATATGGCGATGGATTATGTGGTGGTCGGTGGAGTTTGTATGCTGATCGCAGCTGCTGTAACAATGTTTTTAATTAAAGGAGAAGGAAAAGAAACTGCGGAAGAAATTGAAGAAGAAATTCAGCAGGTTCATTTTTAAAATTTTTTCAATCAGAAAATATCAATTGGAACGGGCTTTAGCCCGTTTTTTTATTTACGTTTAATGGGCTTTAGCCAAAACTTAAGTGGAAAGTTTTTTATCATTAAGAATGTCGCTTTATTCTTTGCTCGATAAAAGCTTTTAGAACCGGAGTTTCACTCGTTTCAATTTCCTTTACAGAAGTCATCAAAGTGATTGTTTCCTGTTTTTTTATTTGATTTAGAAAGGATTCCGTTTTGGGATTCTCATCCAGTTCCTTTAAATATTTTTTGCTGAATTCCTTGAAATCAATTTCTTTTCCGTGATAGGATTTCCGCAATTCTGTGGAAGGTGCAATTTCCTTTGCCCATAAATCGATATGGGCATTTTCTTTTTTCATTCCTCTTGGCCAGAGACGGTCGGCAAGAATCCTAAAACCATCTTCCTTTTCAGGCTTGTCGTAGATTCTTTTTTCTAAAATTTTCATCTTTTTAAATTTTATTAAAGTTAATGAAAATGATTTATTGTTTATTTATTGAACTTTAAATCATCGAATTTAACTCTTTGAAATTTTCAACATTTAATTCCACAAAACGATTAAATAAAAAAAGCGAACAAAAAAATGCCCGCTTTCTATTGATTTTCAATGCTGGATTTCTATTGTTTTTGGATCAGGGAAATTCCTTTCTTAATTCCGGAAATGATGAAAAATACTAATAAACCTGCAATAATTCCATAAAGCAGATGTTTCACCATCTCTGTAAAGTGAGGTAAAAACTGATGAACCCACTCAATGTTATGATCAAAAATTCCGCCTGAAACCAATAATAAAGCGATGGTGCCGATAATTGATAATGCTTTGATAATAAGGGGAAGTGCTTTTACCAAAAGGTTTCCAAAGAAAGTAAGAAAGCCTTTGTTGTTTGATTTGCGGATGAGTTTATAGCCCGCATCATCCATCCTCACAATTAAGGCGACAATTCCGTAAACCCCAACCGTTGCTAGAAATGCGACCACAGAAACGGTGATAATCTGTATCGGTAAACTCTTTTCGAGTACAGATCCTAAAGCGATAATCACGATTTCCAAAGACAGAATAAAATCGGTGGTGATGGCTGATTTAACTTTTATTTTTTCCGCATTTTCACCATTTTCAGTTTCTGCGGCAAGTTCTACGTGTTTATCTTCTTTATGAAAGAAATATTCAATGATTTTCTCCACCCCTTCATAAGCCAGATAAAGTCCACCCAATATCAAAATAATCTTAATCGCCGGCGGAAAAATAACCTGTAGTAAAAAGGCAACCGGGATAATGATTAATTTATTAATAAATGAACCTTTCGTAATCGCCCAAAGAACAGGGATTTCGCGGGAGGATAAAAACCCGGTGGCTTTTTCCGCATTCACGGCCAGATCATCACCAAGGATACCGGCGGTTTGTTTGGTCGCAACTTTCGAAGCTGCTGCAACATCGTCCATTAAGGCAGCAATATCATCCAATACTGCGAAAAATCCTGAAGCCATTTCTTTTTTGTTTTGTGACAAAAATAGAGAATTCTGGAAGATGTTTTCATTAATAATTTTACAATGCGACATTTTATGGAGTTAAAATTATGGAAAAATTAGCATTTATAATTTTAAAGTCAGCTTAAAAATTGTTATTTTCGCAGAACTAAATTTTTAGAAAGTGAAACTGCATCTATTACATTCACCAAATGAAAGATTCCAAGAATTGGGAAATGCAATCGACGCTGAAAAATAATTAAAAGCCGATGGTCAGACAGACTGTCGGCTTTTTTATTTTGATTAATTACAGATATTTTTAGAATCATCATATATTAAAGAAATAAAAATGAGCAATACCTATAAATCCGCTGGCGTGGATAAAGAAGAAGGTTACAAAACCGTTGATAAAATCAAAACGGCCGTTGCAGAAACGCACAACAAAAATGTTTTGAATAATCTCGGAAGTTTCGGTGCTTTTTATGAAATCGCAGGCTATAAAAACCCTGTTCTCGTAAGCGGAACCGATGGAGTAGGAACCAAACTGAAAGTGGCGTTAGATTCTAAAAAATACGATTCTATCGGCGTCGATTGCTTTGCAATGTGTGCGAATGATATTATTTGTCACGGTGCCAAACCATTATTTTTCCTCGATTATTTAGCCTGCGGAAAACTGGATGCAGATATTGCTGCCGAAATTGTCATGGGAATGGTGAAGGCATGTAAAGACAATAACTGCGCACTGATCGGTGGCGAAACTGCCGAAATGCCGGGAATGTATAAACCGGGCGATTATGATGTCGCTGGATTCTGCGTTGGGATCGTAGAAAAAGATCAGATCATCGATGGTTCGAAAATTAAAGCGGGCTGCAAAATTATCGCTTTACCAAGTTCGGGATTTCACTCGAATGGTTTTTCACTGGTAAGAAAAGTATTTACGGATTTTAACGAAGAGTTTGAAGGAAAACCTTTGTATGAAACACTTCTTGTCCCGACAAGATTATATTACCAACCGATTCATCAGATTTTAGAAGAAATTGCGCTGTGCGGAATTGCCCATATTACCGGCGGCGGAATTATCGAAAATATTCCGAGAATAATTCCGGAAAATTTGTGTGCTACAATTGATACTTCAAAGATTAAAATCCCGTCCGTGATGCTCGAACTGGAAAAACGCGGAAACATCGACCGTCTGGAAATGTACGGAACCTTCAATATGGGAGTCGGCATGGTTGTGGTTGTTGATGAAAAGCATGCAGATAAAGTTTTGAATCTCATTGATGATGCTTACGAAATCGGTGAAATCACGGAAGGTTTGGAGAAAATACAGTTAATTTAATATTTTAAAGAATCGATAAATAGAAGGTTGAAATGAATTACTCATTATCCATTACTTATTATTAATGTAAATGAAGAATATCGTTGTTTTGGTCTCCGGCGGCGGAACCAATTTGCAAAGAATTATAGACTGCATTAAAAGCGGAGAAATTCCGAATGCAAAGATTGCGATGGTCGTTGCAGACCGGGAATGTTTCGGTTTGGACCGGGCTCAAAATCAGGGTATTCCAACGCAGTTGATTCAGAGAGGCAAAACGTTCTCTGCGGAATTAAAAAAGATTCTTCCAGAAAACACAGATTTAATTGTGCTCGCTGGATTTTTATCTATTTTAAATAAAGAATTCTGCGAATCATTTCCGGGAAAAATCATCAACATTCATCCTGCTTTACTGCCGAAATTTGGCGGCAAAGGAATGTGGGGACATCACGTTCATAAAGCAGTTTTAGCCGCTGAGGAAAAAGAAAGTGGAGCAACGGTTCATTATGTAACTTCTGGAATTGATGAAGGTGAAATCATCCTTCAAAAATCATTTGAAATTTCAGATAACGAAACCTTAGAAAGTCTGTCGGAAAAAATTCATAAGATAGAATATGAGATTTTTCCAAAAGCGATCAATAGAATACTCAGAATTCCCAGCTAGAAAAAGGAGAATTGAAAAAGAAAATAATCTAATAAAAAGTAAAAAAAGAAAAATGTCAAAAAAAAGAGCGCTTATCTCCGTTTCCGATAAATCCGGACTCGTAGATTTTGCAAAGTTTTTAGAAGCAAACAATTACGAATTGATTTCTACGGGCGGAACTTTTAAACATTTAAAAGAAGCAGGTTTAAATCCGATTCAAATTGATGAAGTCACCAGTTTTCCCGAAATGTTAGATGGCAGGGTAAAAACTTTACACCCAAAAGTTCATGGCGGACTGCTTGCCATCCGATCAAATGAGGACCATATGAACACGGTGACCGAGCATGAAATTATCCTGATCGATATGGTTGTGGTTAACCTTTATCCGTTTTTTGCCCATGCGAATACCGATATTTCTTTAGAAGAAAAAGTTGAATTCATTGATATTGGCGGGCCGTCAATGTTGCGGTCCGGCGCCAAGAATTTTCAGTCTGTTACCGTAATTACTAATGTTGAAGATTATGCTGTTATTCAAAAACAAATCGAAGAAAACGGCAATACCACTTTAGAAACAAGAAAAAAATTAGCCGGTAAAGTATTTAATCTGACTTCCGCTTATGATGCTGCAATTGCGCAAATGCTTTTAGAAGAAGACTATCCACAGTACTTAAATGCTTCTTATCAGAAAGTTTCCGATTTAAGATATGGCGAAAATCCGCATCAGACGGCTGCATATTATGTTTCAACAACGGAAAACGGGGCGATGAAGGATTTTGAAATTTTAGGCGGCAAAGAACTGTCTTTCAATAATCTTCGCGATATGGATTTGTGCTGGAAAGTCGTCAATGAATTTAAAGATGAAATGGCCTGTTGTGCGGTGAAACATTCCACGCCATGCGGAGTTGCCATCGGAACAACAGCGGTAGAAACCTATAAAAAAACATTTGAATGCGATCCTGTTTCAATTTTCGGTGGAATTATCGGAATGAATTTTAAAGTTGATTTCGCTACGGCTGAAGAACTCAGTAAAACATTTTTAGAGATTGTGATGGCTTCGGATTTTGATGAAGATGCGGTTGAGCTTTTGAAAAAGAAAAAAAATCTGCGTATCATTAAAATTAAAAATCCGGTTTCTGATCAGCAAACCTGGGTGAAAATCGATGGTGGAATGTTGGTTCAGGATAATGACAATCAATTTTCTGAAGACATTAAAACCGTTACTGTTTTTAAACCCACAGCCGAGCAGGAAAAAGCGTTATTATTCGCACAAAGGGTTGTGAAATATGTAAAATCAAATGCGATTGTTGTGTCCAACGGCGTGCAGGCATTGGGAATCGGCGGTGGGCAGGTGAACAGAATTTGGGCAACCGAACATGCTGTAGAAAGAGCAAAACTAAAATTTGAAGGAGATTTGGTTTTAGCTTCCGATGCATTTTTCCCATTCAGAGATGTTGTTGACTTTTGTGCGAAAGAAGGCATCAAAGCAATCATTCAACCCGGGGGAAGTATGCGCGATGAAGATAGCATCGAAGCAGCAAACGAACACGGTATTCCAATGATGTTTTCCGGAATGAGACACTTTTTGCATTAATTTTGCTATTCTACATTTAGAATGGAAATTTTTTCCATCTCGATTTGAAATCCACTTTCAATTGAGTAATTTTGTAAAAAGCAAACAAATAATAAACTGTGAAATCGCTTTAAATAAAATTTGATTCAATAATGGATCAAGTTAGCGATTCCATTTGACCGTTAAACATTAATAAATA
The DNA here is from genome assembly GCF_030815285.1 of Chryseobacterium sp. MDT2-18. Classification (NCBI taxonomy): domain Bacteria; kingdom Pseudomonadati; phylum Bacteroidota; class Flavobacteriia; order Flavobacteriales; family Weeksellaceae; genus Chryseobacterium; species Chryseobacterium sp. MDT2-18. Next base: position 186,418 of record NZ_JAUSWQ010000006.1, on the reverse strand, counting down.
AACTACAAATGAAAATTTTAATAGTAGGAAATGGCGCCAGAGAATCTGCGGTAGCTTTAAAGCTTAGCAGCGATAAAAGGATTACGAAAATGTATTTCGCCAAAGGAAATGCAACCACAGAATCGCTGGGGCAAAATGTATATGAAGACAGCATCGAAGGGTTGCGGGATTTCGTGATCAAAGAAAGAATAGATTTAACGGTCGTAGGTCCGGAAGCTCCTTTAGTTGCAGGCATTGTAGACGAATTTAAAAAACATAATCTTAAGATTTTCGGTCCGAGAAAAAGAACTGCAGAACTGGAAGGAAGCAAGGCGTTTTCTAAAAAATTCATGCAGACTCACAATATCAAAACGGCGAAAGCGAAGGTGTTTGAAGCGTATCAGGATGCCATTGATTACGTAAGAACACAAAAGTTTCCTTTGGTCATTAAAGCCAGTGGTCTTGCCGGAGGAAAAGGTGTTGTAATTGCTGACGACCTGGCTGAAGCCGAAACGACCATTCACCAGTTTATGATCGAAAGAATTTTTGGTGATGCCGGTATTCAGTTGGTGATCGAAGAATATTTGAGAGGTTTTGAAGCTTCGATTATCGCCTTTTCAAACGGGGATAAATTGTTCCCATGTATTCCGGTAAAGGATTATAAAAAAGCCGGATCGGGTGATACAGGACCCAACACCGGTGGTATGGGAAGCGTTGCCCCAAGTCCGGAATTTACAGAAGCTCATCAGAAAGATTTTAACGAAAATATCCTGAAACCGACACTAGCAGGACTTCATGCTTCAAATATCCGTTTCAAAGGTTTTATCTTTTTCGGTTTAATGGTTACAGAAAACGGAACTTATTTGCTGGAATATAACATGAGATTGGGTGATCCGGAAACGCAGGTAATTATGGCGCTGATGGAAAACAATCTCTACGATGTAATCATGGATTGCCTGGAAGGAAATGATATCGAACTGAAATTCAGCGACAAAAAAGCAGTGTGTTTGGTAATGTGTTCCGGCGGCTATCCAAGACAAATTGAAACAGGTTTTGAAATTCGGAATACCGAGAAAGTGACGAGTCAACTTCTTTTTGCCGGAGCCAGGGTGAAAGGCAGCCAGATTCTGACGACTGGCGGACGCGTTCTAAGTCTGGTTGCAACAGGTGATACTTTCGACGAAGCCCGTAAAAAAGTGTACCAGGATGCAGACATCATTCACTACGATTACGAATATTACAGAGACGACATCGGTAAGTTTTAACTCATAAGGCGTGGTTTTTCCACGTCTTTTTTTCTATTTTTTTAAAGCTGTTTCCTGCTTTTCATTACAATTCCTTATTTCGCACCAGGTAAAAAGAGCCAAGTAAAAAGTAAAAAGAGCCAAGTAAAAAAACTAATTTAAAGCAGTTTAGAAATTATAACAGATAATCATTTTATAACGACATCAAAGTCTATTATCTATAATCTATCTGTCTATTATCTATCATCTATCATCTATCATCAAAAAATTCATATATGCAAAACGGAATCATCATCCTCGATTTTGGATCACAATACAATCAACTCATCGGACGGAGAATCCGCGAAATGGGCGTTTATTCAGAAGTCCTTCCTTTTAATACCCCTTTAGCAGAAATCTTAGAACGGGAGCCTTCAGGAATAATTCTTTCCGGTGGACCAAGTTCAGTAAACGCTGAAAATGCCAGTCTAGTAGATAAAGCACTCTTCGAACAAAATATCCCTGTTCTTGGAATTTGCTATGGAATGCAATTAACGACTCATTTATTGGGTGGAAAAGTGAAAAAAGGAGAAAAAGGAGAATATGGAAAAGCCAAACTTCAAATTCAAAAATCAAACGCTTTACTTTCTGGCGTAAGTCGCTTCTCTACCGTTTGGATGAGCCATTTCGACGAAGTGGAAACCTTGCCCGAAGGTTTTGTCATCAACGGAATGACCGATGTTATTTCTGCAATTTCCGACGAATCGAAGAAAATCTATTGTGTGCAGTTTCACCCCGAAGTTTCTCATACCGAAGAAGGTACCAGAATGATGGAGAACTTTGTTTTCAATATTTGTAAATCACCAAAAAACTGGAAGCTGACCAATTATATCGACACAACTATTGCGGAAATTAAAGAAAAAGTAGGTGATCAAAAAGTAATTCTCGGACTTTCCGGAGGGGTAGATTCATCGGTGGCTGCTGTTTTAATTCATAAAGCGATCGGCGATCAGCTGCAATGTATCTTCGTTGATACCGGACTTTTGAGAAAAGACGAAGGCAAAAAAGTAATGGAAAATTACGGCGAACATTTCAATTTAAAAATTAAAATGATCGATGCTTCAGAAAGATTCCTGTCTAAACTTAAAGGGGTCTCTGATCCTGAGCAAAAACGAAAAGTAATCGGAAACGAATTTGTCGCGGTTTTTGATGAAGAATCACATAAAATTGAAGGAGCGAAGTTTCTGGCCCAGGGAACGATTTATCCGGATGTCATCGAAAGCCAGAGTGTAAAAGGACCGTCTTCTGTAATTAAATCTCACCATAATGTCGGCGGGCTTCCCGAAGAAATGGATTTTGAATTGCTTGAACCTTTGCGCGAACTCTTCAAAGATGAGGTTCGTAAAGTAGGCGAGGAGCTCGGTATCCCTCATCATTTGGTTCACCGTCATCCTTTTCCAGGCCCCGGATTGGGAATCAGAATTTTAGGCGAAGTGGATGAAGATAAAGTAAGAATTCTTCAGGAAGCTGATGATATTTTTATCGGGGAATTATACAAGAATGATTTATACGATAAAGTTTCCCAGGCATTTGTAGTTTTACTTCCTGTAAAATCTGTCGGAGTAATGGGCGACGAAAGAACTTACGAATATACCGCGGTTGTTCGTTCTGCCAATACCACCGATTTTATGACCGCAACCTGGAGCAGACTTCCGTACGAATTTTTGGATACCATTTCCAATAGAATTATCAATGAAGTTCGTGGGATAAACCGCGTTGCTTACGATATTTCAAGCAAACCACCAGCGACGATCGAGTGGGAGTAATTTGACAATTTTACTGAAATAATATCGTATAACTATTCCCCTTTTTTTAATAATTGGGGAATACTTTTTGAAAGTAATTGTAAAACATTTTTATGTTCGATAAACAGCAAAGAAAATTGAGGCGATCCGCAAAATTAATTTCTATTTTTAGCAAATATGGGTTCAAAGATATTTTAGCCAGAATGAATCTTGTGAAAAACAATGAACCTTCTGTCGATGAAAATGAAATCGTGCTGACCAATTCCGTTTATGAAAGAATAAGAATGGCTTTGGAGGAATTGGGACCTACTTTTGTGAAATTGGGTCAAACGTTTTCTAGCCGCGAAGATTTGTTGCCTCCCGAACTAATTGTAGAATTGCAGAAACTTCAGGACAAAGTCGAAGAAGTCGATCTGAATCTGGAAGAGATTTTAGAACTTGAATTCAATATTTCACCGGACGAATATTTTCGGAAAATTCAGAAAAAACCTATGGCCACGGCCTCGATTGCGCAAGTCTATAAAGCGGTTTTAAATGACGGTTCAGAAGTAATTCTAAAAGTTAAAAAGCCAAATGTTCAGGAAAATATTCAGGATGATCTATTGCTGATTTACGATTTGATAAAAGTAATTACAACCTATTCCGACATTGGAGCGAGACTCAATTTAAAGAGCGCCGTTTCTACCTTCGAAAAATCTTTGTTGGAAGAAATTTCTTTAACCAATGAAAAGAATAATATCCAACAGTTTGCGCTCAATTTTAAAAATAATAAAGAAACGTATGTCCCGAAAATTTATGAGGAGTTTTGCAGTAACAATATCCTCTGCATGGAATTTATTGATGGAATAAAGATCACCAATAAACAAGAGCTTTTAGAGAATGGAATTGATCCGGTGAAAATTTCGGAAGTTGGTTTGCGCGTCTTTGTTTCCCAGATTTTAGATTACGGATTTTTTCACGCAGATCCTCATGCGGGCAATGTTTTGGTGAAGAAAGACGGTAAAATAGTTTTCATTGATTTCGGTGCCGTCGGAAAAATTCAGCCCAATGATAAAGAAATTCTGGAACAATTAATTGTGGCTTTTGTGTCGAAGAATGCCGCGAAGATTGTTAAATATTTGAAAAAAATGGCGGTGAGTTATGAGATTCCGGATGACAAAGCTTTTCAAAATGATGTGGAAGAGGTTCTCAATTTTGTACACAGCGGTTCTCTGAAAAACATTGATGTTCCGAAATTGGTCGGTAAAATGATCCATACATTAAAGAATAACCGAATCAATATGCCGGATTATTTATACCTGCTTTTGAAAGGGATTAGTTTAATAGAAGGAGTTGGCAGAAGCATTAATCCGGATTTAGATATTGTAAAGAGCCTGAAACCTTTTACTAAAAAAATAATTTTTAATAAAATCTCACCGAAAAAACTCGTGAAATCCGGCTCTGAGAAACTCTTGGAGCTCAGTGAAAATTTAGAAGAAATCCCAAAAGAATTGCGCTCACTTCTACAAAAGTTAGATGAAAATAAATTTACCATTACCAGCGAAATTAAAAATATTGACAAAACGCATCAACTCATAAAATCCAGTATTGTCAATCTTATTTTAGCCATGATATTGTGTGCCAATATAATTGCTGCGGCGATTCTCTGGAATTCAGCAAGTGCTTATAATGTTGGAGATATCCCGCTTTTGATTGTCTTGAATTCTATACTTTCAATTGTTCTAATGATTGTCATTTTTTTAAGAGTACTAAAAAGATAGTTTTTAGAGTAAAAAAACTTTTTACTCTGTTTTATTCTAATAAATATTGAAATAAAAAAGACTTATGTCAGATAAAAAACACAAAGAAAACATAAGAACACCCAATTTTTTATTTTAAAACTTTTATGCATATCCGTAATTAGTAATATTGTTAAAACTTCTTCTCCCTTGCTAAATGAAACGCCTTTGTGAATCTTAAAAACACAAGTAAAACACAAGGTATGTAAATAAAATCTTTGCGAACTTTGTGTTAAAACTTTGCATTATGATTGAGAGCAGACATATATAAAAATTTTTAATGCTTTATAAAAAAATTAGATATATTCTAATCCTCTCAAAAAAACTATCTTTGCAAAATGGAAAAAATGACCTTTGCCGATTTCGATCTTCCCGAAAAAATTCTTGATGTTTTAGCGGATTCTAATTTATTTGAACCGACACCGATTCAACAGAAAACCCTGAGCCCGATTCTTTCAGGACGGGACGTGATGGGAATTGCGCAAACTGGTACCGGAAAAACTTTGGCGTATCTCCTCCCGGTTCTTAAAACCTGGAAATACAATAAAACGGGCAACCCAACAGTGCTTATCCTTGTACCAACCCGTGAACTGGTCGTTCAGGTTGCTGGAATTGTTGAGCATTTAACCCAAAATATTACGGCCAGAGTCATCGGGATTTATGGTGGAAAAAATATTAAAACTCAAAAGTTACTTTTCGCAGACGGTTGCGATATCCTCGTAGGAACGCCCGGAAGAGTAATGGATTTGGCGATTGATAATGCAATTTCATTAAAAGAAGTGAATAAATTAATCATCGATGAATTTGATGAAATGCTGAATCTTGGTTTCAAAGCGCAGTTGACACACATTTTCCAGATGATGAAAGATAAAAGACAGAATATTCTTTTTTCTGCGACCATGACCGAAGCAGTAGATGCTTTGCTCTACGAATATTTTTCCGGTCCGATGGAAATTTCATTGGCGAAATCAGGAACGCCGCTGGAGAAAATTGAACAGGTTGGTTATAAAGTGGAAAACTTTAATACCAAAATCAATTTGCTGCAACATCTTTTACAAACAGATAAAGACTTTTCGAAAGTTCTTATTTTCTGTAATAATAAGAAGCATGCCGATTTACTTTATACCAAAATCGAAGAACTTTTCCCGGATCAGTTCGATGTAATTCACTCTAATAAATCACAGAATTACCGTTTGAATGCGATGAAAAGTTTCGAATCCCAGGAAGTCCGCGGATTGATTACTACCGATATTATGGCGCGTGGTTTAGATATTTCAGATATTACCCACGTTATTAATTTTGAAATTCCAGAAGTTCCAGAGCAGTATATCCACAGAATTGGTAGAACCGGTCGTGCAGATAAAAATGGTATAGCTGTTTCTTTTGTGACTAAAAATGAAGACAGCCACTTATTAGATATAGAAATTTTAATGGATAAAGCGGTAATCATCAAAGATTTTCCGGCTGAAGTTAAAATCAATCCGGTGAAAATCGCTTCTGAAAAAGATGAAGTGGTGATGAAAAATGCCCATACGGTAAAGCTGGAAGATGGTGGTGGCGCATTTCACGAGAAGAAAGACAAAAACAAAAAAGAAAACTGGGGTGGTCCTCATGCCAGAAAGATTCCGAAAAAAATTGGAGCCAACCGAGCACAGGAAAAAGCAAAATCAAAAGCGAAAAAAAAGAAATAATCCTTTAAAAATTTATTTTTAAAAACTTAGCACCGGTTTAAAAATGATAAATCTTTAAACCGGATGTCATAAAAGAAAATCCCAAAAAGGACAGTCTCCAAAAGAGCAAAAAAGGAAATTTCTTACGATAGTTTCCTTTTTTGATCTTTTGAAAGATTTAAAAAAATATCACTTTTGTGCCTTTTGTGGTTTTTAAAGCAAATCTACTGGCTCTTAAGCATAAAAAAAGCAACCCGAATTCGAGTTGCTTTAATTTTGTCTGGAAAATGATTATTTTCTTAAACCAAGTTCTGCAATAATAGCTCTGTAACGATTAATATCTTTTTTCTTAAGATAATCTAAAAGTGCTTTTCTTTTTCCTACTAAAAGTACTAAAGAACGCTCTGTTGCGTAGTCTTTGTGGTTTCTTTTCAGGTGACCTGAAAGGTGGTTAATTCTGTAAGTAAAAAGGGCAACCTGTCCCTCTGCGCTTCCAGTGTCTGTGTCAGACTTTCCATGTTTTCCGAAGATTTCTTTCTTCTTGTCAGTTGTTAAGTACATTCCAATATTGTTTTAATGATTATTATGTAACGGGTGCAAAAGTACAACTAATTATTTAATCTTGAAAGCATTATCGCTTTTGTAAATCAGAAATTTAATAACAAATGTTAAATAAATCTTAAAATTCTATTGTCTATATGATTGGATGGCAGTATCTTTGCAGTACAAAACACATGAAAAATCTTTACTTAATTAAAACACATTTTACAGTCTTCTTACTGTTAACTTCTTGCTGTGTAGTTTCTGCCCAGATTGGTTTGTTGAGTAGAGATACCAAAATTCATCAGATACTTTATTTCAATCCTGAAGTTTTCCCTGATATTGAAGAAATAAAAGAACCTACTTATTCCGCTTTTTTCTCAGCACTGTCTGATCAGTTAAGTTCTTCTAAAAACAGCAAATTGCTGCGGGTAGATTATAATATTCCTTATGACGATGCAGAAACGAAGCTGATTAGTGAGTTTTGTGAAAATAATAATGCCCAATATGCGGTAGTTCCGAAAGTAAAATATTTTAAAGTAGGATTTGGGAAGTATGTTTTTTCTAATCAGGTGATTGTAAGCATGAAAATTTACAGTTCGACTGGTGAATTACTCGCAGAGACTTCTTATGATACCTACAGAAAGAACGGTCGCCTTCTGGGTTCTGCAGAAAATTCCATCAAAATAGGAACCACAGGCGCACTTAAAAATATCAATAAAATTCTTCGTAAAAAGTACCGTTCGACAGCAAACGCTTCAACCGAATTCGACATTTTCCCGGAGAATCAGTTTTCTTATAATTAAAAATTGGGCTCTTGATTTTGTACGGAAAATTAAATTTTGAGCTGAATATTTTTTTTAAAATTAAAATTACAGACAAACGCAAAGACATAAAATTTCCTGTAAAATTCTACTTAAAACGCAATTTCGGTTTCGCAGATTGGAAATTTTGTGGTTTTAAACTTTAAATTCTTCTCCTTTTTTAAACATTTAACGCATTTAGAATATTAAAATCTCCATTTGGAATTGGTGAGCCAATTTTTTGGTCTTTTGAATTCTTAAAAAACATTTGAGCTTTTTCCTCAAAAAATACTTTTTGTATAATATTGGTAAATAGTGTTTTATCCGATGCAAATGGATACAAACGATAGTAAGCGGTTCCGTACCGACTAATTTTTGAAAGCTTGTGAACCTTTGCAGTAGAGATTCGGGAAAGACAGTGAGACTCGTTTCTAATGTTTAATTATATAAATCTAATGCCATGTCACTAAGAAACAAAATTACCCTAGTGGGTAGAACAGGAAAAGACGTAGAAATTGTACAATTTGAAAACGGAAAGTTGGCCAGAGTAAGTTTGGCAACTACCGATCATTACACCAATGCCATGGGTGAAAAAGTAGAAGAAACACAATGGCACAACTTGGTCTGCAGCGGAAAAACAGCAGATATTATGGAAAAATACGTCGAAAAAGGAAAGGAAATCGCCGTGGAAGGAAAAATCGTATACCGAAACTATGATGATAAAGATGGCCAGAAACGCTACATTACGGAAGTTCGGGTTTTAGAACTTTTGCTTTTGGGCAGTAGATAGAAGGGATAAGCAAAACCGGATTTTCCCCATGAAATCTGGAAATCCGGCTTGCTTTCCCTTTTGAAAATTAATATTAAAAACACAAATACCATGAAAATTCAAATATTTAAAATCAGATTATCAGATGAATTCATTTACAATGATCAAAAAAGGCTCGACCGTTTTCTCCAGCAAAACACCATTCTGAAGTACGAAACCGCTTTTGTAAAAGACGAAGAAAGTTATTGGTCTGTTGTTCTTTATTTCGAAGAATTGGAATTGCAGATCAATGAACCGAAATCTGAAAAATACAGTGTAGAAAAGGAAGTAGAACTCTCCATAGATGAAATAAAAATTCTCGACTCGCTCAAATTATGGCGGTCGGAAAAAGCAAAAGATCAAAAACTGCCGGTTTATTTTATCGCAACCAATAAAGAACTCTTCTCAATTGCGAAATACAAGCCTGCCAAAAAAGAAGAGTTGCTCGAAATCAAAGGTTTCGGTAAACATAAAATCGAAAACTACGGCCAGGAAATTATTGAGATTTTAGAAACCGTTTAAAAACACAAAAACTATATATTTTCAAAAACCGGAGAAATTTTCTTCGGTTTTTTTGATTTGTAAATTCCTCAGATCGAGACTCTTTTTTAGGGTACTAAATCAGCAAGTTTTATTAAATTTATAAAATGGAAACAATTATTAGAAAAATTCAGAAATCAGATAATGGCGCTTTGGCAATAATAATACGAAGTTGCTTTCATGATTTTGAAGTTCCTACACCGGGAACTGTTTATGAAGATGCAGCGACAGATCATTTATACGAGTTGTTCAGCAAAGAAAACTCAGCATTGTTTGTCGCAGAATTAGACGGCAAATTATGCGGTTGTTGCGGGATTTTCCCTACCGAAGGTTTACCGGAAAAATGTGGTGAACTCGTTAAGTTTTATATCCATCAAGATTGTCGTGGAAAAGGATTGGGCAAAAAATTAATGGAAAAAAGTATTGAGTTTGCAAAAAAATCGGGTTATCAATCCATTTATATTGAAAGTTTACCCGAATTTTCTACCGCAGTTTCCATCTATGAAAAGCAGGGTTTCACTTACTTAGAAAAACCATTGGGCAATTCGGGACATAGCGGCTGCAACCTTTGGATGATCAGGCATTTTTAGGGATTTAGATTAATATTTCCGTATTTTTGCAGACTGATGCAAGTATATTGCCAGCATAATTAATCAACACCTATTATTCATTACGATACCTATGAAACCCAGTTTAGCCAAAGGAACCAGAGATTTTTCCGCCGAAGAAGTTTACCGGAGAAAGTTTATTATCAATATTTTACAAAAGAATTTTGAACTGTTTGGTTTTCAGCCTTTAGAAACACCAAGTTTCGAAAACCTTTCCACTTTAACCGGAAAATACGGCGAAGAAGGCGACCGTTTGATTTTCAAAATTCTGAATTCCGGTGACTTTGCGTCGAAAACAAAAGACGAAGACTGGTTGGCCAAAAACTCGCAAAAGTTAATTTCGCAAATTTCCGAAAAAGCATTGCGTTATGATTTAACGGTGCCCTTCGCCAGATATGTTGCCATGAATCACGGTCAAATGACTTTTCCTTTTAAGCGGTATCAGATTCAACCGGTGTGGCGCGCAGACCGTCCTCAGAAAGGACGTTTCCGCGAATTCTACCAATGCGATGCGGATGTGGTGGGAAGCGTGAGCTTATGGCAGGAAATAGAGTTGGTTCAACTGTATTTAAAGTCATTTGCTGAACTTAAAGTGAATGTTGTTCTTCATTTGAACAACCGAAAAATTCTTTCTGGTCTGGCAGAATTTGCCGGGATTTCAGATCAGCTGATCGACTTTACGGTGGCGCTCGACAAACTCGATAAAATTGGAAAAGAGGGAGTTGTTAAAGAGCTTTTAGAAAAAAACATCAGTCAGGACTCTATAGATAAACTGGATTTTCTTTTTAATCAAAGTGAAAAAGCACTGGAGAATTTAGCACAGTTAAAAGAGAAATTTCAGGGAAATGAAATCGGAACGGCTGGCGTAGAGGAGTTGGAATTTGTATTGACGAAATCTTTTGAATTGGGGATTTCTGAAGAAAGTTTAAAATTCGATATTACTTTAGCACGTGGGCTCGATTATTATACCGGCGCAATTTTCGAAGTGAAAGCGACTGATGTTGCGATGGGGTCCATCGGCGGCGGTGGCAGATATGATAATTTAACCGAAGTTTTCGGTGTGAAAAACATTCCCGGAATTGGGATTTCTTTCGGTCTAGACCGAATTTATCTGGTCATGGAAGAACTTGGTTTATTTCCTGAGGATTCTATAAACGTGGTGCAATATCTTTTTGCCAACTATGGCGAAAACGAATCTTTAGCGGCCATGAAAGTGATTGGTCAACTTCGGTCAAAAGGCATTTCTGCAGAATTATATCCGGAATCTGCAAAACTGAAAAAACAATTTACATACGCTGAGAAAAAGGGAATTCCCAATTTGGTTTTCTACGGAGAACAGGAAATTTCAGACAGGGAAATAACCATTAAGAATTTAAAAACGGGTGAACAGATTATTCAGTCGGTAGAAGAATTTTTAGATTAAACAAAGGTAACCACAAGATTCAGAATCTTGTCACGGTTACAGAATTAATAACTCAAAAAATGTGGTGGATCTACGCTTTACTTTCTGCCTTATTTGCAGCAGCGACAGCGATTTTTGCTAAAGTCGGTGTAGAAAATGTAAACTCTAATCTGGCGACTGCTATCCGAACAGTCGTTGTTTTAATCATGATTTGGATGATCGTTTTCTTCCGAAATGAATATAAAGCGCTCGGAGAACTTTCGTCACGAAACTGGATTTTCCTCATCATATCGGGATTTGCAACCGGTTTTTCCTGGATTTTTTATTTTAAAGCTTTGCAAATGGGCGAAGTCTCAAAAGTAGCCGGGATTGATAAACTCAGTTTGGCGTTGACTATAATTTTTGCCATCATATTTTTAGGCGAAACATTAACCTGGAAAACAGCAGTCGGCGCTTCTTTAATTATCGCCGGAACTTTATTTTTAATCTGGAAATAATGGAAAATTATCTCGATATCAATCGTAAATTATGGAATGCAAAAGTAGATTCGCATTTAAAATCTGATTTCTATTTCGTAGATGAGTTTGTAAAAGGACGAACTTCTTTAAACTCCATTGAACTGGAGCTTTTAGGCGATATCAAAGACAAAAACATTCTTCATCTGCAATGTCATTTCGGACAGGATTCTATTTCACTTTCCCGTTTAGGAGCAAAAGTTACAGGAATCGATCTGTCGGATAAATCGATTGAGGCAGCAAAGAAATTAGCGCAACAGTGTGAAACAGATACTCAGTTTTTAGTTTCAGATGTCTATGATTTGCCAAATGTTTTACATCAAAAATTCGATATTGTTTATGCGACTTATGGCACAATTGGCTGGCTTCCCGATTTGCAGAAGTGGGCCGAAGTGATTGCTCATTTTCTAAAACCTGGGGGTAAATTGATCTTCGTAGAATTTCATCCCGTGGTTTGGATGTATGATGACGACTTCACTTTTGTCAAACACAGTTATTTTAATAATGAACAGATTATTGAAACCAATCAGGGAACATATGCCGATCCACGTGCCGATTTGATGAATGAAGAAGTGAGTTGGAATCATTCCCTTTCAGAAGTTTTTACCAGTTTATCAAGTGAGGATCTCCTTCTGCAAAGCTTTCAGGAATACAATTGGTCTCCATATCCGTGTTTCCGGCATATTGAGGAAGTCGAAAAAGGAAAATATCAAATCCCACAATTTGAAAATAGAATTCCGCTCGTATATTCCCTGGTTGCCGAAAAAAAATAAATACAGAAATGTTGCTTTTAAATCACAAAAATTTGTATCATTGCAAATCCGAAATTTACTTTGTAAAATTTGGATTTTAAAATGGGGGATTAGCTCATCTGGCTAGAGCGTTAGACTGGCAGTCTAAAGGTGGTCGGTTCGATCCCGATATCCTCCACAAAAAAGAAGCCGTCTCATAACTATATGAAACGGCTTTTTTTATGGTTTTCTCACGGACTCCTGTTCGAGCATAGGGTTCAAATATTAGAATCTCTGAGGGTTAGTTGGAGTATTGAGACACTTTCTTTGTTTTAATAATGTGATGAGCTCAAGCCCGTAAATTTTCACTGTTTTCGATATGCATTCCTTTTGCTGAAGAAATACTAGGTAAATGATCATAACAGTCACTAACATTAGTTTTGATTTTTTTTCTCCATCAATATAAAGGGATTTTAGCTTAAAATTTTCCATAGTATTCCAAACCATCGCGGTGCGTTCAGGTTTTTTTTCGGTAATATTTTTGATATGATGCAGGTCTGCGGATTCTGCAATTTCTAAATCGCCCGGGAAACTCGATCATGTTTTTTTAATTCGGTTAAATGGAGTGGAAATCAATTCTTAAATTAATTTTTTGAGGCTGCTTTAATTCATTATTTTTAATTCTAAATTAAAATTCAATCTAGAATTCTTAACTTATTATCCTATAAAAATTCCGTATTTTTGCCAATCCCGAAAATTCAAATTTCGAGGTTTAAAAATGAAAGATCCTAAAGAATATATAGAAGTTTACGGAGCCCGTGAACACAATTTAAAAAATATCGATGTTAAAATTCCGCGCAATGAACTGGTCGTAATCACCGGGCTTTCAGGAAGTGGGAAATCATCGTTGGCTTTTGATACGATTTTTGCGGAAGGTCAGCGAAGATATATCGAAACTTTTTCGGCGTATGCCAGACAATTTCTCGGTGGACTGGAAAGACCGGATGTTGATAAAATCGACGGACTTTCTCCCGTGATTGCGATTGAACAGAAAACGACGAATAAAAATCCACGTTCTACCGTAGGAACAGTCACCGAACTGTATGACTTTTTACGTCTGCTTTTTGCCAGAGTTTCAGATGCATACTCTTTAACGACTGGGCAAAGACTGGTAAGTTACACCGAAGAACAGATTTTAGAGGCCATTAAAAATAATTATAAAGGAGAGAAAGTAATGTTGCTTGCTCCGGCAGTTCGTTCCCGAAAAGGGCATTACCACGAACTTTTTGTGCAGATGGCTAAGAAAGGATATGGTCAGGCAAGAATTGATGGCGAGATTCTGGATATTGAATATGATCTAAAACTCGACCGTTACAAAACCCACGACATCGATATCGTGATCGACCGGTGGATTATCGGCGAAAACGCATCTGAAGCCAGAATGGAACAATCCTTAAAAACTGCGTTGCACATGGGCGAAGGAGTGATTGGAATTCAAAAATTAGCAAGTGAAAATATAGAGTATTTCTCTAAAAATTTAATGGATGCCGACACCGGACATTCATTGTCTTTGCCGGAACCGAATACTTTTTCGTTTAACTCTCCGAAAGGAAGTTGCCCGTATTGCAAAGGTTTGGGCATGGTGAAAAAAGTGAATACCGACTATTTTGTAGAAAACCCGAAACTTTCTATCAATCAGGGTGGTTTGCTGCCGTTAGAAGACATTAAATCTAACAAATGGATTCTGGGTCAGATTAAAAATATCTTGGAGATTTTTGGTCTTTCTATGGCAACGCCGATTAAGGATATTCCGAAAGAAGCCCTGGATTACATCTACCACGGTTGCCACAAAGAAATCAATAAAGATTTAAAACTGGCAGGAATTAATAAGAAAATCAAAGTCAATTTCGATGGTTTAGTTTCCTTGATTAATGAAATGATTGATGACAAAGAAAGTTACGATGCTACTTTGTTAGAACGCCATTTCACCACAGAAGAGGTTTGTCCGGACTGTAACGGAGCGCGTTTGCAGGCGTCCAGTTTAAGTTTTAAAATCGATGGCAAAAATATCGCAGAAATTAATGCTTTATCGCTTCTTGATTTAAAAGAATGGTTGATTCAGGTTGAAGATAAATTCAGCAAAAACAATAAAATCATCGCTCACGAAATTCTAAAAGAAATCAAAACCAGACTGCAGTTTCTGCTCGATGTCGGTTTGGATTATCTGAGTTTGAGCAGAAGTTCACGAACGCTTTCCGGCGGGGAATCTCAAAGGATTCGTTTGGCAACACAAATCGGTTCACAACTGGTGAATGTGCTTTATATTTTAGATGAACCGTCGATTGGTTTGCACCAAAGAGATAATGAAAGACTTATTGCATCTTTGAAAAACTTACGCGATATCGGAAATTCTGTAATCGTTGTAGAACATGACAAAGATATGATTATGGAAGCCGATGAGGTCTTGGATATCGGTCCGCGTGCAGGGAAATTCGGTGGTGAAGTTCTTTGGCAGGGAAAACCGAAAGATTTATTAAATGCCGATACCATCACCGCAGATTATCTGACCGGAAAACGCAAAATAGAAGTTCCCGAAGTTCGCAGAGAAGGAAATGGAAAAACACTAATTCTAAAAGGTGCGACCGGAAATAATCTGAAGAATGTCAATTTAGAAATTCCGCTTGGAAAACTGGTTGTTGTGACAGGAATTTCAGGAAGTGGAAAATCTTCTTTGATTAATGGAACTTTGTATCCAATTTTAAATCAGCATTTTTATAGAGCCGTAAAAGAACCTTTACCCTACAAAAAATTTGAAGGAATTGATAACATCGACAAAATAGTTGATGTGGATCAAACGCCGATTGGCAGAACACCGCGTTCGAATCCCGCAACTTATACCGGAATGTTTACCGATATCAGGAATCTTTTTGCTGAACTTCCCGAGTCTAAAATCCGGGGTTACAAAGCGGGACGGTTTTCCTTTAATGTAAAAGGCGGACGTTGCGAAACCTGCCAGGGCGGAGGTTTGAAAGTGATTGAAATGAATTTCCTGCCTGATGTGTACGTTCATTGCGAAACCTGTAATGGCAAACGTTTTAACCGTGAAACTTTAGAAGTCCGTTATAAGGGAAAATCCATTTCTGATGTTTTGGAAATGACGATTGATGAAGCCACCGAATTTTTCCAGCCGATTCCTAAGATCTTTTCCAAAGTAAAAACCATGCAGGATGTCGGTTTGGGATATATCACGCTTGGTCAGCAATCTACAACTTTGAGTGGAGGAGAAGCGCAACGGATTAAACTCGCCACAGAATTATCGAAAAGACAAACCGGAAATACTTTGTATATTTTGGATGAACCAACGACCGGATTGCATTTTGAAGATGTAAAAGTGTTGATGGACGCCATCAATAAATTGGTCGAACTGGGGAATTCGTTTATTATCATTGAACATAATTTAGATGTAATTAAATTGGCAGATCATATCATCGACATCGGTCCGGAAGGTGGTTACCGCGGTGGAGAAATCATTGCCAAAGGAACGCCCGAAGAAGTCGCCAAATCAAAAAAATCTTTAACTGCAAAATTCTTGAAAAGAGAATTAAACAGTTAAAGTAATTATTTAAAAAATCAAAAACCGAATGTGATGTTCGGTTTTTTTATTTTCTTTTACTTTGTATTATAAAAAAGTAAATAATGGATCCATTTGTTGATGTCGCTTTACGGAGTCTCGCAGTCTATCTTTTTATGTTTGCCGCAATCCGGGTTTTTGGAAAGAATCAACTTTCGCAGTTAAATGCAGGTGATATTGTGTTGCTTCTTTTGATTTCAAATGCCGTTCAGAATGCAATGGTGGGTTCTAATGTAAGTTTAGAAGGAGGTTTGGTCGCGGCACTGGTTTTATTTATAGCCAATTTTATCGTTAAAAAAATAATTTTCAAAAATCCAAAGATTAAAAGTCTGGTAGAATCTGATCCGATCATTTTAATCAAAGACGGCGTCGTGGATAATTTAAAAATGAAGGAACAGGAAGTTAGTTTTGATGAGTTGGAAGAAGCTGTCCGGGAACACGGGATCGAAAAAATCATCGATGTGAAACTGGCAGTTTTGGAAGTTGACGGTAACATCAGTGTTATTTCTATTGATAAGGAAACCGGCTCTACCAAATTTTCACGCCGCCGTCGAAAATTCCCCAGAAAAAGCCATAAGTTTTAAGGAACTGTTTGAAAATATAAATCTTTAAACCATAAAGTGACAAAGAATAAAAGTGGAGAACAGGATTTCCATAAAAATGCAAAATGGGAATGCAGGAATCAATTCAACTTTTGTATGACTGATTTTTCGAATTGCTCTTTTGATTCTTTGGCGGCAAAAAAAATAAATAGGCTCTTATCAGAAATTATAATTTAGAAAACAATGAATTACGAAATACGACCAATGCGTCCCGAAGATGGCGATAAAGTTTTAGAAATTTTTCAACAGGGAATTAACGGTGGAAATGCGACATTCGATAAAGTTGCACCTGCCTGGGAAGCCTGGGATACCAAACATTTTAATGTGTGCCGTTTCGTCTTAGAAAATGAAACGGATGAAGTGGTGGGTTGGTGCGCCCTGCAACCTGTCAGCAATCGCGATTGTTTTAAAGGTGTTGCCGAAGTCAGCATTTATTTAGACACTTCAGTTCAGGGAAAAGGACTGGGAACCGTGATGATGAAAAAACTGATTCTCGATAGTGAAGAAAACGGCTTCTGGACTTTACAGGCCGCAATATTCCCCGAGAATACAGTGAGCGTGAAAATTCATGAAAAGCATGGTTTTACGATGATCGGCACAAGAGAAAGAATTGGCGAAATGAACGGAAAGTGGCGAAATGTTGTGTTACTCGAAAGAAGAAGCAGGGTAGTGGGAATTTAGATGATAAATTTTTATTTTATATTATTTGTATTGAATAAAAAGCAGAAATTTGCAGCAGGAATGATTGATCCGATGAAAACCTTTTAAAAACTTTACTCTTAACTCTATTCAATGCCAAAAGAATTTCAATTTCAAGTATCGCCCCAAGTTGCTGCCAGCGAAGATTTATTAGCACAACAGGTCGCAAAATTCTGTAAAATAAGTCCGGAAGAAATTCTTAAAGCAGTGGTTTTGAAACGCTCTTTCGATGCCCGGCAAAAGGCGGTGAAAGTAAATATTAAAGGAATTGTTTATTTAATTGGTGAAGATTATACTCCCGCTAAAATTGAATTACCGGACTATCCAAATGTCGCGAACAGGCAGGAAGTAATTGTGGTGGGCGCTGGTCCTGCCGGATTGTTTGCTGCTTTACAACTGATAGAACTGGGACTGAAACCGATTGTTTTAGAGCGCGGAAAAGAGGTGCGGGGCCGTCGCCGTGATTTGAAAGCCATTAATGTTGACGGAATTGTAAATGAAGATTCTAATTATTGCTTTGGCGAAGGTGGAGCAGGAACTTACTCTGACGGAAAATTATATACCCGTTCAAAAAAGCGCGGCGATATCGATCGTATTTTAGCACTTTTTGTTGGTTTTGGAGCTACTCCAGATATCATGGTCGATGCCCATCCCCATATCGGAACCAATAAACTGCCCCAAATTATTCAGGATATCCGTGAACAAATTATCGCTTGTGGCGGAGAAGTTTTATTTGAAACCCGCGTCACCGATTTTGTGGTGAAAAACAGCGAAATGCAGGGTGTTGTTCTGCAGAATGGAAACATCATTTCAGTCAATAAAGTTATTTTAGCAACGGGACATTCCGCACGGGATATTTTCGAATTGCTGCATAAGAAAAATATTTATATTGAAGCCAAACCTTTTGCTTTGGGCGTACGAGCAGAACATCCCCAGGAATTAATTGACCGGATTCAGTATTCCTGCGATTATCGTGGTGAGTTTTTGCCACCTGCACCGTATTCTGTGGTGAAACAGGTCAACGGCCGCGGAATGTACTCATTTTGTATGTGTCCGGGCGGTGTCATTGCGCCGTGTGCGACGAGTCCTGGCGAAGTGGTTACGAATGGTTGGTCGCCTTCCAAAAGAGATCAGCCCACCGCAAATTCAGGAATTGTGGTCGAGTTGAAATTAGAGGATTTCAAACCTTATCAAAAATTCGGACCTTTAGCAGGGATGGAGTTTCAGAAAGCAATCGAGCAGAAAGCCTGGCATTTGGCGGGCGAAACTCAAAAAGTTCCTGCGCAGAGAATGGTCGATTTTACCCAAAATAAAATTTCGCAAAATATTCCCAAAACCTCTTATGTTCCCGGAACGACATCGATTGAAATGGGAGAAGTTTTCCCGGGATTTTTAAGTCAGATTATGCGGCAGGGATTTGTAGAATTTGGAAAATCCATGAAAGGATACATGACGAATGAAGCGATTTTGCACGCACCGGAAAGCAGAACTTCGTCTCCGGTTCGGATTCCGAGAGATTCCTTTTCTTTGGAACATCTTCAGATCAAAGGTTTGTATCCGTGTGGCGAAGGAGCAGGTTATGCGGGTGGAATTATTTCTGCTGCAATTGATGGGGAAAAATGTGCTTTGAAAGTGGCGGAAAGTTTAAATTTAAAATAGATATTGATTAAAATTTCGAAAGTTTTTTTAGTGAAAATTTGAAGTCATAAAAACGAATTAACAGGACAAATTTGATGTCGTTTTCATAGAGATAATCAGTAGGTTATAGAAGTTTCCATTTTAATAAAGTAAAAAATCGAACTTATTTATGAGTTGGCATCATCATTGAAAGGTCTAAAGTTAAATCTTTAAAATTTCAATAATGAAAAATCTATTCAAAATACTATTAGGAGCAGGTTTGGCGGTTACGCTTACTTCTTGCGGTGCGACCCAGAATCCGTACGGAAACAGTTACCCCAATGATGGAGTAAATAATGGTACGGTTTACAGAGCCGGAGACGGACAGGTTTACCGCCGCGGTGAAGTCTATCGCGACCGAAACGGAAATGTGTATCAAAACGGAACGGTAATCCGAACAGGAGACGTGTACGGACAACCCGGTGTTTTAGGAAGAAACGGAAACCAAACCGTGTATTATCCTAATCAAAACCGAAAAAACCTTCCACCAGGACAGGCGAAAAAAATCTACGGTGGTAAAGCAACTGATTACGCGAAAGGGCAACAGAAAAAAAGAAATAATCAGTGGGAAAAATCTCGTGATGACGACTACAGAGATCGGAATTATAAGGATTACAAAAAGGGCAAAGACCACAATAAGAAATACAACAAAAATCGCAAAGACCGTAAAGACGATTAAAATAAAAAGGTGGGAAAATAATTTCCCACCTTTTTTCTTTCATTTTTACTTGAAAACTACTTGTCGATCGATCCTAAAACCTTTTGAGCAAAAGAGTTCAGCGCGTCTCTTTCCGCCATTCCGGTCGCAACATTTGCATGAACTTCGAGTGCGCCGCAGATATTGGTAATCAATTCTCCGGCAACGTTAAGATCTTCTTCAGTTGTTCCTCTGAATTCCGTAAATGCTTCGATGACTTCTAAAGTTTTCTCTAGATTTTCTACAGACTGCGTTTGGTAAAACTGTCTGATTACAGGTAATTTCATTAATTAAGTTCTTTAAAAAGATTAATAAGACTTTCTGCCTGATTCGATTGAACCTGATTCACCAGCTCTCCTTTACTGAAAATAGCAAACGTTGGTAAATTATCTACTTTTGCTAATTTTCTGCTTTCAGGTAATTTTTCTGCATCGACGTATAGAAAAGGAATGTCTTCATTTTCTGCCGCCAATTTTTTGAATTTAGGTTTCATAATCCGGCAGTTTCCACACCATGTCGCGCCGTATTGCACCACAACTTTATCGTTGTCTGCTACGATTTGCTGCAAAGTGTCATCTGCTAATTCTGTATACATAATTCTTTTTTTTTAGTTTTTGTGAGACGCTAAATATTCTGCGGTAGAAGTTCTGTTTGCTTTCATTGCATCTTTTCCTTCTTCCCAGTTTGCAGGACAAACTTCACCGTGTTTTTGTACGTGAGTGTAAGCGTCGATTAATCTTAAAAATTCTTTCACGTTTCTTCCTAACGGCATATCGTTCACCGCTTCATGGAAGATTTTTCCAGTTTCGTCTACCAAATAAGTAGCTCTATACGTTACATTTGATCCTGTGAAAGATTCGTTTCCTTCTTCATCATAATCAAAATCCTGATCTACAATTCCTAAAAGGTTTGCTAACTGTCTGTGCGTATCTGCCAGGATCGGGTAAGTAACTCCTTCGATTCCACCGTTGTCTTTTGGGGTGTTTAACCAGGCAAAGTGTACTTCATTGGTGTCACAGGAAGCACCGATTACTTTGGTATTTCTTTTTTCAAATTCACCTAAAGCCTCCTGAAAAGCGTGAAGTTCTGTCGGGCAAACAAAAGTGAAATCTTTTGGGTACCAGAATAAAAGAACCTTTTGTTCGTTCTTGGTTGCTTCTTCAAAAATGTTGATTTTTAAATCATCACCCATTTCAGACATTGCATCGATGGAGATGTTTGGGAATTTTTTTCCTACTAATGACATAATATTGTTGTTTTAAAATTTCTGATGCAAAAGTACAAATTTCTCATCAATCAAAAAATGATTTTCGATTTATAAAATCTATAACGTTGAAAGTTTTTTCTCATTTAAAATTAAAGTTATAAATTCACACAACAAAATTTTTAAAATGAAAAAAGTACTGATAATTATCATCGTGGCTTTTATACTGATACAGTTTTTTCCGATTGATAAGAATAATCCCGTTGCCACACCGCAAATGGATTTCTTAAAAATTAAAAACACCCCGGAGAAAACGGCTAATTTAATTCGAAATGCCTGTTACGACTGTCACAGCAATGAAACAAAATATCCGTGGTATGCGAATACGCAGCCATTTGGTTGGTTTCTGGAAAGCCATATTAAAGAAGGCAGAAAAGAGCTGAACTTCTCGACTTTTGCAACTTACGAGACGAAACGGCAGATCAAGAAATTGAAAGAAGCTGTTGAAATGATGGAGGAAAATGAAATGCCGCTGGATTCTTATGTAATCCTTCATCCCGAAGCTAAATTAAATGCGGCGGATAAAAAGCAAGTGATCGATTATTTCAAATTTATGGAGAACGACACGCGTATTTTAAATGATTTACCGACTTCAGTTGAAAAATCTGATTTTAAAGTTAAATAATGACAAAAATTGATCCTTCCAAATATTACGTTCTCTATGATGGGGAATGCGGCTTCTGTAATTTCTGGGTGCACTGGATCTTAAAAAAAGATTCGAAGAATAATTTTCTGTTTGCTGCTTTGCAATCGAATTTTGGTCAGCAGTTTTTAAGCGAAAGGAATTTGGAAGTAAAAAACCTCAGCACTCTTTACCTTTGGAAACCTGAAAAATATTATTTACAGAAATCACAGGCTGTTTTCAAGGTTTGTGAACTCATCGGAGGATCGTATCAACTATTATCTTATTTGCGGTTTTTGCCAACTTCGCTGACTGATTTCTTTTACAACAGCGTAGCGGCAAACAGGAAAAAACTCAATTCTGGAGCCTGCGAAATTCCTACTGCAGAAGAGCGGAAAAAGTTTGTGGAGTAGATGATATAGTGCTTCGCAGAAGATAAGAGATGACAGACGGGAGATTCCTTTTTGCACATTATATCCTTTCTCTGAAAGTTAAAAAAAGAAAGGGTGATACTTTTTTGAAATATCAGTTTCGGTATCAACAGGAACGCGCTTTAGCCCGTTTATCCATTAATATTTCCCAAAGGTTATAACCGAAACTTATTTTGATAATTATAAAATTGCTTTAATCTTTTAAAAAAAAAATTCTAAATCCCGATTTTAATTCGGGAATTGAAGTCATGAACGGGTCTGCGTGAGGACGCAGGTGGAAATCCTTTTTTTTCTAAGTCTTCTTTTTGAACAAATTCTTTCTAAAAAAAAGATTGGAGCCGAAGACCGACCCAAATGGAGGGGAAAGCGTTGTTAGGGCTACAAGCCCTAACAGCGCTCAGCAACGGCAATGAAGGGGCACGCCCAAAAAATTACAGCAAACTAAAACCATTAACCTCAACAAATTCTTATATTTGCACCTATGGAATACAATACAAGCAAAACGCATCTCCAAATGCCGGAATACGGCCGAATTATACAGCAACTGGTAGAACGTTGCAAGGAGATTGAAAACAGAGACGAACGTAATGAAATGGCGGTGGCGATTGTAGATTTTATGGGTCAGAGAAATCCTCAGCTCCGTGATGAAGAAAATTATAAACATAAATTGTGGGATCATCTTTTCATTTTAGCAAAATATGATTTAGACGTAGATTCACCTTATCATATCCTAACCCAGGAAGAAATGAAGGTGAAACCTAAAAGAATGGAATACCCGAAACTTCAGGGTGATTTTAAATTTTACGGGAAAAGTATTTTGCAGTTGATCGATAAAGCAATTGAGTTAGAAGCAGGCGACGAAAAAGACGCTTTGATTCAGGTGATTGCCAACAATATGAAAAAATCGTATAATGTTTATAACAAAGAACACGTACAGGATGAGGTGATTTTCCGTCATTTAAAAGACCTTTCGAAAAACCGTTTGGATTTAACCGTTTTGGATTCACTAGAAAAAAGTAAAATTTATTACGCAACGAACCGAACCAATAAATCGTATCCGCGAAATAATCCAAAGAACCAAAATAACAGAAAAAATATTCAAAACAATAAAAACCGGAAATAAGAATGAGCGGAAGTTTTCAAATTAGAGGAGGAAAAAAACTGCATGGCGAAATTACGCCGCAAGGTGCTAAAAATGAGGCGCTTCAAATTTTGTGTGCAGTATTGCTGACGGATGAAGAAGTGCGCGTAAAAAATATCCCCGACATCCATGATGTGAACCGGTTGATTGAGATTTTGCAGGATTTCGGCGTGAAAATAACTAAAAACGGACACGGCGATTATACATTTCAGGCAGATGCGGTCAATTTTGATTATGTGAAATCGCAGGATTTCAAGCAAGACGGTGCAAAACTTCGTGGATCGGTAATGCTGCTCGGTCCGATGCTGGCAAGATTTGGCGAAGCTTATATGCCGACTCCGGGTGGTGATAAAATCGGCAGACGACGATTGGATACACATTTCCAGGGATTGGTAGAGTTGGGTGCGGATTTTCATTATGACGAAAAAGAATCTTTTTATACGTTAAAGGCGAAAGAACTTCACGGTAAATTTATTTTGCTGGAAGAAGCTTCGGTAACGGGAACTGCCAATATTGTAATGGCTGCCGTTTTAGCCAAAGGAAAAACCAGAATATACAACGCCGCTTGCGAACCTTACCTGCAGCAATTGTGTAAAATGCTGAACAGAATGGGCGCTGATATTTCGGGTATCGGTTCCAATTTATTGACCATCGAAGGCGTGGCTCATCTGCACGGAACAGAACATACGATGTTGCCCGATATGGTGGAAATCGGTTCGTGGATCGGTCTGGCTGCAATGACGAAATCTGAAATTACCATTAAAAATGTAAACTGGAAAGAGCTTGGAGTGATTCCAAATACGTTCAAGAAATTAGGAATTGATTTAGAAAAGAGAGACGATGATATTTTCATTCCGGCTCAGGAAAATTACAAAATTCAGAAATTCATTGACGGCTCTATTCTGACGGTTTCAGATGCGCCGTGGCCTGGATTTACGCCGGATTTACTTTCTATCATTTTGGTGGTGGCTACCCAGGCAAAAGGTACAGTGCTCGTTCACCAGAAAATGTTTGAATCCCGTTTGTTCTTCGTGGATAAATTAATAGATATGGGAGCGCAGATTATTCTGTGTGATCCGCACAGAGCAACAGTTGTCGGTTTAAATCACGAATATCCGTTAAGAGGTACTACCATGGTTTCACCTGATATCAGAGCAGGGAATGCCCTGTTAATTGCGGCGCTTTCGGCTGAAGGTACTTCGGTTATTCATAATATTGAACAGATCGACCGTGGTTACGAAAATATCGACGGAAGATTGAAAGCGATTGGTGCTGATATCGAACGGATTTAACTTTTATACAGCCACGAATTCACGAATGTTGATGATAGATAATCAATCATCAAAATATAAGTTTAAAATAAAGACAACCAGTTCAACAGAACTGGTTGTCTTTGTTTTTAGTAATACATAGTAACTGAAAGTTATTGGTTTAGGAAACTTTTACTTCCAAAAGATGTCATCATATTCCGGCTCTTTTAATTCAGGATGATCCAGTTTTAAGATGGCCTGCAATTGTTCTTCGGTTGCCTGTTTTTCTATTTCCGGGAAAATCTGCCGTTCCTCTGTTCGGATGTGAAGTTCAAGTAAAGCACGGAAATTTTCGATTTGTTCTGGGTTTTTTAAACCATCTTCAATCATCTTGCGCATGATTCTGTGCTGAGAAATCGCTTCTTTAATTAAAGGATGCTCCTCGCCTAAAACTTTAAATATGGTTTCCTCTTCTTCCGCAAAATGAGGTTTTAGATTTTGAAGATAAAATAAATCGATATATTTTGACATTCGGTCAACGGCGATTTCTTTCTTTAAACCCTCCTTTAATTTCCAGCAGAGCAAAAGTCCGAAATGATGGTCACGACTGAGTTGTACTAAGGCTTCATGTCTTTTCATAGCTTTTTATTTTAAATATGAATATCCTGCTTTAATTATAGTAAATATTTTTAATCTCGCCGTGAACGAGACAAAGATTTCATTTGCAAATATGCTGTTTTTTTCTCACTTTTTTAAGGTGCTTATCAAAGGTCCAGAATAAAAATATCTTAATTACGAATAAAGATTATTTTTTTAATTAAATGCTTTCGTCAATCATTTGCCGACAGGTTGCAGAGTCTGCGAAAAATAAAGGAACTCTCTGAAATTTTCAGAGAGTTCCTTTTAATATAAAATATTTTAAATATTCGTAATCTTAGTATCTGTAATATTCCGGTTTGAATGGACCTTTTACATCAACACCGATATATTTTGCCTGAGCTTCGGTTAAAGTTTCCAGTTCTACGCCTAATTTTGCAAGGTGCAAAGCTGCTACTTTTTCATCCAGATGTTTTGGCAAAGTATAAACTTCATTTCCATAAGCGGAAGAGTTGGTCCACAATTCAATTTGAGCCAAAGTCTGGTTTGTAAATGAGTTGCTCATTACAAAGCTTGGGTGTCCTGTTGCACAGCCAAGATTTACCAAACGGCCTTCTGCCAAAATGATGATTTCTTTTCCGTCGATATTGTACACATCAACCTGCGGTTTAACTTCATATTTGGTGTCGCCGTAGTTTTTGTTCAGCCAAGCCATATCGATTTCATTATCGAAGTGACCGATATTACAAACGATGGTTTTGTCTTTCATTCTTTTGAAATCCTCTCCTTTAACAATGTTAAAGTTACCGGTAGTGGTAATAATGATATCTGCATTTTCAACGACAGAACTCAGTTTTTTAACTTCGAAACCTTCCATTGCCGCCTGTAAAGCACAGATTGGATCAACTTCGGTTACCGTTACGATAGAGCCGGCACCTTTGAAAGAAGCCGCAGTTCCTTTACCAACATCACCGTAGCCACAAACTACCACTCTTTTACCCGCCAACATTACATCAGTTGCTCTTCTTACGGCATCAACTGCAGATTCTCTACAACCGTATTTATTGTCGAATTTTGATTTTGTTACCGAATCATTCACGTTGATTGCAGGCATTACCAAAGTTCCGTTCTGCATTCTTTCGTATAATCTGTGAACTCCTGTAGTCGTTTCTTCAGAAAGTCCTTTGATTTCCGCTGTTAATTCAGGATATTTATCGAAAACCAGGTTGGTTAAATCGCCACCGTCATCTAAAATAAGGTTTAATGGTTTTCTGTCTTCACCGAAAAATACAGTCTGCTCGATACACCATTCGAATTCTTCCTCAGTCATTCCTTTCCAGGCGTAAACCGGGATTCCGGCAGCGGCAATTGCAGCAGCAGCGTGGTCTTGGGTAGAGAAAATATTACAGGACGACCAGGTAACATCTGCGCCCAAAGCTACTAAAGTTTCAATTAAAACAGCAGTTTGAATCGTCATGTGAAGGCAACCTGCGATTCTTGCCCCTTTCAATGGTTGAGACGGGCCGTATTCTTCACGAATCGCCATTAATCCCGGCATTTCTGCTTCGGCTAAATTAATTTCTTTTCTCCCGTAATCGGCTAGTGAGATATCCTTAACTTTATAAGGAATGTATTGGGTTGTAGTATCCATCTGATAAAATAAATTTGATGCAAAGATACGAAATGTCTTTCTTTAAATTTAGTTCAATTACAAAATACCGGTTATGCTTTTAATCTATTGCTCAAACGAAATATGGATAACAAAATGTGCTGGCAGATGCAAAAAATTTTGCAAGTACGTATTTAAAGAATTGTGTAATTTTACCGTCTAATAAATTTTCAATGCCACTTTACCGGGATTTTTCAGATGATCAGGCCACCATTCTTCTTTGGAAGTATGGTGAAGAAGAGGATTTGGATGTAGAGTTTCTTTTAGAAGAAGAGAATTTTGATAAAATAAAAGACTATCATCCTACTAAATTGAAGGAAACCCTTTTGGTGAGGAAAATCTTAAAATCAGTTTTGCCTAATCATAAAATTCTGTACGAAGGCAGACAACCATATTTGTCGCCGAATGATTATGAAATCTCGGTAACGCATTCTTTTCCCTTTGCCGCTCTGGCGATTTCGAAAAATAAAGTTGGAATTGATGTAGAACCTTTTAATCAGAAAATTACCAGGATTCAGCACAAATTTTTGCAGGATGAGGAAAGCGGTTTTATCGAAAAAGATAAAGAAGTTGCCTATCTCACCGTTATTTGGTCGCTGAAGGAAAGTCTGTACAAAATTCATCATTCGAACTATTGGTCGTTGAAAAAACATTATGAAGTAAAACCTTTCAGCTTGGATTTTCCTTTTAATATCAGGTGCCGGGTGCACGATGAGCACGTTTCGGATCTGTACAGAGCGCGCGTCGAGTTTTTCGAAAATTACTGTTTCACGATCGTGGACTGAAGCTCCGGTTCTAAATTTTCGACGACTTTTCGTTGCTCTCTTGCTACATCATAAATCAATTCCAGAATTTCCTTTAAATTTTTCAGTTCCGTTAAATGGGTGATTCTGCCCGGATCGCGGCGGTCAAAGAATTCGTTTTCCTGCAGCTCTTTTTTCCGCTTTTCGAGCAGCGTTTCTACAGAATCTTCCGGCTCGAGTTTGCTTTCCTGCAAAATATTTTGATGAAGGTTTTTTTGATTTAAAATTAATTTCGTTCTCACTAATTCTGCTGAAATCTTTAGATCCCAACCGTTAAAATCGATTTCCGGATAATGTTTGTCGGTTTCTGAATATTGAGAAAAGGAAGCGATATACGCCGTAATTAAATGGGAAGTAATGACAAACTGATGCAGATGTTCTAATTTTTTCTGTTGGTTTTTCGGATCGGAAATCATCCTTTGAAAATTATCAGAAAGATTGGCCAGATCGATGACAGCGGCTTTTCTTTTGAGTTTGTAATCTTCAATTCCAATATTTTCATCTTTAAAAAAAGCCATTGCGGCAGAGAAATATTTGAAATTGCTCTCGGCAGATTTCTTCATGAGATCCAGATTTTGGGTATGTTCCCAAACCGGTAAAACAAAATAGGACACCACAAAAGCCACGGCGCCCGCAATGACGGTATCCAGAATCCGGTCTTTAAAAATCGTGTTTAAGTTTCCCGGATTTAAAATATTAAAGGCAAGAAAAATATAGATGGTCATGAAAAAGACGGCCACTGAATAATTGGTTTTCAGAAAAGCAAAACACAGCACCATAGCAGATATGAAAAGGACAAAGAGCACATTCTGAAAAGGAATGAAATACAGAATTGCGTAAGCCACCAAAGCCCCGGCCACCGTTCCGTATAACCGTAAAAGATTCCGGTGTTTGGTCGTGGCATAAGCGGGTTTCAAAATCGCTACAATGGTGATAAAGATCCAGTAAGAATGACCGATTCCTAAAAACTTGAGCTGAGAAATAAAGTAACCTACCACTAAAGCAACTGTAATCCGAATGGCATGGCGGAAGTGCGTTGACTGCAAAGAAAAATTGGCAAGAAATATTTTGCTGTTAAGTTTCTCCTCTGCGGTCACAAATTTTTCTACATCAAGACCTGTAGAAAGACTTTTTGCCATTTTTAGATTTTGGCTGAAAACTTTGTAAATCGTTTTTATTTCATCTGAGATCACTGTGATTCTATTCAGGATTAAACGAAGCGTCATAAAATCTTCCAGCGTTTCGGGCGTTAATTTGCTGTTTCGTAAATCAAAATAATCGTTATATATGTTTTCCAGTGATTCGTCGATATTGCGGATAGGTTTTGCTTTGGAGCCGCTTTGCAGTGCAATCCCGATATTGCTCATTTCTTCTGAAAGCATCTGCAGATAATTTCCCAGAGCGTTTAAAAATTCTGTTGCACCGAAGTTTTCCTGAACCTTGCGGTAATCACTTTCAGAAGTCATCAGTTTTTCGTGCAGATCAATGGAATTAAGGAACATCAGCATCAACAACCGGCTGGTAGTTGTGGATTCGTTGACGATTTTCCGGGTTTTAAAAACGGTTTCCCGGGTTTCTTCCTGAAGATTTTTGATTGAAATCTGCTTGGTAATAATCTGAGAATAGAGACTGTCAAAATTAGGATCCTTTAAATAAAATTTTGATTTCAGGGAAAGGTATTTTGCAAGTTCCAGATAATTTTCACCAATCATCTGTCCTGCCAGCTTGTAAGGCTGCATTTTGGAAACAATCAGAAAAATAATAAAGTAGCAGATAGAACCGGCGAGAAAAATCAGGGAACTTTTAATAATATGACCTCCGGTTAAATGGCCGTCTATAAAAATGGCCAAAACCACTAAAGACAAAGAACCCACCGCAGCCAGTCGCTGGCCAAAAACGCCGATCATGGTAAAGAAAATGCTGAAAATAATAATTTCCGGATAAATTAGAATCGGGAAATTTTTGATAACACTGGCCACGATGGAGACCAGGAAAAAAGAAGCAATCGCCAGAATTAAAGCATTTCTTCTCCGGATAAAAGGTCCGGGCTGATCTGTAAGTCCTACAAAACTGGTGGCAAGAGGAAAGAGGAAAAATTCCTTGAGCAAACCAAAATGAGCCAGAATTACACTGGGCAAAACAATGGCCAACGAAATACGAACCGCTGAGGAAATCGCCTGGCTGGTTGCAAATTTTTTTAATTCGGTTGCATAGTTCATTTTACAAATTTAAACTTTTAAGGTCAAAAAAAAGCCTCAAAATACTTTGAGACTTTTTATTTGTGAATTAAGTTTTATTAATAATCCTGAGCATTCGAAGATTCTTCACCGATATTCCAGGTTAATCCGAACCGAAGCGTATTATCTAAAGCTGAATTTGTTTTTGAGGTATTGATTAAATAAGACATATCTAATCCGAAAGACTGGTATTTCAAACCAACGCCTACTGTTGCATATTGTCTGCCACCCTGTTCTACGCTTTCGTGGAAATAACCACCCCGCACGGCAAATGCATTGTCATATTCATATTCAACCGCGCCGCTGAACATCATGCTTTTTGGATTGCTGAAAGATTTTCCGATTCCATCGATTACCCCAACATTCGGAACATTACCGGTTTGATCAGGACCCGGCACCAAAAGTTTTGATGCTTCAAAATTAAGTCCAACTCTGTTTAAATCATCCAGAAATAAATCATAACCTGCACCTACTCTCGCCATGGTCGGAAGATAAGATCTGGATTCTTCATCACCGGTATAGTCTAATCTCGGACCTAAATTTTGAACGGCAAAACCTCCTTTTACGCGACCTTCAAAATCGTTGATGCTGCTGTGTTTTTCCGATTGAAAATATCCTGAAACATCAACTGCAAAAGAGTTTGCTGGTTTTAAAGTGTTGTCAGAGTTGAATCCTCCCGATAAATCAGAACGGATAAATCGACCCGTAACCGCCATTGAATAGTAATCTGAAAGTTTTAGAGCGTAAGCAACATCAATTGAAAATTCGTTGGGTTTTGCAAATCCTCCTTTCTCAAAACCTTGTCCGCCTACCGCCAATTTGGTGAGCTCTACCTCACCCATATTAAAATAGTAAATACTTGCGGAAAGGGTAGCTCGTTCTTCATCTCCCAAAAACTGATGATAAGCGCCATAAAGCAAGAAAACATCATTGGTTAATTTGCTCATGTAGGGCGTATAGTTGATCCCAACAGCAGAAGTTGTTTTGCTGAACGGATATTTCGCTGCATTCCAGAATTGGGAAAAAGCGTCGGTAGTTGTTGCAACCCCCTGATCACCCATTCCTCCTGCTCTTGCATCGGGCGATATTCTTAGGAACGGTGCACCGGTTAAGACAGTTTGAGTCTGCGAATAGGCCGCAATACTCATCCCAAATCCTAATCCTAAAAATAGTTTTTTAGTCAATGTCATAAAGTCAATTTTTGTCGTTATAAATTTTTTTTAATTATTTTAATAAAACCATTTTTTCGACCGCAGTTGCACTTCCTTTGCATTTGTCCTGATTTTGGCTGCGTGCGAAAATTTTAAATATATAAGTTCCTTTACCAACTGCATCTCCGAAATCATCATTTCCGTCCCATTCGATCGCTGTTCTCGGTGTTCTGAATCCCTGAAGGAAAGGTTCTGCCGTCACCGTGGTGCTGAGGGTTCTTACCAATTTACCGGTAATGGTATAAATCTGAACATTTACGTCTAACACATCATCGCAATTGTGTTCAAACTGAACGTAGGTTTTGTTGGTAAAAGGATTTGGCCAATTTAACAATTTTTTAACGATTAAATTTTGATTGCTTTCGTCCTTAACTATAAAGTTTAACGTAGCAGTCGTTGAATTATTGTTAATGTCCCAAACTTTAAATGTTAACTGATGCTCGCCAGGTGTTAAATTTCTGAAGGGGTAAGTTACGTTTCCTTTCTGATAATCTAATAGGGAAGGATTGGTACATCCATTTCCATCTCCTGAAAAATAGAAATCATTCAGAACTACGGTGTCGATAATTTTACCGTCGAGAACTACGGTGACATCGTGCCCAATACCGGAACCGGTGGAGTTGATTCCTTTATCATCGGTTACACAGGCAAGGAGTAGGGGATTCTGATCAGTGATGCCCCCATCTGCAAAATTGGTGTTGTTCATGTATAATTTTACTTTTGGAGCTTCTGTATCATTGATTCCTTCTGGATTAATTCCTCCAATGGTGTGTGTTTGATTATTAAAAACATCGAACACTTTGTTGTCAGCGTAAACTAAAATTCTTCCTTGGCCGGATTCATAATTAATATCTTTTGGAACATAGAATTCAACAGAGAAAACACCACTGGTTGCCACTCCCGAGGATTTCACAATTGGGCTGCCTTCTTCAGTGTACGTTAATACCGGATTCATTTTCGGCATTCCATCATTATTGAGTGTTTTTTTGGTCAGCCGTTTATCAAAAATATTTACCGCCACTCTTCCATTAAAGCTTTCATCTATGCTTCCGTCAGCTTTTGTAATATGGCCTTTTATTTTCACAAAATCCAATGCACGAAACTGCCCCGGAACCGGAGAGTCGATTTCATCGATGGTTATTAATCGTTTTGGGCGGCTTAATTTAGTCGCCGGATCTCCCAGAAAGTTGACTTTCAAATGGTCATTCGATGGACCTTTTTGAATTTTTGCTTTTAATAGGGCATCACCTAGATTTAAAAAATCGTCATTTTCCAAATCAAAAATATGTTTGGTGAAAATAGTCGTGAAATCTTCGCCATAACCAACTCCAATCGCACGGCTGGAAGTAACCATGGTTGATGCTCCTCCGGTTTTTGATTTGATGACCTGCTCGCCGGCAGAAAAAGTTCCCGGATCATCCCAAAGGGTAAATTCACACGTAATCGTAGAAACCAAAGGGAAACGCGAATAAACATTATTGAAATTATTAAAATTCTGAATCTGATCGATTGTTAAAACTCTTTCCTGCGCCCAACCATTAATCCCACCATGACCGAAATAGAACAGGTAAAGACTGTTACCGACATCATTGGAGATCGCCTGGTTGACCTGCGGGTATCTTTGGCCGCCAGCCGATGTCTGTGCAGGGAAGGCATCTAAATAAAGTTTTCGGATATTGTATTCTTTTCTCAATGTTCCTGTTTCGAATACATTGGCCAGAGAGGCGTTCATGGTATTGTGGAAAGGGAATTGGTTATCAGCATCATCATCTACTACGAAATCCAGTTTCATGCGCCATTCGCCAAACGGAGTCGACTGACCGGGATTTGCATTGTTATAAGCTAAAGCTTTATCGATTAAAAGTTTGGCTTCAGAAATATTGGCAGCCGGCAATCTGCCCACCGGCAAGTTCGGTAATGTTGCAGAAACACTTACTGCTCCAATGCTTTGTGGACTGGTCATTACAAAATAATCGTCGGTTACAAATGAATCAGAGTAATTGCCACTTTCTTCACTTTGATAGCTTGGGACCACTGAAGAACCGGGATGCGTTTTTCCTTTGAAATCATATGAAGTGTCTCCTAAAATGAAAAGATATTTCAATTTTCCGGACGGCGTATTCAGTCGGGTTGTAAAGTCTCTGATTGCGGTGATGTCTCTGCTCCCACTGCTGAATTCATTATAGATTTTATTAACGTCGACGACCGCGACATTATATTTTCCCTGGTAAAAATTGGCGAGACGCTGTGCCTGTCCCATCATCTCGGGAACCGTAATCATCAAATAATCGATGTTTTGTAAACCAGCTAAATCCTGATTATCGATTTTTCCGACAAACGCAGGAGAAAATGCTGCATTGTTTTTAAAAGCGACAAACTCATTCACGAAGGTGTTGCTATTTGCGATATAACCAAAACTGAAATTAGAGGAGTCGCCTGATTTATTCACTTTTCTGGTCACATTGGTGATGTCAGAAACTTGCCAAACCTGATCCGCCGCAGAGGCATCGGACATATTAAAAGTGTACGTATTACCGCTTTGCTCCACAATGCCATAACTTCTAAAATTCATCTGGTCATTATTGAACTTTAAATCTTCTTTATACTGAACTTCAGCATAATCAAAATAAAATTTACCATTAGGATTACTGGCAGAGTTCGGTGCATAATTGAAGGAAAGTTGATTGCCCTGTAAATTAGTAACCGTCCCGTTATAAACTATCGGTAGATATTCTCTTTTATCATTTGGCGAAACCGAAGTACTGGCCGGATTTGCATTGTTAATGTTCACCGTGATTGTATTGCCTTGCGATAAGTAAGCAATATATCTTGAGCGGTATGCAATAACATCAGCCGGCTGAATCGGCGATTTTGTTGTAAAAGTGACAGTCTTATTAGTATTAAAAGCATCGCCGGTCCAGATTCTGCCAATTTTCATTAAATTGAATTTCTCTTCATTGATGTATTGGTATTCATCATAGCGGGAAATGATATTTGAATTAGTCGGGACATCACTTGCTTGAATTCTTTTGCCGGGTCCGTTATCGAAATTGATGAAATAGTAAGCGAAGTCTTCGTAGATGTTGATAAAGTTACTGGATTTATCCGTCCGCGTTTCTATTCTTCTGTTGCCGTTGCCATTCCCGCTTTTGTGCAGATTATAACCATTAGGACCTTGAGCGTAGAAAAGAGCATAATCATCTTCATTCCAAACCCCGTCATCTTCACCGAAAACCTGTATTGCATTTTCCTGCAGAGCATCGAAACGGTAATCCTGATTATGTTCAGGCAACATCAAGCCACCATTTCCATAAATTCTAAAATTTTTAGGATTGATGTTGGCGGGATTTATTCCGTTTTCCCGCAGGAATTTTGCAGTGATTTTAAAAACGCCTGATTTGTCAACTTTAATTTTATAAAAGTTTCCCTGTCTCAATGGATTTTCAGCAGTTCCGATTTTACTTGCCAGATTTTTACCCAGCATTTTCCTTTCATCATTGATTACCGTAAAAGAACTGAGCCGGTAAATGGTTCCTTTTTCAAATTTTAAGGCGGCAACCCGAATATTATTGCTTTTTTCCTGTGTGTAAGGATTCGTATAATCACTCACTTCATATTGATCTTCGGCTGGAAGATTATAATCATTGATGTCGAAAAGATCCTTTGCTGATATTTTTTCCCAAACCAAATTGGTGACTTTTCTGCCGGTACCACCGTATTTTTCTACTATCCTGATATAAACCCCGCCATCTTCATATACAAAACTTTCGTTCTTAAAGAAAGGAACAGTAACTTTGCTACTTCCGTAATCAATCACGGTGCTTCCTTCCCAATTTATTTTAGTGGTTTGCGAAAAAGAAAAAGAACTGAATAAAAATACTAAAAAGAGTGTTAAATTGCGCTTCATCTGCTGGTTAATTTGCCATTTACAAATTAAACGAAAATTATTAAATAATAATATGATACAATAAAATTAAATTGTTAACGTTCTGCAAAAAATCAATCTTTAATTTGATTTATTAAATAATTTATTTTTTCTTTGTACCTTGATAAATTCTAAATTTACTATGAATAGACTAAAGTTGTTTACAATAATGGCGTTAAGTGCAACACTTATCCTGATGAGTTGCGGCAGTGGTGGCAACAGCAAGAAAGGTGGTGGTACAAAACGTTTTACAAGTAAAACTGGTTGGAAACCCAACGACCAAAAAGGTTGGTTCTTTACCGGAAAACAACAGAAACAGAAAGGCTGGCCAGGAATGGTGTACGTGGAAGGCGGAACATTTACCATGGGATTGGTGAAAGATGACGTGATGCATGATTGGAATAATACCCCAAAAAGAATGCAGGTGAGTTCTTTCTTTGTCGGCGAAACAGAGATTACGAATTACGAATACAGAGAATATGTAACGTGGCTGAAATATGTTTTCCCTCCTTCTGACCCTAGTTTTAAAGAGATTTATACAGGAGCACTTCCAGATACTTTGGTTTGGAACAACAAGCTGTCCCGAAACGATTTTGCAGAAACCTATTTCCGTTCGCCAGAATATGATTACTATCCTGTAGTAGGTGTTTCCTGGCTGCAGGCTTCCAGATACTGTGATTGGTTAACCGATCGTGCAAATGAAAAAGCTTTGATGGAACAGGGTGTAATTTCTAAAGATTTATATACCAACGATTCAAACAATCAAGGAGCAAGTGCCTTTAATTTAGATAAATTCAAAGGGAATGATCCAGAAATGGATGCATATATCAACAAGCAGCGTTTGCAGCAAAAAAGTGGGATTAAGACCCAAAATGCAAGAATCATTGCAGCAAACCGTAATGCAACTTCCGGTGTTGTAGAAAAGTTCCGCTTGCCAACTGAGGTAGAATGGGAATTTGCGGCCCTTGGAATGCAAAAAGAAAGAGAATATAATCTCTACACCAGTAAAAAACCGGAAATCGAACAACTGAAAGGTAAAAAAGGTAAAAACCGGGGAATGTATCTTGAAAACTTTAAACAGGGAAGAGGTGATTATTCCGGAGTTGCAGGTTGGAAAAATGACGGTTCACCGACTACTGCAGACGTAAAAAGATATCCTTCAAATAATTTGGGAATCTTTGGAATGTATGGTAACGTGTCTGAATGGACTGCTGATGTTTACAGGCCAATCATTGATGAAGAAGCAAGCGACTTTAATTATTACAGAGGAAACATAGCAAAAGAAATCGTAAAAAATGCAGATGGGACTTTCAAAAAAGTTGACGCAGTGAAATATGATACGTTAGCTGATGGCCGATTGGTTTATAGAGGATTGCCAGGTCAGTATGAACGAGAGGTTGTTGCAGATAACAGAAACTTCCGTGACGGTGATTTTCAGTCGTCTCTGGATGCAGGTTATGGGAAAGCAGAAGACAGTTCGACTCTGGGCTATAACATGTACAATTCTAAGCAAAAAAGATTTATTGTAGACGGCAGAGGTAGAATAGTTCTTCAAAAAGACAAAACTTCCAGAACAACCGCATTATCTAATGAAGTTAGAGTAATTAAAGGAGGTTCGTGGTTAGATGGAGCTTACTGGCTTGATCCGGGACAAAGAAGATTCCGTGATGAAGGAAAAGCTTACGGTTGGGTCGGATTCCGTGTTGCACAGGATGCGAAGTCAAACGGAAAAGGAAGAACCAAAAGATAAAATTTAATAAATATTTAAAAATCCTTCTGTTTATGCAGAAGGATTTTTTATTTTTGACCTATGAATGCAATTTCCTTTTATCCTGTTTTTTTAAAATGCGCGAAAGTAACAATCGATACCAGAAATATTGAACAAAACGATGTTTTCTTTGCCTTTTCGGGCTCCACATTTAATGCCGCAAAATTAGCTGAAAACGCCATTGACAAAGGTGCGATGGCGGTTATTGTGGAACAGAAAGAATTTGAAAATGAAAAGAGAAATATTTTCTATGTTCCGTCAACTCTCAAATTTCTGCAGGATCTTGCAAAACATCATAGAAACCAACTCGAAATTCCCGTTATCGGCCTCACCGGGAGTAATGGTAAAACAACGACCAAAGAAATCATTCATGCGGTGCTTTCGCAGAAATATAACGTGCAGTATACTTTTGGAAACCTTAATAATCATATCGGTGTTCCGCTGACCTTACTTTCGATAAAACCAGAACATGAGATCGCGGTGATTGAAATGGGTGCGAATCACCAGAAAGAAATAGAGCTGCTTTGTGATCTTGCGCAGCCTAACTATGGCTATATTACCAATTTCGGCAAAGCACATCTTGAGGGTTTCGGTGGTTTCGAAGGAGTTATTAAAGGCAAATCTGAATTATATGATTATTTGGAAAATCAGTCGCAAACTATTCTGGTTAATGAAAATGATCCTATTCAACTTGAAAAAACAGAAGGGTACCAGCCAAAAATTACTTTTGGTGCAGAAACTTCTGATTATCAATTTCAACAGGTTTCAAAAGACAATTCAGTAGGATTGATTTATGGGGGAAATCAGGCGATATCGAAGCTTACGGGAAATTATAATTTTACCAATCTTTGTGCGGCGGCAAGTTTGGGTTTACATTTTGATTTACATTTTGATCAGATTAAAAATGCCATTGAAAACTATTTGCCCACCAATATGCGGTCGCAGGTTGTAGAAAAGAACGGGAAAACCTTTGTACTCGATACGTATAATGCCAATCCCAGCTCGATGAGCGAGTCTTTAAAAAACTTTAATAATTTTAATGGTACCAAAACCATTATCATCGGTGATATGTTAGAGTTGGGTGAAGAATCCGAAACAGAACACCAGGCGATTCTCGACCTTGCCGGGTCTCTTGATTTTGATGAAATTATTACGGTGGGAAATGAATTTAAAAATGTAAATCATTTTTCGAAATCCTATCAGAATGCGAAAGAACTTTCGGATTATTTACAAAGTAATACCATTGAATCAAAAAATATTTTGTTAAAAGCTTCCCGCGGGATTGCTTTAGAACAAATTTTAGAATTCATCGGTTAGTCTTTATTCCAAAAATCATTGAGGATTAATTTGATGTTTTCAAAGGTCATTGGAAAAACTTCTGCAATAATTTGTTTTTCGTTTTTCCAGGAAACTTCAGAAATTCCTTCCTCTGTTTGTGGTACAGGATCCGAAGTTCCGATATAACTGACACTGAACCAGTAAGTTGTTTTCAGTATTTTCTTGCCATTTCTTTCAGTGTAAATGTGAAAAGTCGTGTTTAAATAATCTTCTAAAATAAGCTCCTTAAGTCCGGTTTCTTCCTCTATTTCCCGCAATGCTGCCTGTTCCAGAGATTCTCCTTTTTCTATTTTCCCTTTTGCTAAATCCCATTTCCCTAAACGGCGGATAAACAGA
Organism: Chryseobacterium sp. MDT2-18; assembly: GCF_030815285.1. Classification (NCBI taxonomy): domain Bacteria; kingdom Pseudomonadati; phylum Bacteroidota; class Flavobacteriia; order Flavobacteriales; family Weeksellaceae; genus Chryseobacterium; species Chryseobacterium sp. MDT2-18. The sequence goes on along the minus strand of NZ_JAUSWQ010000006.1, from coordinate 148,118 downwards.
ATTTCTTCTTTTTGATTACTTACAACCCCGCCTGCGGCCTCAATTACTTTAAACATCTTGGTGAAATCTTCCCAAATATCTTCAAGATCATCACCGTAAATGTTAAGTTCCGGACAGGAAGTGTTTTCCAAAAGATCGATTGCAATTTCTAAAGTCGAAAATCCTTCATACCGAAGTTTCTTTTCTACATCTTGCGGATATTTACTAATAGATAATTTTTTTTCATTCACAAAAACTTTATACATTTGCAACGCTTTATTTAATACAAAAATATAAAAATGAATTTAGAAGGACGCAAAATTATCGTAAATAAATCGGGAGCTGAGTTGGTTTCTATGTTAAACACTCCAGAAGGGTACAGAGATCTGATGCCGGATTCTTTACAGAGTTTTGAAGTTCGTGACCAAGGTTTTAAATTCAGTTTAAAAGGAATGCCTGAAATTGCTTTGGTAATTGATGAAGTGACAGAAAATCAAGTGGTTTTGAAATCGGCAAGCTCGAGTCTGGATTTTTCATTAAAAGGGGTGATGAATCCGGTTAATGAAAATCAAACTGAAGTCCAGTTGCTTTTTGAAGGTAAATTTAATCCGTTTATCAAAATGATGGTCGAGAAACCTTTGAAAAACTTTATCGACGCTTTGACCGATAATATCGAAAAAATTTAAGAAATCAAATCTATTGAAAAGCCCTGAATGTTGAATTCAGGGCTTTTTTATTTAATGAGTGTAGCTTGCAAAAGCTTCTTCCAAACTGCCGTATTTGCCTTTAAATTCTTCGATGTTGCAATCCTGGATAATATTTCCCTGATGAATCAAAATTACCCGGGAACACAGTGCTTCTACTTCCTGCATAATGTGAGTGGACAGAATTACTGTTTTTTCTTTCCCAATTTCTTTAATCACATTTCTAATTTCGATGATCTGGTTCGGATCCAGACCGTTTGTCGGTTCATCTAAAATCAGCAAATCAGGCGAATGCAATATAGCTTGGGCAAGACCAACTCTTTGTTGATATCCTTTTGAAAGCTGCGAAATTTTTTTCGATTTTTCAGGGGTGATGCCCACCAGTTCGATCACTTCGTCAATTCTTTCTTTTGGGATTTGATGAAGATTAGCTACGAAATTTAAATATTCTTTCACATACATTTCGCTGTAAAGAGGATTGTTTTCCGGTAGAAATCCCATATTTTTCTTTGCTTCAATCTCATTTTCACGAATATCTTTTCCTTTAAAGATCATTTGTCCTTCATCAATTTTCAGCGCCCCGACAATCGATTTCATCAACGTAGATTTTCCCGCACCATTCGGCCCGAGAAGACCAATAATCTCATTACTGTCGATTTCAATATTGATATTATTTAAAGCGGTTTGATCGCCAAATTTTTTGGTCAGGTTGATGATTTGTAAAGACATAAATTTTATTTAATGAAGTGCAAATTTAGGAAATTGAATAGGAGTGTAATCTAATTAGGAAGAATCATTTAAACAAAAAAAGACCGAGAAATATTCTCAGTCTTTTTAGTGAGCGCGACAGGATTCGAACCTGTGACCGTCTGCTTAGAAGGCAGATGCTCTATCCAGCTGAGCTACGCACCCAAATATTAGAATTTTTCAAACTCATCGTTGAGAAGATAAAGCTTTTTTAAAAAAAAAGAAAACTCTCGAAAGAGCTTCCTTATAAAGTCGGGGCGGCAGGATTCGAACCTGCGACCTCCTGGTCCCAAACCAGGCGCGATGACCGGACTACGCTACGCCCCGAGTGATTTTTGCGATTGCTGCGGAGAGTAAGGGATTCGAACCCTTGGTACAGTTTCCCATACGCTTGTTTAGCAAACAAGTCCTTTCGGCCACTCAGGCAACTCTCCTCTCCAATTAAACAAAAAAAAGATAGAGAAAATTCTCGATCTTTTTCAGTGAGCGCGACAGGATTCGAACCTGTGACCGTCTGCTTAGAAGGCAGATGCTCTATCCAGCTGAGCTACGCACCCATTTATAATTTTGAGAAAATTATTAAAACATTTCCATTTTAAAAAAAATCTCATTGGGTAAAGAGAATTTTTTTATAAAGTCGGGGCGGCAGGATTCGAACCTGCGACCTCCTGGTCCCAAACCAGGCGCGATGACCGGACTACGCTACGCCCCGAATAATTTTTTGTGGAAGTTGCGGAGAGTAAGGGATTCGAACCCTTGGTACAGTTTCCCATACGCTTGTTTAGCAAACAAGTCCTTTCGGCCACTCAGGCAACTCTCCATTGCAATATTTGTAAGAGCTTCTGTTCTGTAATTGCGAGTGCAAATATAAAAGAGTTTTCGTTATAAACCAAAAGAAATTCCTAAAAAATATTCGTATTTTTGACTCTAAATTTAAAATATTAAAAAACGAATGCGTAATTCATTATCTGTCATATCCTTAGGTCTTCTGATTATTTCTTGCGGAACGCAAAAAAAATCACACACTGCAGTTGTAAAACCTACATTGCCCCAAGTTTCACTTGTGAAACCTGAAGTTCCCCTTCATAAACCGAGAATTCGACATGAAGGTGGAGTCGAGTTTTTTAAAGAAAACATCGGTGATATTACTAAAAATGACAATACGGCCAGTTATGGATCGATTGTTTCTGCGAATCCTGCTGGATATAAAGTAGTGAAAACTTTCTTTCCGGCAGTAGGGCAAAATTTCCGACAGCGGTATATTATTTTACATTATACGGCTTTGGATGATGATAAGTCGGTAAATGTGCTGACTCAGCAATCGGTGAGCTCCCATTATTTGGTCAATGATTTAGGAGATAATGAAATTTATCAGTTGGTTGATGAAAATAAAAGGGCTTATCACGCCGGAATCAGTGCCTGGCGAAAAGACAAAATGCTCAATGATACTTCTATTGGGATTGAGATCGTAAATGCAGGTTATAAAACCGATGCCGGTGGAATGAAAGTTTTCCCTGAATATTCTGAAGCACAGGTCAAGAAAGTGGCTGCATTGGTAAAAGACCTTGCGAACCGGTATATGATTCCGCCGACCAATGTTTTAGGACATTCTGATATTGCACCAACCAGAAAGCAAGATCCAGGGCCAAAATTTCCGTGGAAGAAGTTATACACTGACTACCAGGTTGGGATGTGGTATGACGAAAGTGTGAAAGACAATTTCTATATGACCGCTGTTTTGGAAGATTATAACTTGCAGATGACCGTTCCATCATTTCTGTTTAAAATTCAAACTGCCTTGCGTGATTTTGGCTATGATATTAATCCGAATGGATTATATGATGATGCGACGAAGAAAACGATCGAAACTTTTCAGTATCATTTCCGGCCGGAAAATTACTCGGGGATGATGGATGCGGAAACTTGGGCAATTTTGCAGGCATTAAACTTGAAGTATCCAAATAAATAAATATCTTTACAATTCTCAAACCGGGCGATACATTATCGCCTCTTTTTTTAGACTTAACTTTAAATCAATTTAATAAATACAGTAAATAATCTTAACTCTTCAACAAATTATTTTATGGAACATTTCAGAAATGAAAGCGATTTATTAGGGACTTTACAAGTGCCCCAAAATGCATATTATGGAGTTCAAACCCAACGTGCTATTGATAATTTTAAAATTTCAGGACAAACTCTTTCTTCTTATCCGCAATTTATAAAAGCGTTGGCTGTAGTGAAAAAAGCAGCTGCAAAAACCAATTATGAATTGGGATTGCTTGATGAGAATCTTTATAAAATGATTGCCGAAACCTGTGAGGAGCTTATCGACGGAAATCTGCATGAGCAATTCCCGATCGATATGATTCAGGGTGGAGCAGGAACTTCTGTGAATATGAACGCTAATGAAGTTATTGCAAACAGGGTTTTAGAGAAATTAGGAAAAGAAAAAGGAGATTATCAGTATTGTTCGCCCAACGATCATATCAACCTTTCGCAATCGACGAATGATGCTTATCCAACTTCATTAAAAATGGCTTTGCTGTCGATGAATTTGGAGTTGGTAGAAAAACTCAGGAAAATAGTTGAAGCATTTCGTGAGAAGGGAAAAGAGTTCGCACCCGTTATCAAAATGGGAAGAACACAGCTGCAGGATGCCGTTCCTATGAGTATGGGTCAGGAGTTCGAAGCTTATGCGGCAACTCTGGAAGAAGATATTTCTAAATTAAACGCGAATGCCAACCTTTTTGTGGAGGTGAATATGGGGGCAACCGCCATCGGAACTGGATTAAATGCTCCCGTTGGTTATGCGAATTTATGTGCTAAAAACCTCGCTCAATTGACTGGGTTTTCTGTTATTTCTGCACCCAATTTGGTAGAAGCAACTCCAGACACGGGTGCTTATGTCATTTATTCTTCGGCCTTAAAAAGATTAGCGGTGAAGCTGTCTAAAATCTGTAATGATTTGCGTTTGCTTTCTTCAGGTCCAAGAGCGGGCTTTTTTGAAATCAATCTTCCGCCAATGCAGCCTGGATCTTCAATCATGCCGGGAAAAGTAAATCCTGTAATTCCGGAAGTGGTCAATCAGGTTTGTTTTAAAGTCATCGGAAATGATTTAACGGTAACTTTTGCGGCAGAAGCAGGACAATTGCAATTAAATGTAATGGAACCCGTTCTTTCACATTCAATTATGGAAAGCATGATTTTCTTAGGAAATGCAATGGATACTTTAAGAGAAAAATGTATCGTAGGCATTACGGCCAACAAAGAGGCCTGTTTGAATATGGTGAGAAACAGTATCGGTATTGTAACCGCTTTAAATCCTTATATCGGTTATAAAAATTCTACAGAAATTGCCAAAGAAGCGTTGGAAACAGGCAGAAGCGTTTATGATTTGGTATTGGAGCGCCGGATTTTATCTGAAGAAAGATTAAATGAAATTCTGGATCCTGCAAATATGCTGAAGCCTCATCAACCAATGTAATTTTTTAAATAAAACTAAGGATTATAACCATCGGATAATTAAACTATGAAGAAAATATTAACAACAATAACAATTATTGGAGCACTCACAATGAGCAACGCACAGAAATTTGAAACTACGAAAACAACAGACAAAAGCGGTTACCAATATGAAACCGTTATTAATGATAAAACAGGGGTAAGAGTTTATACTTTAAAAAATGGATTAAAAGTATTCCTTGCGAAAAACGATGACGCACCGAAAATCCAAACCTATATTCCCGTAAGAACAGGAAGTAATAATGATCCGGCTGATAATACGGGATTAGCGCATTATCTGGAACACATGATGTTCAAAGGAACCTCTAATCTTGCAAGTGCAGACTGGGCAAAAGAAAAACCGCTTTTAGAGGAAATTTCTAAACTGTATGAACAGCATAAAGCAGAACAGGATCCGGAAAAAAAGAAAGCACTCTATAAAAAAATAGATGAAGTTTCACAGGAGGCAAGTAAATTTGCAATCGCCAACGAATATGACAAAGCGATTTCTTCACTGGGAGCGTCGGGAACCAATGCTCATACGTGGTTGGATGAAACCGTTTATAAAAATAATATTCCAAACAACGAACTCGAAAAATGGTTGAAAGTGGAGAAGGAAAGATTCTCTGAATTAACTTTGAGATTATTCCATACTGAGCTGGAAGCGGTTTATGAAGAATACAACCGTGCTCAGGATAACGACGGACGTTTGGTGAATTATGAATTAATGGATGCCCTTTTCCCAACTCATCCAAATGGTCAGCAAACGACGATCGGAAAATCAGAGCATTTGAAAAATCCATCCATGCTGGCGATTCACAAATATTTTGATGAATATTATGTGCCGAATAATTACGCCATGGTTTTGGTGGGAGATTTAGATTACGACAAAACCATTAAACTGGTAGATCAGTATTTCGGAAGTTTTGAATACAAAGAATTACCGAAAAAACAAACGATCACCGAAGAGCCAATGACCAAAATTGTAGAAAGAACGGTAAAAAGTCCTTCTACACCGAGGTTACAACTCTCCTGGAGATCTGATTCTTATGGAACTCAAAATGCGAGACTTGCAGACATCGTCGGAAATATTCTGACGAACTCGGGAGATTCCGGTTTGATTGATTTAAACATTAATCAAAAACAGAAAGCGCTGAGAGCAATGGCTTACGAGTCTGCGTTTAAAAATTACGGAAGTTTTTCATTAATTATCGTTCCGAAAAATGACCAGACTTTTGATGAAGCGAAAAAATTAATGTTGGATCAAATTGAACTGGTGAAAAAAGGAGAATTCCAGGACTGGTTGATTCCGGCCATCATTAATGATATGAAAATCCAGCGCATGAAAACGTATGAAACCGCTGACGGATTGGCTACTTCATTGTACGGAAGTTACATCAACGACAGAACCTGGGAGCAGGAACTGAATGAGATCAATGAATACGAAAAGATTACGAAAGCCGACGTGGTGAAATTTGCCAACGATTTCTTTAAAGATAATTATGTCATCATTAAAAAAGAAAAAGGCGTCAATGATAAATTAGTCCGCGTAGAAAATCCGGGAATTACTCCGATTAAACTAAACAGGGATGCGCAGTCTCCGTTTTTAAAGGGAATTTTAGCAGAAAAATCTTCTGAAATTAAACCTGAATTTATCGATTACGCAAAAGTGATCAAAACGGATAAAATCGGTGATAAAAAAGTGAGTTTCGTACATAATAAATACAATGATATTGCCCAGGCTCATTTTGTTTTCCCTTTCGGAAGCGACCATGACAAAGAATTAGGTCTGGCAACTCAGGTATTGCAATATTTAGGAACCAATAAATTATCTGCAGAAGACCTTAAAAAGGAATTCTTTAAGTTGGGTATTTCTAATGATTTCAGAACTTCACAGGACCAGTTGAGAATCTCGTTAAGCGGTTTAGAAGAAAATATGCCAAAAGCAATCGAGCTGTTGAAAAACTGGATGCAGAATGCAAAACCCGATCAGAAGGTATACGAAGAAAATGTGAAAACCATTTTGGAAGGCCGGGAAGTTGCCAAAAAAGACAAAGCAAGAATTATGGCCGCTCTGTCTAATTACGCTAAGTATGGCAAGGTTTCGCGCTTTTCAGATGTGCTTTCCAAATCACAGTTAGAGGCGATCAATTCGGTTGATATGACGAATAAAATTCAGAATTTGCTGAAAATGCCTTACGAGATTTTCTTTTACGGACAGAATTTCAATGCTTTCAAAAAATATGCAAAACCTTTCGTAGAAAAGGAAACCTTGAAAGTTCCTGCAAAAAACGACTATCCTGAACCTGCAACCAACGGCAATGTATATTTTACCAATTACGATATGGTACAAACTGAAATGAGTAAAGTGGCAAAAGGACCAAATGTTAATTTAGCGAACCTTGGGAAAATCAGTGTTTTCAATGAGTATTTTGGACGGGGATTATCTTCAATCGTTTTCCAGGAAATCCGTGAGAGCAAGAGTTTAGCGTATTCTGCTTATGTTTCTTATGCGTCAAGCGGCGAGCTCAACCGTCCTGATTACGTGACGACTTATATCGGAACTCAGGCGAATAAACTTCCGCAGGCAGTTACTGCGATGGATGAATTGATGGAAAATCTTCCGCAAATCCCGGCACAGTTTGAAAATGCTAAAAATGCAGCGTTGAAACAAATTGCTTCCGGCAGAATCAACAGAACCAATATTTATTTCAATCAGTTAAGTCTTAAAAAATTAGGAGTTGACTACGATTTAAGAAAGGATATTTACAAAGAAATCGAAAAATTGTCTTTGGCAGATCTTACGGGTTTCTATGATTCGCAGATGAAACCAATGAAATACAATACCGCGATTATCGGTAAAAAAGAAAATCTTGACATGGATGCCATAAATAAAATGGGCATATTCCAGGAAGTTTCTTTAGAAGAAATATTTGGATATTAATTTTTGAAGATATGGTTAAAAAAAAGTGAAATTTCGGTTTCACTTTTTTTTATGTTTAATAATAAAATCAAAAAAATATTTACAAATGAAATTGAGATCAATTAAATAGGGTGATTTGACTCTTTTATAGTAAAATAAATAGGTTCACATTTGCAATGCAATACCTATAAACGAATTTTTTCGTGATCCACAGAACGATAAAATTCGACGTAACAATGTAGAAATTACAGCGCAACATTTCATTGTCCGTTGTTCAACAGAAAAAGTCAGTACAATGATGAAAATTTTTAAAAAAAAATTTTATGAGTTTGCATGAATCTTTCAACAGATCGGGTTTCTCAAAATCCGTCAACAGTCCGGCAGGTCGCATATTCCGTTTGGCAGCAGGCACCGCATTTCTGCTGGTAGGATACCAGTTTCGCGATCGCCCACTTGGTATACTTTCAATGGTTTGGAGTATTTTCCCCTTAAGTGCCGGAGCATTTGATATCTGCTATATCAGCGCCGCATTGGGCGGTCCATTATCGGGTAAGAAGATCCGCGGCAGTTCGGGTAAATAGGTTTTATCGGTTACGGAAGTTGCACAGCAAGCAGTCGAAGAGAATCCTATTAATTATCTTTAAAAACCTTACAAATTATAAAACTAAACTAATAGCTGTGAAAGCAAAGATTCCGGAATTTCCGGAATTTTTTTTGGATTATTTTAAAGTTGGTGAGAATGGTTGCATGAAATATATACCTAGGCTTTGCAATATCTAAAACAGTTACCGGGTATATTTAAACGAAAGAACGCACCAAAAAGGCACGTTCTTACAAATGTAATATTTAAAAAATATTTATTTCACAATTTTCATTTCATTCAACAGCCATTTTGCATCGGCATATTTATCAACAATGAAAAGAATATATTTGGTGTCCACCATGATATTTCTACTGAAACGGGGATCGAAATTGATGTCACTCATCGTTCCTTCCCACTGTCTGTCGAAATTCAGTCCGATTAAATTTCCGTGTGCATCCAAAGCAGGACTTCCGGAGTTACCGCCGGTTGTGTGATTGGTTGCGGTAAAGTTTACGGGAACATCGCCGGTTTTGTCTTTGTAGATTCCGTAATCTTTCGTATTGTAAATGTTGACCAGTTTTTTAGGAACATCGAATTCATAATCACCGGGAACATATTTTTCCATCACCCCTTCCAGATGCGTTTGGTAACCGTAGTAAACCGCGTCTCTGGGGTTAGAACCTTTCACCTGGCCATAAGCGACACGAAGCGTAGAGTTTGCATCCGGGAAGAATTTACGGTCTTTATCGGTTTCCATTTGCTGCGCCATGAATTTCTTTTGAAGCACATCGATCTGATCCTGAAGTTCTGCATATTTCCCTTCAGTAGTTTTCATGTAGCTATCTTTCATTGAAGAAGCCAGCTGAATAATGGGATCGTTTTTAAGGTTTTTAATCAACTCCGCCGGATTGGCAAATACCTTGTCGATATTCGCTGACGCCGTTGCGCTGTTGAAAGTTCCGCGTCCGGTAATCACTGAATTTTTAGACCAGTTTTCAATGGTTGCTGAATTTTTATTAACCTCTTTAAACTGAGCGAAATTTGCAGGCAAAAATTTGGCAGGTGTTTTTTCTGCATACAAAGCGAGCAGCTGTGCTGTTACTTTAGCATCCAGTTCAGCATCATAATCTTTGTAAAATGAAGCAAGTCTGTTTTTGAAACCTGTCAGTGTCTGGTCGGTCATTTTTCCAGCTTCATAACTTTGCATAAAATTGATGTACTGATTGGCCAGTGACAAAGTTTCGGCATTTCTGGTCACTTCTGAATAATAAGAACGGTTTAGCGAGTAAGGAGACTGCTCGTTGTACAAATTGTTCAGCTGATCAATCGTCGGTTTAATTTGCGGATTTTTTGCAATTAAAGTCTGCTCGTATTTTTTCTTTTTTCCAACGGCGTCAGATTTTTTCAAACCTTCAACTTCGCCGATCCATTTTTTCCAGTAATTGGCTACACCAGCGTATTTTGACGCATATTTAATTCTTGTTTCCGCATCGGTACGCATTTTTTCGTTTAAGGTTTTCAACGCGACTTCTCTTACGGCGATCATGGCAGGATCGGTTTCTGTCATTACCTTTTCTACAGCGATGGCAGGTAAATACTCGGTTGTTCTGCCGGGGAATCCAAAAACAAATGTGAAATCATTTTCCTGTTTGTCTTTAATGGAAACCGGTAAGAAATATTTCGGTTTGTAAGGGATATTGTCTTTTGAATATTCCGCTGGTTTATTGTTTTTGTCAGCATAAATCCGGAACATCGAAAAATCGCCGGTATGTCTTGGCCAAACCCAGTTGTCGGTATCAGATCCGAATTTACCGATTGAACTTGGCGGTGCACCAACCAAACGGATATCTTTGTAAGTTTCAATAATGTAGGCGTAATATTTATTACCGTAATAAACGGGTTTAATGATTACTTTCTGCCAAGGTTCTAATTTAAAACCGGCTTTAACCGTTTCAAGATTTTTGGCAATCAGCGCTTCCGCCGCTTTAGAATCTAAATTTTGTGTTCCCGCCAAAACAGACCCCGTCACTTCTTTAATATCTGCGATAAAATCTACGGTCACGCCCGGATTTGGTAATTCTCCATTCATGTCTTTTGCCCAGAAGCCATCACTCAAATAATCATGTTCCACTGATGAGTGTTTCTGAATTTGACCGTAACCACAGTGGTGATTGGTCAGCAGTAAACCTTGTGGTGAAATTATTTCTGCGGTACAACCTCCGTTAAATTGTACGACCGCATCTTTAATACTCGGTTTTGAAGGATCGAAAATCTGTTTCGCAGAAATTTTCATTCCCAAATCTTTCATTTCCTTTTCGTTGAGTTCTGTAGGAATCCACATTCCGCCGTACTGCTGGGCAAATGCCATCACTGCCGGCAAAAGTATTGCTGCCAGCAATATATTCTTTCTATTCATTTTTAAAATTTGGCCTAAAAATAAGAAAATTTTTATTGATGAAGCAGTATTATGGGGCTTAAAATGAGTTGACCAATCTTTTCCATTATTTGGGGTATTGAAATAACCGATCAATCACAGACTGAAATACCCGAGAATAAAAAGTTAATGATGTTTTCCGTCGTGATTATTGATCGTTTTTCAAATAAACAGAATGATGTTTCACGGTATTTTCAAATGTTAAAGGGCGGCATTTATTCAAAAGCCGATTTTGCAGAAATGATCTTTGTTCGGTTTTATTCTTAACTTAATGATTATAAGTGTTAAGCATTCATCAAATATTCTTTTTTTTAAAGGAGATGTTCGGTATTTTATCTTTATTTTAAATATATTTGATGGACAAATGCGATTCCGTATTTTATTCTAAAAAAACAAACCTGAAAACCCCGAAATCATGCGAAATATAATTCCTCATTCTTTGTTTAGCGACCATGATATTTATCTTTTTAAAGAAGGAAATCATTATAAGTTGTATGAAAAATTTGGCGCTCATTCTATTAAAATTGATGGGGTCGAAGGCGTTTATTTCGCCATTTGGGCACCATTTGCTAAAGAGGTTTCTGTTATTGGTGATTTTAACGGATGGCATTCTGAAGCCCACAAATTACTGCCAAGATGGGACGAATCCGGAATTTGGGAAGGATTTATCGCAGGCTTAAAATGGGGAGATGTTTACAAATACGGAATCCGAACCAATAAAGGAGTTTTACTCGAAAAAGGAGATCCTTTTGCTTTAAGTTGGGAACAGAACCTACAGGCTGGTTCACTCGTTTCAACCACCTGGTTTGAATGGACGGATAAAAATTGGATGAAGGACCGTTCAAACAAGAATTCCATCAAAGCGCCAATGTCGGTTTACGAAATGCATCTGGGATCCTGGATGCGCGGCACAGATGATCCACACCGTTTCTTCAGTTATAGAGAAATTGCAGAACGGCTTGTTCCTTATATGAAGGAAATGGAGTTTACGCACGTAGAATTCATGCCCATTATGGAATATCCGTATGATCCAAGCTGGGGCTATCAGGTGACAGGATTTTTTGCTGCCACCTCCCGTTTTGGTTCGCCGCAGGATTTAATGTTTCTAATTAATGAATTGCACCGAAACGAAATCGGCGTTATTTTAGACTGGGTTCCTTCTCATTTTCCGGGTGACGCCAATGGACTGCATTTCTTCGACGGTACTTTTTTATATGAACATGAAGATCCCCGAAAAGGTTTTCATCCTGACTGGAAATCCTATATTTTCAATTATGGAAGACCGGAAGTGAAATCGTTTTTAATCAGTAATGCTATATTTTGGCTCGACCGTTATCATGCCGACGGACTTCGGGTAGATGCCGTAACCTCAATGCTGCACCTGGATTATTCCAGAAATGAAGGCGAATGGGAACCGAATATTGATGGTGGAAATGTGAATCTGGAAGCCAGGAAATTCTTACAGGATTTCAATAAAGCAGTCTATAAAGAATTTCCGGATGTGATAACGATAGCCGAAGAAAGTTCAGACTTTCCCATGCTCACAAAACCAGTACACGACGGCGGTATCGGTTTTGGTATGAAGTGGATGATGGGCTGGATGCACGATACTTTGAAATATTTTAAAGTAGATCCAATTGATAGAAAATACCACCATAATAAATTGACGTTTGGCTCTGTTTACGTTTATAATGAAAATTATATGATGCCGCTTTCTCATGACGAAGTCGTCCATGGGAAAGCCAGTTTAATTTATAAGATGCCGGGCGATGAATGGCAGAAATTCGCCAATCTTCGTGCTTTATATCTTTATATGTTTACCCATCCCGGCGCAAAACTGCTGTTTATGGGTAATGAATTCGCGCAAACCCGCGAGTGGAATTTTACCCAAAGTCTCGATTGGCATTTGCTCCAATTTCCTTTTCACAAAGGAATGCAGGAATTTGTAAAAAGATTGAATCATTTATACAGAAATGAAACCGCCCTGTACGAAAATAATTTTTCACCCCAGGGAATGGATTGGGTGGACGCGAATGATGCCGATAATTCCATTTACATTTATTTAAGGAAAGGAAAAAAAGAGGACGATGTTTTAATGGTGGTTTTAAATTTAACACCAAGAGTTCTTGATTATAAAATCGGTATTGATGAGGGGACGAGTTGGGAAGTGATTCTGAATTCGGATGACACGCAATTTGCGGGAAGTGGTGTGAAGGCAGAAGTGGAGGATGAAGAAGACGATGAATGGATGTACAGGCCCAATGCAATTGTCTTAAAATTACCACCGCTTGCCGGCGTTATTTTAAAACAGAAAAAATTACAGACAGCTGTGGTTGAAAAGGAGAAGAGTGTAAAAAACTGAGAAATAGTAGATGCCAAATAGAATACATGAACGTAAAATGAGAATATTTAACCTTTCTATCGAATGTTATCCTGTCGCCAAAGTTGGCGGACTTGCCGATGTGGTAGGAGCATTGCCTAAATATCTCAATAAAATCGATGGGGTGGAAGCCAGCGTAATTATGCCCTGGTACAATAAACCGTTCGTTCACGACCACAGTTTCGAGCTGGTTTTTGACGGTTGGATTCATCAGCACCGGCAAAGTTTTCAAGTTCAGGTCATGAAAGAACGTTCCAAAGTTTTAGGTTTTGATTTGTATTTGGTGAAAATTCCGGGTCTTTTGGACCGGGATAATCCTTACGGATACTGGGATGAAAGTCAGCAGTTTCTGGCTTTTCAACATGGAGTACTGCATTGGCTGACCGCCATGGAGATTCGCCCCGACGTTTTGCACTGCCATGATTATCATACCGGTCTGGTTCCTTTTATGGTAGAAAATTGTCCCGAGTTTAGTTTTCTAAAGGGCGTAAAAACAATCGGTACCATTCATAACGGCGAATATCAAGGGCAGATGAGTTGGGAAATGATTAATTATTTTCCCTGGTTTGATGGCGCGAAATGGGGTTTGCTGGATTGGGACGGCTACATCAATCCATTGGCTGCGATGATAAAATGTTGCCATTCTTTCAATGCTGTTTCTGGCGGTTATATGGATGAACTGTTTGAAAATTTCCGCGGTCTGGAAACTTTAGTCAGACAGGAATATGCAAAAGCAAACGGTATTATCAACGGCATAGATACCGAAATATGGGATCCTAAAGTCGATCCGTTCCTCGCTTTTAATTATGGAAAAAAAGATGCTGACTCCGGTAAGTGGAAAAATAAAAAAGAGATTTGCGAAGAATATGGTCTGAATCCCAATTTGCCGCTGTTCAGTTTCATCGGTAGATTTGCGGGCGAAAAAGGAGCCGATTTTTTACCGGAAATCGTCTGGAAAAGTATCCGGGAAACCTACGGCGCTTTGAATATCATTATTTTAGGTTCAGGTGATAAAAATATCGAAAATCAATTGTCGGAATTGTCTCATTCTTTTTCAAATTTCGCTCTGGATCTTGGGTACAAAGAATATTTATCCCATAAAATTTATGCTTCTTCCGATTTTTTATTAATGCCTTCCAGAGTGGAACCCTGCGGACTCAACCAAATGTACGCCATGCGGTACGGAACCGTTCCGATCGTCAGATATACCGGTGGTTTACGGGATACAGTAGAAGATATCTCAACAGGCGGAAGCGGACTCAATTTCGGTGAAGCAAGTGCAAATGCCGCTGTTCATGCAATCCATCGCGCTTTGCATATTTTTCATAAAGAGGGTTTGATGAAACAGTTGGTGCAATCGAATATGAATTTTGATTTCTCCTGGGAAAAATCTGCCGAGAAATACCTGGAGCTTTATGAAAAGTAACTGAATTTTTCAGCTTCGATCATAGTTCGCCATTAATCATCAACTAAAGCTGATATTCTTAAATTTATTCCGAAAATCAATGTGCTTTTTTCAAAAATCAAGGAGTTTTTTCCACTGATGACTTTTTAATTTTCGACATAATTGGCTCACAAATTTATAAAACCGTAAGTTTGCAGGCTGAAAAAAATTATGGAAAAGAAAAATATGTTAAAAGGGGTTTTGTATGTTGCGCTGGGAGCAAGTATTTTCGGCATGTTGGCCACGTTTGTTAAATTGTCTTATCAAGACGGATATACGACCTCCGAAGTTACCACGGCACAATTCGTTCTGGGATTGACAGGTTTATTTATTTTAAATCTGATACAGAAAAAAACTTCAAAAAAACCACTTGCCCAGCCAACGCCCAAAGAGATTAAAATGTTGATGCTGGCAGGAACATCTTTAGGCTGCACCAGTCTATTTTACTATATCTGCGTTCAGTATATCAATGTATCTATCGCAATCGTATTGTTGATGCAGTCGGTCTGGTTCAGCGTTGTTATAGAAAGTGTAATATCGAAAAAATTTCCTAATGCCAAAAAGGTGGTCGCAACTGTAATCGTTCTGATCGGAACATTCTTCGCAACCAATATGATTAATCTGGACGTTAAATTGGATTTGCACGGTGTTTTTTGGGGACTGATGGCGGCAGCGTCATTCAGCATGACGATGTTCACTTCCAATAAAATAGCAACCCATATTCCGGTGTTGAGGAAAAGTATGATTATGCTTTCCGGAGGCGCTGTCATTGTATTTCTGTTTCTCTTTTTTGCACAGATCGGTCCTCTGCATTTTGAGGTGTTGAAAACATTTT
The DNA here is from genome assembly GCF_030815285.1 of Chryseobacterium sp. MDT2-18. Taxonomy (NCBI): domain Bacteria; kingdom Pseudomonadati; phylum Bacteroidota; class Flavobacteriia; order Flavobacteriales; family Weeksellaceae; genus Chryseobacterium; species Chryseobacterium sp. MDT2-18. The sequence continues at coordinate 132,585 of NZ_JAUSWQ010000006.1, read as the reverse complement.
ATTTGAATTTTATAGATAATACAGACCATATCAGGGCTTTTGATTTTTCGATATTCTATACTTACGGTTTCATTCTGGCTTTGTTCGGAACGATTATTCCGCCGACTTTGTTTAATCTCGGGTTTCCAAAAACAGGTTTAGGATTGGGAAGTATTGTTTCGTCTCTGGAGCTGCCGGTTTCCGTTACGATGGCATTTGTATTATTGGGTGAAAAAGTTATTTTAATCCAATGGATGGGGATTCTTTTAATACTTTTTGCGATCGTGTTGATGAATTTGCCTTCCAAAAAAAAGGAATTACAGCCCAATTATCTGAAAGTAGATCATTAATGTAAGGAATATCCGAAATCCGGAAGAACTTTAAAATCTGGGGACTTTCCATTAAGATTTTGCATGCTGATTAAAAAAGGATATGCATTTTAATTGATTAATGATTTCAATTAAATACTGAAAAATGATTTCAACTGTAAATTATATTTTTTTTGAAAAAGAGTCTCATTTCCTTTGTTAGTGGTACTGTTATTGCAAAGTAAATGTTTATTTAAAATAAACTATGCTTAGACTTTCTCAAAAAAAACTTTTCAATCTGATTCTTTTGACCTCGGTTATTTCATTTGCTTTACAATGTGAAAAGGGACAGGAAACTGCTTCCCGGGAAATCGAACTGAAAAAACTGGATTCCGCTGCAAAAGCAAAAAAGGATTCTTTAATTCAGGATTCTATTCAAAAGAATACCGTTGCTTACCGTGCCTTTATTTTTCCTGCAAAGAAAAAAGATTCAGCGATGGCGGCTTTTAATAAAGAGTTTTCAAAAGAAGATCAATATGTGATTTTAGCTTTAAACCGTCTTGATTTAAAAAATAAATGGCGTGCTGATACGCTTGCTGTTCCCGATAAAATAGATTCTACTTTGATGGCTTATTCGCCATTTCCGCATCAATTGGAAATTCTGAAAGACGTTCATAAAATAGTTTTCTTTTCTTACCCGATTCAGGCTTTTGCCGTTTATGAAAACGGAAATCTTCTAAAATGGGGACCTACAAGTATGGGTTCAAAAGCCGCCCAGACCAAACGGGGATTAACATTTGCGAACTGGAAAAAAGAACTGTCAATTTCTACTGTTTCCAGCGAATGGAAATTACCGTATAACTTTAATATTCACAATACTTTAGGAATTGGCTGGCATCAATACGATCTGCCCGGCTATCCGGCCTCGCATTCCTGTTTGAGATTGTTGAGGAACGATGCGAAGTTTTTGTACAATTGGGCAGATCAGTGGATTTTGAACAAAGGCGGAGCAACGGTAAGAGCAAACGGAACTCCCGTCATTGTTTTTGGGGATTACAAATGGGGCAAGAAAAAACCATGGAAAAATTTAATTCAGGATCCCAAAGCTGATGATATTTCGGTAGAAGATTTGACTGAAATTATAAAACCCAATCTTTCGAAAATTTTGGAGGAGCAAAAGAGAACCGATGAGGTTCGTGGCGGAATAACCGCTGCAAAAGCCGGAGAAAAAGTCGCTGCTTAATTTTTTTCAAAACTTCGGATTGATTCTTCTGCGAATTCCCGAAGTTTTTGCATTTGCTTTTTACCCTGCCATTTTCCGATTCGCGCTGCCGCAAAAGTTAAACCCAGGCAAACCACCATCGCTATTGAAAAACTGAAGGCCCACGGGAAATCATGACTTTTAATCTGTTTTTCTACCAGCCAGATGGTGATGGAAACCATCCACATGATTCCGAAAATAAAGTTGAGAAACATAAAAAAAGTCCACACGGCAGAAGTCGGCCCGAAAACACCGCGGATCACCGTTTTGTTTTCATCAGGATCGGTTTCTGTGCGAAGGGACAGACAAGGATTCCAGTAGTTATTTTGTTCAGTTCGAACGGTGATTATAGAAATTTCTTTATTTACGTTTCCTTGAAATTCGTCAGCATGTTCCTGCAGAAAGCGTTTCAAATAAGCCGTGTATTCTTCCCTGGAGATTTCGGTGATTATTTTAAATCTCGGTCTGGAGCGGATTTGGTCGAGGACAGTTTCTTCAATTTTCATTTTTGATAAGGGATTGGGTCTTCTAAAGTAATGGTAAAGTTGAGAACCTGATTGCCTCTTTCTATTTTCAGATCGATTTTTTTACCGTTTCCTTCTTTAAAATAATTATTAATTTTCTCCATAGTCATATTGTTCACGGGCTTTTTGTCGATGCTGATGAGTTGATCATTTTTACGGATTCCTGCCACGAAACAGGGTGAATCTTTACGGCATCCGGCTACAGAAAATTTTGGTTTCAGAACAAAATTATACTGAAATTTCTGTGTTTGATCTATAACTTCTATGCCGTCGGCAGCTTTTATATTTTTTTTTGTTTCAACTTCTACAAGATCTTTTTCCCAGGTCATACCGTTCTGCTGAATATCCAGACCACTGCTGTTGAATAAAAAAGGATCATTGTAATTTTTATTTCTTTTAAGCAAAATCCTTTGACCCTGATAATCGAAAATCACCGTAAAACGTCTTAAGATATCATTGCCAACCGAGCCTTTCCGACCGGGAACTAATTTTAAATTTTGAATCGAATATTCATCAGGCATCGCGGTAAGCGGTTCTGCAAAATTGAATTTCCCCAAATATAAATTGTGGATACGGCTTCTTTTCCCGAAAATATCACCATTGAAACCACGCCCCAGATAATCATCAATATTGGGACGGTTGTATTCGAAGTTTTCGATGAGTTTGGGGAAAAGCCAGATTGCATCGCTGTTTCCCAAATCGATCAGCATTTTTGACTGGACTTTCTTGTCGGTCATTTCAACATCGACCATAATATATGGTTTATTATTTTCGATGGTGATCGGGAATTCGGTAAATCTTTTCTGGCGTTTAATCAAGCTGTTTTCATCGTTGAAAACGGTAATTTTTTTTGAAGTAAAATTAATTTCAACCGGATGGTCTTTAAAAAACTGATAACCGATGATTCCATTGACCGGGATGCCTACATGCGATGAGAAATTAATGCCTTCATCTAAAATAATAAAAACGGTATGTTTAGCATCTTTGTAATCTTTCCCGATACTGACTGTGTTGTTTTCCGATTTCAAACCTTCAATATCCATACTTTCCCCTAAACCGGAAAATTTTATTTTTTCAACATCCTTAAAGTTGACTTCTTTTTTATCTAAACTAAAGAGGATCGTTTCATTTACTCCGGAATCCAGCAGAAAGGTTAAATCTACCCCATTAATATTGATTGGAATGAAAATTAAATTATTAATCAGTTTAAAAGGGATCACCGTTTTTTTTTGGTGAAGAATTTTGAATCCCTTTTGTGCAAAAGAAAATGTAAAAATGAAAATTAGGATTATTTGTAGAAGTTTCATCTAATGAAGATACAAATTTATTGTGAAAATGATAATTATTTTGAGGGTAAAAGTTTTTACTAAGAAATTATAATGCACTAAATTTGTTAGATGCTACACGAAGAAAAAAAGGAGAAATTCCATCAGTTGGTCGAGAATAAATTCCAAATTTATAACTCCCTCTTTATGAGTTTGCCGTACGATAAAATGTCTAATATCGGTATGCTGCTGCCTTTTCTTTATGAGGAAAGTAAAGCGGGATATGAAGCCGGAAAAAGTCCGGAAGAAATAGTGGAAGAGTTTTTCAGCAAACACACCGAACTGAAAACTGAAGAACAGAAAACCGAACTGCTTTTTAAAATCATTCAATATATTGAAAGACAAGTCGTCCTGTACGACAGTATTGAGGATGCAGCATTTCCGGAACTTCACTCTGACCGGGATGCAGGAACGGTTCTTCAGCTTCATGAGCGGGCGTTGCAGGAGCATCAGTTGGAAGCGACGCGGAAAAAGCTCAAAGATTTTGCGATAAAAGTAGTATTCACAGCACATCCGACCCAGTTTTATCCCAATGCTGTTCAGCGGATTTTACATGATTTGCGGACTGCAATTACCAATGATTCGGTGACTGCTATTGATATGCTTCTGCAGCAATTAGGGAAAACACCTTTTCTTAATCAACAAAAACCAAGTCCTTTAGATGAAGCTTTGAGTATTATTTTTTATCTGCGTTATGTGTATTATGACACGATCGGCGAATTGTATAAAAAATTAAAAAGCACCTTCAGCACCAGTAATTTTACACCTGATCAGGATGTGATTCAGATGGGATTTTGGCCCGGCGGCGATCGCGATGGAAATCCTTTCGTTACCGCAGAAATCACGAAACAGGTTGCCCGGGAACTTCGGCTTTCTATTTTGAAATCCTATTACGCGCATCTGAAAAAAGTGAGAAGGAGATTGAGTTTCCGAGGAGTTTCCGAAGTTTTAGATGGATTAAGTGATGATTTGTATGATGCTATTTTTAAAGAAGAAGCAGCGATTTCTGCCGGAGATATTTTATCGAAAATCGAAGAAGCTGAAAAAATTCTGATCGAACAGCATAACGGACTTTTCTATAATCTGTTGGAAGATTTCAAAGACCGCGTGAATATTTTCGGGACGCATTTTGCAACACTGGATATCCGGCAGGACAGCCGCGTTCATCAACAGGTAATCGACGAAATTATTGAAAAAAAATCCGGATTAAATCTTGACGAAATTTCTGTTGAAGAAAAACTCGACTGGATTTTGAATACAAACGTTAGTTTGGATCCCAATGATTTCGAAGGTATCACCAAAGACACTTTGCAAAATGTGTATCACATTAAAGACATTCAGAAAAAAAACGGACAGAGAGGAATGAATCGGTACATCATTTCTAATTCTGATCATATCAAGGATGTGCTGAATGTTTTTGCCTTATTCCGGTTTTGCGGTTACCGGGAAGAGGAAATCAATATGGATATAGTGCCGCTTTTTGAGACCATGGAAGGTTTGGATGCCGGTGAACAGGTGATGAAACAGTTATATGAACTTCCGGTGTATAAAAAACATCTGGAAAGACGTGGAAATGCACAAACCATCATGCTTGGTTTTTCTGATGGAACCAAAGACGGCGGTTATCTGAAAGCCAACTGGGAGATTTATGAAACCAAAGAACAGCTCACCAAAATTTCTGACCGGTACGGGATTAAAGTAATTTTCTTCGACGGCAGAGGCGGCCCGCCCGCGAGAGGTGGTGGAAAAACCCACGACTTTTACGCCTCTCAGGGGAAAACAATTGCTAATCATCAGATTGAGTTAACCGTTCAGGGACAGACAATCACCAGTGTTTTCGGAAATAAAGATCAGGCGAAATATAATTTTGAACAGTTGTTAACCGCCGGTATAGAAAACGATGTCTTTAAAAATGCCAAAAAAGATTTATCGGAAAAAGAGAGAACGCTTCTCGAAGAACTGGCAGAAATCAGTTATAAAAAATATTCGGATTTAAAAGCGCATCCACGGTTTGTTTCTTATCTGCAGGAAATGAGTACGCTGGAATATTATGGCAGAACGAATATTGGAAGCCGCCCTACGAAAAGAGGAGCGGGTGGTGAACTGAAATTTGAAGATCTTCGGGCGATTCCTTTTGTGGGTTCCTGGAGTCAGCTGAAACAAAATGTTCCCGGATTTTTCGGGTTTGGATTTGCGATGCAGGAATTAAAAAATCAAGGCCGGTTTGATGAAGTCAAGAGTTTGTATAAAGGTTCTGATTTCTTTAAAACATTGGTTTTGAATTCGATGATGAGCATGAATAAATCTTATTTCCCCTTAACCTCTTACATGAGGAAAAACGAAAAGTTCGGGGAATTCTGGACCATTCTTTTTGATGAATATAACCTGTCAAAATCTTTGATGCTCGAACTGACCGGTTTTCAGGAATTAATGGAAGAAGAGCCGCTTTCTCAAATGTCGGTAAAAATCCGGGAAAAAATTGTACTTCCGCTTTTGAGCATTCAGCAATATGCTTTAATTAAAATTCAGAAAGAAGAAGGCAACCGGGATGCTTATGAAAAACTCGTGATGCGGTCGCTTTTTGGGAATATCAATGCCAGCAGGAATTCGGCGTAAGGAAAAGACGGTCGGTTAGCAGCCAAATGATAAGAAGTAATATATTCTTAAATCTCAAAAAAATAAATTCATTAAATTTTAATGCTTTATTAAGAACGTGTAAAATTAATTTAAAAGAAGTGAGAACAGGTACAGAAAATAAAATATTCCAGCAGCGGATCGATATTCAAATTCAAGATTTGGGAAATATTTAATTTTTTTCGTAACAGAGATTTTTATTATCTTTATATTATTGTAACCTTTTATTACAAAAAAATATAAGTACAAAAACATAAAACAAAAAACGATGGCTTATCTGATTCTTCCAGTCCTGCTGACCGTAGTATTTATCGTATATGTGCTTTATCTCATTTTTATTAAAAAAGATAAAGAACAATTGAAGTCTGTATATTTTCCGGGTGTACTGTTTATTGTTATTTGGGCTGCTATTTATTATTTTTTGTTGAAATGAATCCTTGTACATAAAAAAACCTTTTAACAGAAGGTCTTTTTATGTATTATTTCTTAATAATTTTCTTGATATATTCGTTTGTTTCTGTCTGTACTTTCAGGAAGTACACTCCGCTGGCTAAATGCTCGACAGTATTCGTTTTCTCATTTTTCAATGTCTGAATTTTTCTGCCTAAAGTATCATAAAGCTCTACTGAAATAATTTTTTCCTCAGTTTTAATGGTAAAAGATTTAGCAACTGGATTTGGATAAATTTCCAGGTTTGATTTTCTTCCGTTTTCTACCACTGCTAAAGCTGCATTATTCCATGTTTTTCCAAAGTCCAAAATTCCATATCCTTTCTGAGCATCGCTGCCCGGATAAAGAGATGAATTTTGACGGAGAAGATTGCTTATTTCATCGACCTTTTTATTTGGCAACGCTTCTATCAGGCAGGCAACACCGCCCGCAGCTAATGGGGTGGCAAATGAAGTTCCGTTGCTTGTGGTGACAGAATTATTATAGCCCATGTACGTGGATGTTCCTCTTGCGCTGGCGTCCGGTTTTATTTGTCCTAAAGCATTCGGGCCAAAAGAAGAAAAAGAAGAACTTCCTCCTGTAGAAGTCACGGCTCCAATCGTAAATACTTTTTCATTATCTGCTGGAGTGATGATGTATTTCCAAGGTTTCTGGGCTTCGTTTCCGGCAGCGGCCAGAACAAAAATTCCTTTCTCGGTGGCGATTTTTGCTGTTCTTGCGATGAATGAAGTGGTTCCGTTCATATCCGAATACAATAAATTATAACGGGGATCATCGAAATCGTAGTAGCCCAGTGATGTGGTAATTAAATCCACTCCTTTCCGGTCCGCTTCTTCTGCCGCTTCAGTCCAGTAAAGCTGTTCTTCGGGAATTTCATTGTTAGCATCTTCAGTTGCATATAAATAGAAATCGGCATCCGGTGCAGTGCCTACAAAACTGTTTTCAACGTAGCCCGCAATCACTCCCAGACAGTAGGAACCGTGATTATTGAGTGAAGTATTATAAATGTCACTGCTTTTATTGACGAAGTTGTAGCCACCTTTAATCTGGCCGTTATCTCTCATTCTGGCATAAACGGAACCCGTATTTACGGTCGGGAATCCGGTGTCAATCACTGCAATCGTAACTCCAGTTCCCGTAAAACCTGCGATATGCAGCGGACGGAGATTCACCTGATTGATCTGTGATAAGCCTAATCCATAGTTAAAAGTGGTTTTTCCTAAAGAATTATTAAACTCATCGAATTTATTAACTTTTTTTGTTTGTGCTTTTCCGCCGTTCGGATGTTTGATAAATTGCTCTACCGAAAGCACATACGGTTCGGTTTGCAGGTCCGCAATCTGCGCGGCGGTTGCATTCACGGCCACACCGTTCATCCATTTGGAATAGTCTTTTACCGTAAAACCCAGATTTGCAATATTCTGAATATAGGTGGGCTCAATCGGAGCATCCTGGTCATTCAGCGCGATTCCGTATTTCGTTCTTCTGTCGAGCGATTTCTGAGTTAATTCGGTAAGCGGATTTGCATAAAAGGCCGCTTTATTCGGTTTGTCTTTAAAGAATACAAAAACAAGCTGCGTCTGCGCGTGCGTAAAAACAAAGAATAAAAGAATAAAAAAGGATATCAGTTTTCTCATTTTGTTTCATTGTTAAATTGAAACAAAAATAGAAAAATGCTGAATATTTTCAGCGTTTTCTTTGAATATATTTTAATAGTCTTATTTAATATCGGTTTTGTTTCCGTTTTTATTAATGTTGCATTTTCCGCCTCTTGATCCTGTGAGAACCTGATGTCCGTTATAAGTTCCTTCCATTTCCAGGGTTATACGGAGCAGAAGGTGCATCTTTTTTTTTTGTATTTTCTTTTTGTTTTGGTTGTTGGCGTGGTTGTGTCCAGAGTTTGTACAAAAAATCGGCGGTTCCGAATGCATTTAGTAAAGCAATATAAGGAACAATTTTGTTGTTTTCATGATCATTTTATTTACGTTAAAGATTAAAAATTTATCTCAAATTATTGAATAAGTATTTATTAATCAGAACATTAGCTGTTTTTGTAGTAAATTAAAAAACATTAAAGAGATTTAGTTTTTTAAAAAACTTAATTTTAGTAAATTTGAGCAAATATTTTTTATGAAAAAGATTCAGATGGTTGACCTGCAAAGTCAATATTATAAGATAAAATCAGATGTAGATAATGCAATTCTCAATGTTTTAAATACCGCAGCATTTATTAATGGACCTGAAGTGAAATCTTTCCAGTCCGAATTAGAAACTTATCTTGATGTAAAACACGTGATTCCGTGTGCGAACGGAACTGATGCTTTGCAGATCGCTTTGATGGCGCTTAATTTACAGGAAGGCGATGAGGTGATTACTGCGGATTTCACTTTTGCGGCGACCGTGGAAGTAATTCATCTGCTGAAGTTAAAAGCGGTTTTAGTCGATGTAGATTACGATACTTTCACCATGGATTCTGAAAAATTGAAAGCAGCAATTACATCCAAAACGAAAGCGGTTATTCCGGTTCATTTGTTTGGACAGTGTTCCAATATGGAAGAGATTTTAAAGATTGCAAAAGAACACCATCTTGCTGTAATAGAAGATAATGCACAGGCGATCGGTTCTGAGTTTACCTTTTCAGATGGAACGGTGAAGAAATCAGGAACCATGGGAATTATGGGGACAACTTCTTTCTTTCCTTCCAAAAACTTAGGTTGTTATGGCGACGGCGGCGCGATTTTCACCAATGATGATGAACTCGCACACAAACTCCGAGGAATCGTGAATCATGGAATGTACGAAAGATATTACCATGATGAAGTGGGTGTGAATTCCCGTTTGGACAGTATTCAGGCGACGGTTTTAAGAAAAAAACTCACTTTACTGGATAATTATAACGAGGCCCGCAGAAAGGCTGCTGATTATTATGACGAAGCTTTTGCCGGAAACGAAAATATTTTAACACCGAAAAGAGCAGAAAATTCTACCCACGTTTTTCACCAGTATACGTTAAGAATTCTGAACGGAAAAAGAAATGAACTGCAGCAATTTTTAGCAGAAAGAGAAGTTCCGGCAATGATTTACTATCCGGTAGCTTTAAGAAAACAAAAAGCCTATTTTCAGGAAAGTAATGATGCGGATTTTGTGAATACCGATCAACTGCTCGAGCAAGTGATTTCTTTGCCAATGCATACCGAACTGGAAGAAGAGCAGTTGAAATATATTACAGATGCGGTTTTGGAGTTTATGAAATAAATCCGGCTCAAATATTCATCGATAATCTTACACCCATCATCAAACATCCATCATCCATCATGACCATACTCGTAACAGGCGGACTAGGCTACATAGGTTCTCACACCGTTGTAGAACTTTTACAAAATAATTTTCAAGTCATTATTGTCGATGATTTGTCGAATTCAGAAAAGTTTATTCTCGATAATATTGAGAAGGTTGCCGGAAAAAGACCCGTTTTCTTTCCGTTCGACCTTAAAAGAAAAGAATTGCTTTCTCAGGTTTTCGATGCTTACGAAATTGATGGCTGTATTAATTTTGCTGCGTTTAAAGCAGTAGGAGAGAGCCAGGAAAAACCGCTGGATTATTATGAAAACAATCTGTTTTCTTTAATAAATATCCTTCAGGAATTTAAAAAAAGAAATATTTCCAACTTTATTTTCAGTTCTTCCTGTACAGTTTACGGACAGGCCGACGAACAGCCGATTGACGAGAATACGCCGCTCAAAATGCCGGAATCATCTTATGGAAAGACCAAACAAATGGGCGAGGAAATTCTGAAAGATTTCGCAACGGCTTACCAAAAAAAGGTTTCTCTGCTTCGGTATTTTAATCCGATCGGTTCTCATCCCTCTGCAATGTTAGGAGAATTGCCGATTGGTATTCCCAATAATTTAGTTCCTTATGTCACACAAACTGCGTCGGGAATTCGTGAGAAATTATCAATCTGGGGAAATGATTATGATACAGAAGACGGAACGGCGGTTCGGGATTATATTTATGTGGTCGATCTCGCAAAGGCGCACGTGAAAGCTTTGCAGAAATTAATGGCAGAAACTGAAGAAACCGTAATCGATATTTACAATTTAGGTACAGGAAAAGGATCTTCAGTTTTAGAAGTCGTGGAAGCTTTTGAAACAGCGAACGATGTGAAAGTTCCTTATCAGATTTGTGAAAGAAGAGCGGGTGATATTACGATTGCTTATGCCAACGCTGATAAAGCTGAAAGAGAACTCGGCTGGAAGGCTGATACTTCTTTAGAAGAAGCTTTAAGAACCACTTGGGAATGGCAGAATTATCTTGTGAGTAGGGAATTATAAAAAGCTCACTGATTTACCGGATTTTTCTGTTGTAAAATTTCATCCATCAGAAAAGTTCAGATCAAAAAAAATCCTGAAAAATTAATTTCAGGATTTTCTTTTTTTATGCTTTTTACACCGTACATTTTTACGTTGTACCGTTAAAATTTACATTGGTGGACCTTGGTCATCAGCACCCTGGCTGTTGGCATTGATGTCTTTTTTCTTTTTAGGTGCGTCAATTTTTTCACCTTGTTTGAACCGGTAAGTCAAAGAGATATTGAAGGTTCTCGGACTCCAGCGCATATAAGAATCTCTTTCGTATCCAGGACCCAAACTGGTGGTGTTTCTACCTCGGGTTCCTAAGATATCCTGAATGTTAAACGCGATTGTTCCATTGTTTTTCCAGATGGTTTTGTTGGCACCGAAATTTAAAACATACATGTCTTTACTTGTGCTGGAAGCGGTTTTTTCTCCACCCCGGTAGAAACCTTGCAGCTGCATGTTCAGTGTTTTGTCGATTTTGAAACTGTTGGTTAATCTGATTCTTGTAGAAAAACCTGAGCCATCAAAAGAAAGAGGAGTCTGCATTCTCGATGGGTCGAAATAGGAACCTTCTGATTTGTATCCGTAAAGATCAGCACTTGCCATAATTTTATACCAAGGGAAAAGATCGGCAGTTAAATTTAAATCTAAACCATAGTTCGCCTGATTGCCTACATTATAAGGACTTGTCACCAAAACATCAGAACCAATAGATTGACTTAGCAAAACAAATTTCACATCATCCGTTGTCTTTCTGTAATACAAAGTTGGATTGATGGTGAATTTTTTCTTCTGAACCGCATAACCCAATTCAAAAGAGTCTACGTATGACGGATTTAAGTCTTCATTACCACGGAATAAATTCTGGCGGTTTGCCAAAGATGTTGGGTAAGGAATCAAAAACCAGGAACGCGGTCTGTTGATTCTTCTGGAGTAATTTAAAAGCAACTGATCATTGCGGTCTCCTTCTAAATCGTAACTCAAAAATACGCTCGGGAAAAAGCCGGTATAATCTTTCTTTTTGTTAGACGTATTTCCGCTTAAACTTTGATATTCAATATTGATGTTTGAATTTTCCGCTCTTAAACCTAACTGGTAACCTAACTTATCAAATTTACTTTTGAACTGAGCATAACCAGCATTGATTGTTTCATCATAAACCGTGTTGCCACTATACGCATCTACAATCCCGTATTTTAAACTGAGATCGGTTTCGCTGTTCAGGAAATCGTAATCATTCGTATTTTTGTCAATTCTATAACCTGCTTCTAATTTTGATTTTTCACCAAGTGGCAATTCGTAATCCACTTTACCGATTACTGATTTATTAACCGTATTGTTATTTCCTAAAGTTCCGTATTCAAAAACCGACTGATTATATTCTTTAGAATCTTCGGTAGATTTATTATTACTATTCTGTAAACTTAAGGAAAGAGAAATGTTATGTCCCTTGTCATTAAATTTATGATCCAAGCCAACATCTCCCTGCAAAGAAAGATTCGAACTGTTTCCCAGAGCTGTGGTTTGCGAATAGCTGTTTAAAACTCTTGCCGCATCATAATTGATGTTATCAACTTTATTATCGCTGTTGCTAGAGAAATTACGAATCATTCCCGACAGATTGAATGACGTTTTTTCTGTTAAATCAACATTAAAACCTGCAGTCGCATTGTAATTATTGCTTTCGCTTTTGTTACGGGAATTCTGTTCAAAATATCTTGTCGTTGCCAGGGTAAGAGGGTCAAAGAACCGGGTGTCGCTATCGCTTTTACCTTCTCCTTTCCGGTAACCGCCGCCACCATTAAGGAACCAGGTCCAGTCGCCTTTTTTCCAGCTGAGGTTGGTATTTAAACTGGTCGTTGGTAAATAACCTAAACTTCCGACCACACTTCCGTTGAAGCCCATCCCTTTGGATTTCTTTAAAATGATATTTAAAATACCTGCAGTTCCGCTCGCTTCAAATTTTGAAGAAGGGTTGGTAATGACTTCAATTCTTTCGATTTGATCTGCCGGAATAGATTGCAGTGCATTCGCGCCGCTGTCGATTCCAAGTAAAGCAGATGGTTTTCCGTTGATAAGGAATTTTACGTTAGAGTTTCCGCGCATAGAAACGGTACCGTCGGTATCTACGCTTACGGAAGGAACGTTGGTTAAAACATCCTGTAAGTTTCCTCCTTTACTGATGATGTCTGTAGACGGGTCATATACTTTTTTGTCGAGTTCTACCCGGTAAGGTTTCGTAGAAGCTGCGGTAATAGTTACTCCTTCAATATCCTGGGTTTTCCCATTGGTTGAAGAGCTTTCAGATATAACGGTGAAATTTCCAAGATTACCGGCAGCAGAAATTTGCTTATTCAACATGCTTTTTTTAAAGTCAATTGCTTCGATGCTGATGTCGTAGTTTCCGGGAGACAGCTGAAGTTGATAAGCTCCTTTTTCATCGGTTAACGCTGCGTCACTGAAAAGTTTGTTGGCTTTGTTGCTGAAGGTTACCGAAGCGTAAGGAACGGCGTTGTTTTGTTGGTCAACAATTTTTCCGCTTACATTTACTTTCTGCTGTGCAAACGCCAAACTCGCTGCACCCAAAACGAACGACAGTCCTAATGTTCGTTTTTTGATAATTGATGAAATCTCAATTTTGTTCGTCATATTTTTAGTTTAAACTATACTGATTACTTTTTTTAACTAAAGTTAAATTAAATGTTTGTTTTATTTTTTAATTTTAAGAAATCCCAGACTTTTCATTTGGGATTTTGGTAAAGCCTTACTTTATTGAATGTTTTTAGAATTCAGCCAGTCCTGGTATTTTTTCGCATTCACGGCGTGCTCGGCTGCGCTTGCTGTAAATTTATGAAAGCCGAACCGGTCTGGATCTGCACACATATAAATAAAATCATTGTGCCCGGCATTTAAAACCGCATCCACGGAATTTTTATCGACCATACAAATCGGTCCAGGAGGGATTCCTGCCGAGAAATAAGTGTTATAAGGAGAGGGTTCCCGCAAATGTTTGTAGAAAACTCTTTTTAGTGTTTCGCCCTGAAAATTATTGGCTTTACTTACGGCGTAAATTACGGTAGGATCGCTCTGTAATTTCATGCCTTTGTGGTATCTGTTCAGGTACAAACCGGCCACGGTTTTCATTTCGTCCGGTTTGCCGCCGGTTTCTTTATACACTAAAGAAGCCAATGCGTAAATTTGATTACGGCTTAATCCTGATTTCTGTTCTTTCGCTTTTCTTTCGGCAGTCCAAAAACGGTTGTAATCTTTTTCGAATTTTTTAAAAAATTCTTCGGGTGTTACCGTCCAGAAAAAGTTATAGGAGTCGATGAAGAAATATTTTTTTAAATCTTCGGCATTATTAAATCCTTTTTGGACCGCAATTTTATTTAAATCATCTGCAAACCGTAAAGAATCGAGTTCTGTCTTTTTTGCGACTTTCCCGACCATTTGATAGACCGTATAAAAATCTCCGATCCGGAAGGTATTTTCGGTTTGGTTGCCGGCTTTAATCATATTGACCAAATCAGTGTTATTGGCGCCGGATTTTATCCGGTACCGCCCGGCCTGGAAAAAACGGTTCATGCCTTTGGTTTTGGCAACTTCTGCAAACTGTTCTTTGTTTTTCAAATAAGGGGCAATGGAATCTAAAATAGAGTTGAAATTGGCCGAATGAGGAATCAAAACATAGCCTTCTTTGCTTACATTATTTCCGTAAAATTTCTTATAATACTGAATACCGAAATAGCCAGCAATTAAGAAAATGATGAATATGATGACGGAAATTATTCCCTTGCTTTTTTTCATAAATCTGAAATGATCTATTTTATAAATTTATTTTTCCTTTGAAAACCTGTTTTGCGGGTCCTTCTAACCAAATGTTTTTGAAAGATGATCCAGCCTGCTCTGCATAAACTTTCAGGTTTCCACCCAATACTTTCACTTTTACGGAAGGTTTGTTTTTACCCTGCAGAAAAACAAGTGCCGCCGCTGTTGCTCCTGTTCCGCAGCTGAAGGTCTCGTCTTCGACACCTCTTTCATAGGTTCTTATGAAAATTTCGTCCTCAGAAATTTCTTCCACGAAGTTCACATTGATTCCTTCCTGACAATAAGACGCAGAATTTCTGATTTTGTTACCATTTTCGAAAACTTTATAATTCTTTAACTTTTCAACAAACGTTACAAAATGCGGAGAACCCGTATTCAACTCGAAATTTCCGTCGATATTTTTTATGGCATCCACGTCGATCATTTTAAGTTTAATGATGCCGCTGTTGATTTCGGCTTCATGTAAACCGTCAATGGCGCTGAAGGTGGTGAAATCCTCAAAAACATCCAGAAAATGAGCAAAAGCAACAAGACATCTTCCGCCATTTCCGCACATCGTGCTTTCGTTTCCGTCGGAATTATAATAGACCATTTTGAAATCGGCTTTTTCATCATTTTCCAACAAAATCAGTCCGTCGCCACCGATGCCAAATCGGCGGTCGCAGAGCTTTTCGATGATTTCTTTCTCTTTAGGAAACTGTAAATCGCGATTGTCGATCATTACGAAATCGTTGCCTGTTCCCTGATATTTATAAAATTCAATGGTATTTTGCATAAAATTAAAAGTTTTTTTAGCCTCCTGTTTTTGGGACATCAAAGATACTCAAAACTTTATCATTGAACCGGGAACGTCATCGTTAAAATCAGTTGCTGTGATTGGACTGGTGGTGCTTTTTCCATTCGGTGTATCCGATAACGGCCATGGCAGTAAATACCAAATATTGAATGGAAGTGATTCCCAAACCTTTGTAAATCATCATCGGAATGCAAATAAGATCACCGACAATCCAGAAGATCCAGTTTTCAATTTTGCGTTTTGCCATTAACCACATTCCGACCAGGAAAATCGCGGTTGTGAAAATGTCCAGCCAGTTTGCCCAGTCCAGATGATATAATCCCAACTGTACATTTTCCATTGAAAAATGATTGTCAATGTACGGTTTGTAATAATATACGGTGGTGACCAAAATCAAACTGACGAAAAATAAAATTCCGGAAAAAATCCATTCTTTTTTATGCGCCCATGAAACGGCAACGTGCACGTGGTCTTCGGAACTTTTTGCCCATAAAATCCAGCCGTAAACGCTCATTACGGTATAGTAGAAATTAATCATCGTATCGCCGAGCAGTCCGAAATTGAAAAGAATGTAAACGTAAAGTGCGGTAGAAATTATCCCCGTAGGGTACACCCAAATGTTTTTTTTAATGGAAAAATACACACTCAAAACCCCGAAAATGGTGGCGATCGCTTCGAGCACAATTTGAAAGGTGTCGTATGATTCATAAGGCTGCAGGAAGAGATCGTGGAAATTCATGAGTTCAAAGATAATAATTTCGCTGAAAGCGGTTTTGCTTTTATGGTGAATTTATCAGGTACTGCATTTATTAACGATGATATTTTGAGCCCGTCTATCAAAAAAAACAATAATTTTATGCTGCTGAATCTTTTTTTAATTTAAAATAGGGCAAAACCCTCACTTCATCGGAAACCGACCTTCTAAAAAACAAATATGAGGGATTAAAAGTTGTCTGATGTGCCTATAAATAAAAAAAGGATTTCAATAAAAAAGACGGTTAATCAAAAATTCATTGAAGATCTTTATTTCAAAAACATCACTGTTAACAGCAAATACGGAGTGATAAGAAAAAACGCGTCCAATTTGGTGTTTGAAAATGTGAAAATCAATGGCATCAGTGATTATAAAGTAGCCGGTGGATTAATGAAGGCCGTGGTGAAAAAATAGGAGGGTTATTTTTCCTGCCCCGGAACTGCCTCCGAAGTTGGGTCCGGTCATTATCTGCCAACTTCAGTAGAGAAAAGAACAATCCATAAAATATTGCTGAAAAAAATTCTATCTTTGAACCAACAGTAGATAGAGTGCCATTTAAGATTAAAAATGGCTTGTAACCAACCCTGCTGAACATCAAGTAAAAGCATTTAATATTTAATCCCAAAACCATTACTAATGAAGACCAGATTATCATTTCTCCTCATTCTTATTTCCTTTTTTGCATTTGCTCAAACCGAAGAAAAAAAACTCGATGAACTCATTCAGAATACGTTAAAAACTTTCGATGTTCCTGGAATTTCCGTAGGGATTATTAAAGATGGGAAAGTGATTTATTCAAAAGGTTTTGGTGTAAGATCTTTAACAACGAATCAACGAATGACCGATGAAACTCTGGTCGGAATCGCTTCCAACTCCAAAGGTTTTACCGCAACCGCTCTGGCAATGTTGGCAGATGAAGGTAAATTAAACTTTGACGATAAAGTTTCTAAATATATTCCCGAATTTCAAATGAATGATGCGTATGTTTCACAGGAAGTTACCATCAAAGATTTGATTACCCACCGGGCCGGTCTTGGTCTGGGACAGGGGGATCTGATGTTTTTCCCGGAAGGCGGCAGTTTGACTGTAAATGATATCATCCACAATGTAAGATATCTCAAACCGGATCATTCATTCCGTACCACTTTGGAATATAATAATGTAATGTTCATCGTGGCAGGAGAGGTTATTCACAGAGTTTCCGGACTTTCCTGGGCGGAATTTATTGAACAGAGAATTTTAAAACCTGTCGGCATGTCTTCCAGCTACGGAAGTTACAACCGCGCAAAGGCAGCCCGTGTTCCGAATATTATCGATGCCCACGCACCGGTAGATGGCAAAGTTGTTGCCGTCCCTCACGACTGGAATGAAACCGGAAATGCTGCCGGCGGAATTATCAGCAATATTAAAGATATGTCTGTCTGGGCAGAATTCCTGATGAATGGTTTTACGACCAAAGAAGGGAAAAAATTGGTCTCTGATAAACAGATTCAGCAGCTTTGGAATTTACAGATTTCTACGCCGGTTGCTTTGAAAAATCCTTACGATTCTAATTTCGCGGGGTACGGATTAGGATGGTTCATCACCGATGTGAAAGGGCATAAGCAGGTTTACCACACCGGCGGATTAATTGGAACGGTAACTCAGTTTACCTTAATTCCGGATATGAAACTCGGAATTATCGTATTGACCAACCAGCAAAGTGGCGCAGCTTTCAGCACGATTACCAACACCATAAAAGATTCTTATTTGGGAATGCCTGAAAAAGACTGGCTCAAAACTTATGGCGACAGAATGGCCAAAGTAAATGCAGATTACGATAAAGGAAAGAAAGAAATATTCGCGAAATCTGAGGCGTTTAGAAAAGATAAAAACGCACAGATTAAAGCGGATCAAATCGTTGGAACCTACATTGATCCATGGTTTGGTGAGGTGACAATAGCTAATGAAGGCAAGACTTTCCGTATTTACTGTAAGAATTCTCCGAGACTGAAAGGGGAACTGTTGCCTTATTCTTCCAATGTAATGATTGCAAAATGGGATGACAGAAGTTACGATGCCGATGCTTTCGTTAATTTTAATTTAAATGAAAATGGAAAAGCGCAGGGTATGAAGCTAAAGCCGATTTCAGATGTGACCGATTTCAGTTTCGATTTTGAAGATCTTGATCTGCAGAAAGTGAAATAAGTCTTTATTTTTATCAATCCTCACCGATAAATGATAAAAACAAAGTTCAATTTTCATTAATCCAAGGTAGGGCAGAAGTGAGGATGTAAAAACAAAAACTACCTGCCCCACCTTCCGGATAATAAGCCTTAGGACGTTCTTTTCCATTCTTCCACTGATTGGTGGTTCTCGTAAAATACCGTCATCATCAGCCGACCGGTCACCTTCTGCACTATGGCTATGGGTGGGCAGATGGCCGCACGAAAAGATTCGTTCGGGAGAAAGGGGATTCAGTTAAATCTACAGAAATATTACCGTTTTGGAAAAAGTAAAACTGCTCCTACACAACTTTAAAAAAGATTATTTTTTAGGATTTTGAGAACTAATGTCGCAGACTACTTTGTGCAACGGTTTAGCCGCGGAGCCTGGCGGTTTATTGAAGATGGAGTTAAAAAGGCCTGTCTTTTTTAGTTTTAAGGTCATCCAGGAACAGAATTATAATTAAAACTCCTGACATCATGCAGCCTATCAACGTCATAATGACATCATGAATATCGAAAGGATATAAAATTGTCCGTACCGTTTCCCAAACAGTGAAACCAATAAAAGTGAACAGAACCGAAAAAATAATACTGTTGTAAAGACTGTATTTTCCATAGTACATCTTTAGAATTCTATGAAAAGCAAATAGTATTGCAACAAATGCGGCAGCCCCAAATAAACTGGGTAATGTACCTAAGAGAAATTCATTGGCAGATGATAATTCAATATTTTTGGGACGCAGGAAGTACTGAATATAAACTACCCATGAGATAAGAATTAATTCCCATACTGTAAGTACGACATACCGTTTTTTATCCTGTTTGTCTGATTTGTTAATTTCTTCACTAAAGTTGATATTTTTTACCTCTTCAATTAAATTTTTCATTGATGTATTGCAATGGATCGTTGTAGCTATTTCTTCTTTTCAAGTGGCCTTGGTAGTACGGAAAAGTACCAGCAAATTCACGAGCCGCCGCTCCCCAGTCAAAGATTCAGCGAATGTAAGTCCGGTAAAATTTAACTGAAACCTACCGAAGCGGCCTATGGAAAAAAAATTCAGTTCAGACCAAACGGAGCCCCATGTTTTTTCAATGGAGCTAAGATAATTAAAAATGTGGAAATGGAATATCGGAAATTCTCCGACTTCTTTAAAGAAAATATAAATGAGTGCTGCATTTGCTTAAAAAAGAAATTTTCTTTTTCGCGACGCTAAAGGGTGGAAGATTTCTTAAAAATTCATCAAAATTACACCCTTAAGGATTGGGGAAAATTAATTTTGATGAATTTTAAGCAGACTTCAAATATTGGAGGCAAAGGAATAGCATCATTCAACGTTGCACTCAACGCCGGATTTTGTCAATTCTATGCAGGTGTTTTTAGTTGAAACACAATTTCATCGTCTCTGTTATAAACTCGTTTCTTTTGTCAGAAATTTGAAGATGTATCACTTATTATTTTCAATATCAATCTGATGATTTCTATTTTTCTTTTGTCCAGTTCAAGAGACCGCTTTTTTGCTTTCCAACCGCTGTCGGAAGGGATTGGGCTTTTAAAAAACCACAAGCTAAATCAGTGCACCTTCCTGATTCATAGAATCCGAAACCCGCAGTTGATGTGAAAATACTTCATTTAAATTAGCGGTGTCTTACCCCTTTCTGATGGTACTGTACATTTTTTACCGTCTCTTTATAATGATTGGGGGTTGAAGCATTAGGATGGGATGAATGAGAAGCATCTGTTACAAAATGATCCTCCGGTTTTGCATTTCTGATTTCTCTGCCGTTCTGATAGGTCTTATGATCAGCACTGCGGTAGATTTGTCCCTCGTCATAAAGCGTTCCATCGGGAGCAGTATATTGCCGTTGTACGGTTGCTTTTCTTTTTCTTAAAAAAGCCATTGCAAGTGTTCCTATTGCTGTAGCTGCCAGTCCTATGGCGATTTTTACAGGGGTCTTCATATTTTTATTATTTGAGAATCAATAGACAAAATTCTTGCCATTATTCCCAGATGCCTCGCGGGAACACGACTGCGTCACAGCATTAACCCAGATGAAGATTATAAAATTTTTAAAATGCCAGATCAAATGCTCACTACCAAAAAATTTGATGATACCTTTAGGAGGCTGTTTGAATCTGTTTTAACAATTATAAAAGGGACAAGAGCGATGAAAATTACACGCTTTAGGGATGGAGGAAATTAATTTTGATGAATGGTAAACAGGCTCTGGAATTTGTTTTATTAATTATGGATATCCGTTTATAATAATGTAAAAATATCAATAGTCCTTGTGATGAGGTTCTAGATTTTTTCCTGCCCTTTATTACCCCGTATTAAAAAAGCGGCTCAGGAGCCGCTTCATAGAATGGTAATGAAATATATCAGTGCGCTGCGTACCCACAGATTTTTACGCAAACCTCTCGGACAGAACCTTTAAAAGTTTGAGAGCTTCCTGCTTTAAATTTTAAAAATGAAAAAATAAACGCGCTGCGCGGTATTATGCAGGAACTCCGTTGTCTTTTTCCCTGTCCCAAAAACGGTGCAGTCTGATGTTTTCTACGAAATCATTTAAAACGCCGGAAGTAGTGATCCCTTTATTTTTCAACGCTGATTTTGGCAATGCTTTTTCCAGCAATAACCGGCCATTTCCGTCCGTTGAAATGGGTTTGCAGTGTTTAAAGGCTTCCGCAATAAAATGAACAGCATCTGCATTTGCGGAAAGGATTTCCACACTGTCGCCTCCCGGCACATATACTGCATCAAACACCACAGATGCGGCGGTTAACAGACTGTCATCAATTGGATACTTTTCGCCCGACTGCGTAGTTACGAATCCATGTCCCGGTGCAATCACGGCAACCATGGCTCCCCGGTCGCCCAGTTCTTTTTTTACCTCGGTAAAGGCTTTATCATTAACGCCATCTGCAGTTAAAATGGCGATTCTTCTGGCCCGAATATCTGTCGGGAGCTTTTTCGCCATGCTGAGCGATGGGGCCTTATCAATCGGTAATTTTTCTTTGAAAGAGTGGTAATGCTCAGGATTTCCGTCTGCCGGTATGCTGCCGGTGATCGGCTGCGGCAGTTTCTGGGGAATCAAACCTAGATGGTCTCCAACCGTTTTTGAAAGTTCCCCATCAATTTCTAAGAGCATATTCACCATTCTCTGGCGGATCGGAACTGTTTTAACCTTTCCCAGTTCGAAGGCAAAGGCGTTTTGAATGTGGCGTTTTTCATCGGCCGACATGCTGTTGTAAAAAAGCGCGGGCTGACTGAAATGATCAAAAAAACTTTTACTTCTCCGTCTTATTTTATTGGAATCTATGCGTTCTTCAAAAGAGGAAAATCCTCCTTCGGCAATCATGGCCTGAAAAGGGCAGCCTCCTCCGAGGGAATTAGGATTGTACGCTACTTTCCCTTTATTAATCTGCATTCTGTGCATTCCATCCCGCTGATTATTGGTCACCTCCGGAATGGATTTGTTAATGGGAATTTCATGAAAATTCGGTCCTCCCAATCTTGAAATCTGCGTATCGGTGTAAGAGAATAATCGCCCCTGCAGCAACGGATCATTGGTAAAATCAATTCCCGGAACCAGGTGACCGGGATGAAAAGCGACCTGTTCGGTCTCTGCAAAGAAATTATCCGGATTCCTGTTTAAGGTCATTTTTCCGATAATCTCCACCGGCACCATTTCTTCGGGAATTAATTTGGTGGGGTCCAGAAGATCGAACGGATACCGATGCTCGTCTTCCTGCGCTACAATCTGCACGCCCAGTTCCCACTCCGGGTAATGGCCTTCATCAATCGCCTCCCACAAATCTCTCCGGTGAAAGTCGGTGTCTTTCCCGGCAATTCTTTGCGCCTCGTCCCAGGCTAATCCCAGAACGCCCTGTTTCGGTTTCCAGTGGAATTTTACGAAATGAGATTTCCCTTCCGCGTTGATAAAGCGGAAGGTATGGATTCCAAACCCTTCCATCGTGCGTAAACTTCTCGGAATCGCACGGTCGCTCATCAGCCACATCACATTGTGCATTGCTTCCGGCATCAGCGATATAAAGTCCCAGAAGGTATCATGGGCGGAAGCTGCCTGCGGAATTTCGTTATGCGGTTCTGGTTTTACCGCATGCACGAGGTCCGGAAATTTAGTGGCATCCTGAATAAAAAATACAGGCATATTATTTCCTACCAGATCATAGTTTCCCTCCTGGGTATAGAATTTTACGGCAAATCCGCGGACGTCTCTTGGTACATCAGTAGATCCTCTGAATCCTGCCACTGTAGAAAACCTTACAAAAACGGGTGTTTTTATTGAAGTGTCATTTAAGAATTTTGCTTTCGTATATTTTCCCATCGGTTGATACAGTTCGAACACGCCGTGAGCTCCCGAACCTCTTGCATGAACAATCCTTTCCGGAATACGCTCATGATCGAAGTGGGTGATTTTTTCGCGGAGGATAAAATCCTCCAGAAGCGTTGCGCCTCTTTCGCCTGTTTTCAGGGAGTTTTGATCATCATTAATTTTCAGTCCCTGATCAGTGGTCAGGAATTCACCCTGGTTATCGGTGGTGAATTTACCAAGCTGTTCCTGTTTAGGATTTGCCCCATTTTCAAATGGTTCACTTTCATTTATTTTCATAATGTAGTTCTAATGTTGAAGGGTTAATTAAACGGCATTTAAATCTTTGGACTGAAGCTTTCCGTCCACAGCCTGTGAATTTAAGTTGGTGTCTGCAATGGAACTCAATAAGGAATCAGATTTTTTTTCTTCGCCTAAAGTCTTGAGCAAGAGATCAAGTGCGGCTCTTTCATTCAGCGTTTTAGCAAATGCGGCAAGGGTTCCGTATGTGGCGATCTCATAATGCTCTACTTTTTGCGCACTTGCAATAATTCCTGCATCCCGGACAGGACCCGGTGCGGTCTCTTCCATAATTTCTTCCCCTTCTTTAATAATTCCCTCCATGGCTAAACATTTTTTACCTTCCGGTTTCACTCCCATGGACTCAAAAACTTTTTCCAGTCTTTCCACCTGCATTTTGGTTTGGGCCAGATGGTCTTTAAACGCTGTCTTTAATTTCTGATCTGTGGCCTGCTCCAACATTTTAGGTATTGTTTTTACCAGTGCATTTTCGGCCCAGTAAATGTCTTTCAAACCATCAATAAAAAAATCTCTAAGATTGGTGATGGGTTTACTTGCGTTTTGTGCTTCGTTCGCACTTTTCTTTTTTGCCATAGGTTTAAAATTTAGAGTTGTTACCATTTCCTGTATGCAAATAAAATTCCATTTATGTTAATGTATATGTAAAAAGAAGAATATTTATTTAATGATTATGTAAGATAAAGGCTTTTTTAGGATTGATTTGCAGGAACGCAGGGGGTCATGGGTCAATTGAGGTGAATTGAGGTGAATTGAGGTGAATGGTAAATTGGAAGAATGGAGATTGGTGAATGATGAATGGGTTCTTGCGCGATTGAGTATTTGGCATCGGGGTGCTCCTTTTTTTAACGCAATGGGTTGAGGTTCAATGGTGGTAAAGCAGGACAACAGGGTTTTGTACAATCTAGAAGTTGGCTTTGTACTGTTGGTCACGGTTAATATCCACGATATTGGAAAATGAAGGCTTTACCCATTAATATGCGGTGAGCGAACCTGCGGTCTTTAGGCAGTGGGGCATACTATAACCATACTATATCCATACTGTATTCATTCCATATCTATTGGATTCGGTATCTTGGGGTAGTATTGATAACTGCTAATAAGATGGCGTAACTCAAAGGGGTTCTTAAAATTACCGGAAGGCCGCGCGGGCTTTGTGATATAAAGTGATGGGAAAGATGATCGCGTGGACTCTTAAGTCGACCCTCCAAGTAAACAGTTTTTCAATAGAAAGCTGCGTCATTGCGGCCGTCTTCTTGGTACGGATCACTTTCAGGGTTCCTTTGGTCACAGAGGATGAGTCACGGATCGGTGAGGCTTCGTCCAGAATTAAATCTTCTGCCTCATGCTCTTTTGCGGTACTGTAATGATTAGGTTTTGAACTGAGTCCCGGTGAAGGCTGGAATTCTATGATGTGTTCCAGCTGCTCTATGGGGTACATTTCATTATTACCAAAGGAGAAGGCGAACGGCTTCAGTTAAAAATAGATGGTCACCTGTTTTTCGCTCTCCTTTAAACATAAAAAAAGAGTGCAGCCCCAATGACAGGCTGCACTCTTTTATTGTTTTTTGTAAAGAAGATATCCTAGTAATTCAAAGTGAGTCCTGCACCCCAGCTCATGTCGCTGTCATAGTGTGTGGAGATCCCAAAATTCTTTGTAACGATATATTTAAGACCTGCGCTATATTCTTTGTCAGTATTGATCATGAATGCCCCGCGCAAACGTGGTGAAAGCGGAATGTCTTCACGCTTCAGCTGAAATCTTACAATACCGTCTGTAAATATTTCTGCCTGCAGATCTACCAGCATCGGAAGTCTGTACGTGATACCGGCGCTGAAAGTTTTTCGTTCGTCTTTTGTGTTGGCTTGTCCAAAAAGGTTTTTTTCAATATTGTTCCTGTCAATCTTTCTGTAATGGTAATTGAATCCGATAAATGGTTTCAGCCACTGCATCCGGTCCACATATCTTCCGAGCTGGGTTTCCACTTCGTAGCCGTGCCGGGGACTGTAACCTAAGCGCCATTCTGTTCCCAATTCCCAGCGGGTATTTGAGATTCTGGCCCTACCATCATTACCATTAGTAGCAAAATCGTTTTCAGCCATCAGGTGCCACATGTTACTTTCGCGCTGAAGCTTTTTATAGGCCGAAGCTTTATCGGGCAGCAAAGGATTCTGATCATCGCCCACAGCGAAAACACGGTTCATCCCTGCCATCATGTGATAGAGGATGTGACAGTGGAAGAACCAGTCACCATCCGTTTTTGCTGTAAATTCTATAACATCGGTTTCCATGGGCATCATATCCAACACATTTTTGAGAGGTGCCTGCGCGCCATTTTTGTTGAGTACCCGAAAATCAAATCCGTGCAGGTGCATGGGGTGACGCATCATAGAATTATTAAAAAGGGTAATGCGGAGGATCTCGCCTTTTTTGACCACTATTTTGTCGGATTCTGCCAGGACTTTATTGTCCATGCTCCAAACGTAGCGGTTCATATTTCCGGTGAGGGTGAACTTGAGATCGCGCACAGGCCTGTCTTTTGGGAGCGAGGTGTCATAGGGGGATTTCATCATGCCGTAATTCAAAGTGGTAATTCCAGAAGTTGGCATCTGGTGCTTTGAGTGATCCATTTGCGCCTCACTGGTGTTCATGTTATCCATTTTTATTGCGTCATTGTTTTCTGCGGTAATTTCTGGATACATCACCTGATTCATATCCATGGTCTGGTAACTCATCTCCATACCCATATCCTTCATGTCACCGTTCATCTTCATCATGTCATTCATCATTTTCATCCCTTCAAAATATTTAAGTTTGGGTAATGGTGCGTGCGCTTTTTTAATTCCTCCGCCAATGTAGACCGAAGCCGATTTTGTGCGGTCTTCGGGCGTAATGAGGAATTCATAGGAGGTGTTTTTTTCAGGAATTTCCACTACGACATCCACCGTTTCGGAAACCGCGAGGATAAGGCGGTCAACTTCGACCGGCTCAATATCCAGTCCATCACTTGCTACCACTTTAAATTTTCCTCCTGCATAGTTGAGCCAAAAGTAGGAGGAAGCACCACCGTTGGCAATTTGAAGTCTTACTTTGTCCCCGGCTTTGTATCCCGAGAGTTGGCTTTCGATTTTACCGTTTATCAGGAATGCATCATAATAAATATCGCTCACGTCCATGGCCAGCATCCGCTTCCATTCATTGGTGAGTTTTGTTTTAAAGTGGCCTTCTTTGATGGCTTCCGCATAACTTTGGGTGGTGCCTTTTTTTATGGCAAACCAGTCGTTGGCATTATGGAGCATCCGCTGAACATTATTAGGATTCAGGTTTGTCCACTCGCTCAGGATAAGGTGCTCTGTGGGCAAATCATCAATGCCCGTTCGAAAAGTAGGATCTTCGGGACGTTTTTTCAGTATCAACATGCCATACATTCCAATTTGCTCCTGCAGGCCAGTGTGCGAATGATACCAGTGGGTTCCGTTTTGGATGATCGGAAACGAATACGTGTAGGTTGAATGTGGTGGAATTGGTTTCTGGGTGAGCCAGGGAACCCCATCTTCTTTATTTGGCAGATGAAGACCGTGCCAGTGAAGAGAAGTTTCTTCATCCATTAAATTATGGACAATAACTTCCGCCGTATCGCCCTCATAAAACTCCAACTTTGGCATCGGAATCTGCCCGTTTACGGCAATGGCGCGTTTCTGTTTTCCCGCAAAATTTACCAGGGTATCTTTCACATAAAGATGGTAGGTCACTTTGCGTCCACCTTTCAGGTGCTTTTCGGGCATCGGCATGACCATTTTGTGTTCACCATGCATCTGCATGTTTCCGTGTGTATCATGATCTTCCTTCTTTCCTTTTTGAGGGACCAGATTCATACCGCACTTAGGACACTTTCCGGGTTTGTCCGAAACAACCTCGGGATGCATCGGACAGGTGTACATCTTTTGCGCTGCTTCATGCTGATGCGGATCTGAAGTTTGATGTTCCGGGGTTTTGCCGGTAGCCTGATGCTGGCCGCTTTCCTTTTGAGGAACCAGATTCATACCGCACTTTGGACACTTTCCGGGGTTGTCTGATACTACCTCGGGGTGCATCGGACAGGTATAACGTTCTTGCACAGCTTCATGCTGGTGCTCATCTGCTGTTTTATGTTCCGTAGTTTTAACCATAGCAGGCATCGGTTCTTCTGACGCCGCTGTCGGCTTAGTCGGTTTCGGTTTTTTAACAGCAGGCAAGGTTTTTGAGACCGCTTTAGGTATATTTTTCGGTTTCTGCACTTCAGTTTTTTTAACCGGTACTGCGTTTTTAGGTGCCGCTGCAGGCTGCGAATTTTGAGCCGATAAAGGTTTCACTGTAGGTTTTTTAATGGTAATGGTTTTTTTTACCAGCGTCATGCCGCAAATGGGGCAGTTACCGGGTGCTGATTTCACGACCTGGGGATGCATGGGGCGGGTATAATACGTTTTAGTGCTCTGTGAATACGTGTTTATGGACATTGCCATCAACATCAAGAGCGATAGTAGGTATTTCATTTTGTGATTATTTAATTTTTAACAAACTTGCGTTCAATGCGACCACGATGGTACTTACGCTCATCAACACTGCGCCCATCGCTGGGCTTAGAACAAATGACGGATAGAGAACACCAGCCGCCAGTGGAATTGCCACAACGTTGTAACCCACTGCCCACACCAGGTTCTGAATCATTTTGCTGTAGGTTTTCTTTCCGAAATCAATCATTTTTACGACGTCACGGGGATCACTGTTCACCAGAATAATGTCTGCTGTTTCAGCAGCAACATCTGTTCCCGAACCTACCGCAATACCGACATCAGCCTGTGCTAAGGCGGGCGCATCATTTACGCCGTCTCCAGTCATTGCAACGATTTCCCCTTTGTCCTGGAATTCTTTTACTTTTTCCTGTTTGTGATGCGGAAGTACATTGGCCAGATATCCGTCCATCCCTAACTGCTTCGACACTGCTGCTGCGACCTTTTCGTTATCGCCTGTAAGCAGGAATGATTTAATGTTCATGCTGCGTAATTGGTCAATGGCTTCTTTGGCGCCGTCCCGAATGGTATCTGCCAAAGAAACAATTCCCACAGTCTCGCCATCAATGAGAATAAAGTTTACGGTTTCTGCATCCTGGTTAATTTCTTCGGGAATGGGAGGAACCTGTTTATTGTTTTGAACAAAATAATTAGGACCTGCTGCGACAACCGATTTACCGTTTACCATCCCTGTCACTCCGATTCCCTGCATGTAGCGGAAACTTTCTGACTTCCATAAATCCAGTTTCTTTTCGGTGAGCGTCTGCATGATTCCTTTCGCAATATGGTGTTCGGAATTCTGCTGCACTGCTGCTGCATACTGGAGTAAATCGTTTTCGGAATAGCGCTCCGTTAAAGGAATGATTTTCTGCACGGTATGGGAACCTTTGGTAAGGGTTCCGGTCTTATCAAAAATAATGGTGGATAATTTCCTGGTTGTTTCAAAAGCCGTTCGGTTTCTGATGAGCAAACCATTGGTGGCTGAGAGTGTAGTGGATATAGCCACCACCAAAGGAATTGCCACTCCCAACGCATGAGGACAGGCTGTTACCATTACGGTTACCATGCGTTCCAGGGCAAAAGCCAAATCGCCCATGGTGATGTACCAATACGCAAAAGTGCTTACGCCCACTACGATTGCTACTATAGTAAGCCATTTGGCTACTTTATCCGCCAGATTCTGGGTGTTGGACTTCGCTGCCTGCGCATCCTGCACCAAATTAATGACCTTATTGAGATAGGAATCTTTTCCAACCCCTGTTGCTTTAATCTTCAAGACACCGTCTCCATTAATAGACCCTGCTATCACCTTTCCTCCGGACTCTTTTTTTACAGGAACGCTTTCACCGGTCAGCATACTTTCATTTAAATATGAACTGCCCTCGACAATCAGACCATCGGCGGCAACTTTTTCACCCGGTCTTATCATTACGGTGTCTCCGTTTTTGAGCTGTTCCAGTTTTATTTTAACGGGGCTGCCATTCTGTTCTACTGTTACCTCATTAGGAAGCAGAGCCACTAAGGATTGTAACGCTTTTGATGCAGCCATCTGGGAGCGCATTTCGAGCCAATGACCCAAAAGCATAATGACAATTAAGGTGGCGAGTTCCCAAAAGAAATCCATACCCGGAAGTCCGAATACGACGGCAACGGAATAGACATACGCTACGGTAATCGCCAAGGCAACGAGGGTCATCATCCCAATAGCTCCTGCTCTCACTTCGCCCAAAAAACCTTTAAAGAAGGGCATTCCGCCATAGAAATAAATAATACTTCCCAACACCAACAGCACGTATTTATCCCCAGTAAAAGCAATCGTAAAACCGAGCCACTGCTGAATCATGTGGGAAAGCAACAGGACTGGAACCGAAAGCATCAGTGTAATCCAGAATCTTTTCAGGAAATCCGGCGTATGATGACCGGCATGTTTGTCAAATCCCGCTACAGACTCGTCAGATTCTGAGTGATGACCATGATTCTGATGATGATGGCTGGGTTCGTCTTTTTCAAGTTGGGCCATTCCTCCTAATGGAATTAAGTTCATCCCGCAAAGCGGACATTTCCCCGGTTCGTCCTTCAATATCTGGGGATGCATGGGACAGGTGAATTTTTTCATAATTAATTTTATTTACAAAAAGATTTACTTCACTTTTATAATTCGAATTCCTCCGTTGTTAATAACTCAATTTTTGTTAGCTTCGGTTTTGAAAGTCCATCAACAACATTTCCTGTCCTGCTGAACAGGGGGACACGGCACTGTTCCGTAACTGCAATACACACAGCAATCGCCTTGTTTTGGTGTTAAAACGGTCTTACATTTTTCGCATTCGTAGAAATACTGGCAAGAATCTGTAGGCATTGTTTCCTCTTTCCTGTGCCCACAATTGGGGCAGGTGATGATCGACTGTAATTTGATTGTACTCATTTGTTTAATGATTTTATTATCTATTTTCATGATCAGTAGTGTCCAATTTATATTTTTTTTTGTTGGTTACTAAATATCCGGTAGCGTTTATGGCCTTTTCGATTTCATCACTGTTTGTTTTGAATCATCAAATTTCACCACTGCATTTTTGTTTTCGTACGAAGCGTCTGAACTTATAATTCCCGTCAGTTTATGTACTTCGCTATTGACATGTTCCCCACAACTTGCGCAGGTCATTCCACTGATTGTAAATTCTATTTCCCGGATATCAGACTGGTTCACGACTATATTTTGCTTTTCTGTTTTTGGATAGAAAACAGCTGAATAGTATGAGAAGGCAAGCATCACGACAGCAAATAGGGTTACCATCCCCAAAAACATTTTCGACTGCGTGAACGGTATTTTCTCATCTTTCTCACAGCTACAGTCCAATTGTTGTTTAGGTTTTAATTTAAGATACCAGGCAAAACCAAGAACAAAAACTGTTAACGCGATTAAATAAGGCCGTAAAGGTTCGAGCCAGGAAAAAGTTGCAGCAAGGCCGCTTGTTCCTGCAATGAAGGCTAATAATGGTGTAATGCAACATAATGAGGCGGTGAAGGCAGCCAGCAGACCGGTACTGATTAATTTTTTGTCTGTTTTCATACTGTTTTTAAGATTTTGTTTTCACTTTTGACGATTTTCATTTCATGTTTTGAAGTTCAAGTTCTGACTGAAAAAACTGCATCAGGATTTTTTGTTTGTCTGGGGTTAAGTCTGCATCATGATGAAGTAAAAGATAAGATTTTAAAGGCATTTCTTCTTTTTCAATCTGGCTGATTATGCTTTTTATTTTTGCTTTTTTCCGTCTTTTTGAATAGACATTGAACTGATCAAAATTGAGCTCTTCTTTGCCTTTTTTAATATGCTGAGCCATAAACCAGGCTCCGGGCTGAACTTCCGAATACCAGGGATAGCGGGTGTTATTGGAATGACAGTCATAACAGGAAACTTTAAGGATTGCAGCCACGCTGGCAGGCACCTTTTCGGTGATTTCAAAACTTTGCCCCGCCGGAACGGTTGAAACATTACGCTCCACCGGTATGAACTGAATGGCTAAAAGAACCGAAACCACTGTCACCGACAACCAACTTATGCTGTTCAATTTTCTCATCTTACATGGTGCTCATATCGTGACCCGCCATGGGATCGACTCCTTTCTTGAATATGTATTCACTGTTCAGCAGGTATGCGCCGGAAACCACTACTTCGTCACCTGCCTTAATACCGGAGGTGATTTCAATTCTGTCATCATATTCCAGACCCGTTTCCACCATTCTGTTGACGAAGGTGTTCTTCGCCGTTTTCACCCAGACCGTGGAGGATTTACCATCCCTGATTACTGCATCAACGGGTATAGAAAGGCCATCGCGGGATTTGTTTTCCACCAGAACATATACCGGCATTCCGGGTTTCAGCAAATTTCCTTTGTTGGGCACGGAAACGCGGACTAAGTTTATTCTACTTGATGGACTGATTTCAGGGTTTGTAAAATCAATCTTTCCGTTAATTTTCAAATTATCCAGATCGGGAATATATACGGTGACCTTGCTGTCTTTCTGAAGGAGTGCCATTTGAGAGGAATAGACCTGTGCCTCTGCCCACAGCGACGAGAGATCTGCCAGACTGACGATGGTGCCGCCTTCGGCAAGATAATCCCCTTCGGCAATGCTGAGATCGGTGATGTATCCGCCTGCATTGCTGAATACGGTAGTAGTTGGTGTGGCTTTTCCTGATCTTTCCAGCTGTTTGATCTGGCTTTCGGACATTCCCCATAAATAAAGCTTGTTTCGGGAACTTTGGAGCAACTGATCAAAATCAATGGAAGTATTGCCGACAAACAGCTTGCGTCTTTCAAGCGCCAGCAGATATTCCTGTTTGGCATTATTGAGTTCTTCACTGTAAATATCCACAAGTGGCGCCCCCTTCGGAACAAAATCGCCAATATTTTTATAATACAGGCGTTCGACTCTGCCCATCACTCTGGAACTGACTGACTGCATCTGGTACTGGTTAAAATTGAGTGTTCCGGTCAGGGTGAGTTTATCAGCCATAGCGCCGTCAGAAAGCGCGACTGTTTTGATATTTCCCAATTTAACCTGCTCGTCATTCAAGATAATTTCGTTAGGATCAGCATTCTTTTTCTTCTCGACAGGCACCAAATCCATGTGGCAAATGGGACATTTTCCCGGTTTATCGGAGACTACCTGTGGATGCATGGAACAGGTGTAGTAGATATCGTGGCCGGCATGAGGATCTTCCTCCTTTTTACAGGAGTAAAGAAAAACCAGCAAGGCCAGCATTAAAATATTGAATTTCATCTTATCAATTTTTATCTGTTAATTTTTATGAAACTTTCGCTGTCCATCAGGTACTGTGCGTTTTCAGCAACACCATCTTCCGGAAGCAAACCACTGACGATCTGGATTTTATCGCCTACCACAGCTCCGGTAACAACTTTATGGGCAATAAAACCGCCTTCTACTTTTTTGAACGCGATTTTATCCATCCCCAATGAAACCACCGCTGATTTCGGCAGCCAGTCTGCTATTCTGTTGTGGCTCATAATCTCTGCTTTAACCTGACTTCCGACAGGAATTTTTGCGGTACTGTTATCAAAATAGACGCGCGCCGTTACGGTTTTGCTGCCCTGCCTGAAAAACGGTTCAATAAAACCGATGGTTCCTTTGAAACGGCTCTCCGGATTGGATTCCGGGATGACCATGACAGACTGTCCCTTGCTGACCAGTGCAATGTCTTCAGAAAAAATATTGATCAGGGCCCAGGTTCTGTTGGGATTGTAGACACTGAAAATATTCTGCCCTTTCTGGAGATACATGCCTTCTTTCAGGGGTAATTCTGCTGTGACTGCTGTATTTGAAGCCATTTCGGGAGCGGGTTGCTGTGCTGAACCCATGGATCCTGCCGCTCCTGCCTGCTGAATGTGTCCGCTGTAATTGCTGAAAACCGGAACTGTGAGATCAGGTTTTCCTTTTTGGATGACTTTCTGAATCTGTGAAGCCGGCATTCCCAAAAGAAGAAGTTTTTGCCGTGAGGCATCCATCATCGTTTTGTTTGAGCGGTCGTTTTTCAGAACAAAGAGCAGATTTTGCTGTGCGGTTAAAAGTTCCGGACTGTATATATCTAAAATGCGCTGGCCTTTTGTCACTTTCTGGTATTTGTACCGCACATAGAGTTTCTCGATCCGTCCGGCTACGCGGGATGAAATACTGCCAATCTGCCGGGTGTCATATTCTACTGTTCCCAGGGCATCAACCGTTGTCGGGATGTTTTCTCTTTTTAACTTTATTACCGGCAATTCTGAGACCACAAATTCATTGGTAGGTTTCAGCAGATCGTCAAGTTCAATCCCTTCTTCCTTTTTTTTCTGGGCGTCTTTCAGGACCAAATCCATCCCACATTTGGGGCATTTTCCGGGTTTGTCTGAGATTACTTCCGGATGCATGGGACAAGTGTAGGTGTGCATTGCCGCCTCTGCTGTGTGCTTATCTTCCCAGAACTTCAGTTTGTCACAGGCCGTTAAACCCAACAAAAGCATGGTGTACATTATTAGTTTTCTCATCTTCTTTCAATTAAGCGGTCAATTTCAGTTTGTGTCTGCAGTGCTTTGGTCAGGATCTCGAAATATTCCAACTGGGTCATATTCAGCTGTTCCCAGGCATCATACAACATGAAGAGTTCTTCCGTATTCTGCTCATAACCCAACTGCATAGATTTGTAGTTGTTTTTTAAGGCCGGAATAATGGTGTCTTCATAGAGTTTCAGCTGATTTTTATTCAGGTCCAGTTCATTGCGCATTCCGTAGGCCATTCCACTGTATTCGTTCACCATCATTTCTTTCTGAGCCTGCAGGGCTTCTTCTTTCAGTTTGAGGCTTTCAATATTGGCTTTGTTCATGCCTGAAGCCCAGGAAACGAAAGGCAGTTTTGCCATCAGCATGAGCGAAAACTGCATGGGCTGGCCCCCAAAACCGAACATGTTTTCGAACTTCACTCCAAATTCCGGCTTCAGATTCTGTTGTTCGAGATCCTGTTTCAGTTTTGCAATATTGATTTCCCGGTCTATGCCGCGGAGATCACTTCTGTTCTGCTCAAAAAGATCCTTACCAAAAGTCTCCAGGGAATAATCGTTCAGGTTGTACTCAGGCAGGATTTCCAGAGGGGAAAGCGCGTCTCTTCCCATGAGGGCATTCAAACGGATGCGGTTGACGCGGAGGTCATTCTCATACATGAGCTGCATGTTTTTGGAACTTCCGAGGGCAGCTTTGGCTTTGTAATAAGCCGATATTTTACCGAGCCCATTTTTATATCTGATCTCGGCATTTTTAATCATAAAGTCTAGCATCTTTTCGTTTTCCTTCACGACTTTCAGTTTTTTATCCAGGACGATGGAACTGTAATACAGTTTTTTCGCATCCTGAAAGTTTTCATTGAGGGCGGCATAAAGCTTTTCCTTTTCTACTGAAGACATTGCCTTCATCAGATTTTCGTTGGCGTCGAGTTTCTTTCTGTTCGGAAACATCTGTTCCACCGAAACTGCTACGGAACCCATACCGAGCATGTCGCCATCACGCTGCCATAGTTTTGCATTATAGGGAGTCATGAAGAAACCAGCTCCTACGGTTGGGGGCATCCAGCTTCTTGCTCCTTTGGCGGCAGCATCCATTGACCGGACTTCGGCATTGTACATTTTTACCACCGGGTGGTTGGCTGCGATACTGTCTATTACTGCGGGCAGGGACATCTGCTGCGCATCAATGGTGGTGTAAAGCAATGCAAGTATTGCTGTTATTATTAATTTTTTCATTTTGTAATCATTAAAGGATTAATGGGAAGCGTCGAGCACATCAATTTTCCCCAGTTTGTTCAGTTCCCATTCCTTCTGCATATAAAAGATAATGGGTGTTACCAAAAGGATGTGAATGGCCGAAGTGAAAACGCCACCAACCATCGGCAATACAATTGGTTTCATCATGTCACTTCCCACACCGTGGCTCCAGAGGATGGGAACGAGTCCGAAGAGGGTCACACAAACCGTCATAATTTTAGGTCTTAATCTTTTGGCTGCACCATTAATAACATACTCGCGGAGTTCTTCATTTGTAATGGTCTCCCGTGAGTTTCCGTTTTTTGTAATAAGCTGAACCATGGCGTCGTTCAGGTAAATGACCATGACGATTCCGGTTTCCACGGCAAGTCCGAACAGGGCAATAAAACCGACTGCTACTGCTACGGAGAGATTCACGCCCCAAATTGAAATCATGAATACGCCGCCAATTAAGGCAAAAGGAATACTGATGAGATTAAAGAAAGCTTCGCGGTAAGAGTTGAACGCAAAATACATGGAAAGGAAGATCACGACCAATACCAGTGGCATAATCATTTTTAAAGTCTGCTCGCCGCGAATCAGGTTTTCGTACTGGCCGCTCCATTCCACGAAATAGCCTTTGGGCATTTTGGTGACCATGCTGTTTAGTTTTTTCTGTGCTTCTTCCACGGTGCTGCCCAAATCCCGGTCGCGCACGTTGAACAGAACAGTACCACGCAACATTGCGTTTTCAGAATTGATCATTGGAGGACCTTCTGTAAGGCGAATTTCTGCCACTGCACTGAGCGGGATGGAACCAAATTCCATGGTCTGCATGGGCAGTCTTCGCAGTGACTCCAAATTATTTCTGAAATCCTGGCCGTATCTGGCGTTTACAGAGAATCGCTGTCTGCCTTCCACGGTGGTGGTGAGTTTCATTCCGCCTAGGGCACTTTCCACGACGGCATTAACATCATCCACACTTAAGCCGTATCTTCCAATTTCTTCACGTTTAACTTCAATATCGACATATTTTCCGCCGGTGATCGGTTCTACATACATGTCCTTGATTCCTTCAATGCCTGTGAGTTCTTTTTTTATTTTTTCGGAGAGAACGGCAATACTGTCCAGGTTCTGTCCGTATACTTTTACGCCCACATCCGTTCTGATCCCTGTTGAAAGCATATTGATCCGGTTGGAAATCGGCATGGTCCAGCCGTTGGTTACGCCCGGAATCTGGAGTTTTGCATTCAGTTCATCGATGAGATCTTCTTTTGTTTTGCCCTCGCGCCATTCGCTTTGCGGTTTCAACAGAATAATGGTTTCAATCATGGAGATGGGTGAATTATCCGTCGCCGTGTTGGCTCTTCCGGCTTTTCCAAGGACATGATCCACTTCCGGAACTCCTTTAATGATTTTATCCTGCACCTGCAGTAATCTTTTGGCCTCAGAGTTCGAAATATCGGGCAGGGTAACCGGCATAAACAGCAGGGATCCCTCATCCAACGGCGGCATAAATTCGCGCCCGAGGTTCATAATCATTGGAATACTGATGAGCAGAGCTAAAATATTAATGCCAAGCGTCGTTTTTTTCCATTTCATACACCATCTTATCAGTGGTTCGTACACCCGTTCCAAGCCCCTGTTTATTGGGTTTTTATTATCGTCCTTAAATTTTCCTTTCATGAAAAAAGAGATGAGCACCGGTGCAAGGGTAAGCACCAGGATCGCATCAACAATCAGGATGAAGGTTTTGGTGTACGCCAGCGGGTGAAAAAGTTTGCCTTCCTGGCCCGTCAACATAAATACCGGGAGAAAAGAAACCACGATGATCACTGTTGAAAAAAAGACGCCTCGGGATACCTGTAAGGACGATTTTTCAATAATCTTCATCCGAATATCTTCGGGAATTTTAACGTAACGGTCTTTCTCCTTATCTTTCTTTCTGAATATATTTTTAAACCAGTTGGTCTTCATTGTTATGGGTTTTTATTTTGTTGATGGTTCTGCCAATCGGAGAGATTTTTATACGCATTTTCAGACATGATAATTCCGTTATCTACGATCACCCCGATTGCAAGCGCAATTCCGGTAAGTGACATGATGTTGGAGGATAGTCCAAACGCATTGAGCAGAATAAAGCTGATGGCAATGGTGACCGGAATCTGGATAATGATGCTGAAGGCACTTCGCCAGTGGAAGAGGAACAGAATAACAATGATTGCTACCACGATAATTTCTTCAATCAGCTTGGTTTTAATATTGTCTATTGCCCCTTCAATCAGCGTACTGCGGTCGTAAGATGTTTTGAAGGTAACACCTTCGGGCAGGCCTTTTTCTACATCCTTCATTTTCTCTTTCACATCCTTGATGACCTTATCCGCATTTTCGCCATACCGGGCCACCACGATACCGCCCACAACTTCGCCTTCACCGTCTGCATCGAAAATACCCAGCCGCAGATCACCACCCATCTGTACAGAGCCAATATCTTTGACCCGCACAGGAATTCCGTTGAAATTTCCCAAAGCAATTTCCTCAATATCGGCAACGTTCTTGATGTAACCCAGACCGCGAATGATATAAGCCATATCGGCCATCTCAAATTTACGTCCGCCCACATCATTATTGTTGGCTTTCACTTTGTTCATCACATCCATCAAGGAAACGTTATAGTACTGCAGTTTTACAGGATCTACGACGAGTTGGTACTGTTTTTCGAACCCCCCGAAGGAAGCTACTTCCGCGACACCGGGAACCGTCTGCAGGGCAAACTTGACGTACCAGTCCTGGAGTGCACGCTGGTCTCCCAAATCCATTTTGGGTGCATCGAAATGGTACCAGAAGACGTGACCAACACCGGTGCCATCGGGTCCGAGCGTAGGGGTAACATCCTGCGGGAGTAAGCGCTGCGCATAATTGAGGCGTTCCATAACCCGGGTTCTGGCCCAGTAAATGTCCACGTTATCTTCAAAAATGACATACACGAAACTCATCCCAAACATAGAGGAAGCCCGGATATTTTTGATTTTCGGAATGCCCTGAAGGTTGCTGACCAGCGGGAAAGTCACCTGATCTTCTATAATCTGGGGACTTCTGCCCATCCACTCCGTAAAAACGATGACCTGGTTTTCACTCAGATCCGGAATGGCATCGATGGGATTGTCCCTTACCGCAAAAATACCCCAGATAAAAAGGCCGATTGCTATCAGCAAAACGAAGTACCTGTTGCGGAGGGACAGTTTGATTAAATTTTGAATCATGGTTCTGTATGGTTTTACTTAATTTCTTCCTGAACCTCGCCACAGGACAGCATTTCTTTGCCGTAATAAGGATTCTTCACCTCGCGTGAATCGCTGAGCCAGAAGGCTCCTTTGTTGTCATTATACATAGGGCAGAATACTTTGTACACCGGTTTTGGAGTTCCGAAATCTTTGAGCAGGTCGTAAAAATCTGCACTCATTAAATCCAGGTGTTCGCGCTGATGATCGATCTTTCCGGCATTATCCGCAATATGCTGGGCGTGTTCCCGGATGCTGGATTCCAGTTCCGCAAATTCTTTCTTCTGTTCGGCGGAAAATCCGTTTTTGTCTATTTTAGGAAAGGAAGCCAAGATTCCTTTTGCTGCACTTACCGCTTCTTTATCATCATCACCCGACAACGCGAATGTAAGGTGGGTGTAATGGGAATAGAGTTCTGTAAGATTTGCGGAAGTTTTTTTGGAGTCGGTCACGGTTACCTTTGCATCCATAGGCATATTGCCCATCGCTGCACTGTCCGACATCATGCTCCTATCATGCTGCATGGATGTCTCAGTGGTGCTTTTCTGTTCTTTGTTTTCTTTACAAGAAGTGAGTGCCAATGTTCCAATTGCTAAAAGGCTGAATGCTATTGTTTTCATTATTATATAAGTTTAAAGGTTATTTATTTTTTATTAAAAAAGGCTTCGTAGTTTTTTTTATTTTCGAAGTACATGACATTGTCATTTTTATCGGATATGGCGATAATTGCGGTTGCTTTATCGATGAGTTTTTTTGATATCGGATCATATGCCATGCGTGCATTTTCTTCCTGTGGGATTCTCAGTTTGCAGTTTTCGCAGCAGCCGTAATAGGTTTTACCGTCGTGCTGTACTTCGAGTTGTTTTTTGCCCATATAGGCATTATTGACCATACATACCTGGTCATGCGGAACAATGTCGCCGATGGTTAAGTGTGCGACCGCAATTTGAGTGTTTTCGGCTTTTGAATTGTTGCAGGAAACGAGGAATACCGCTGCAAAAGCGAGTATTCCCAAAAGAATATTCTTCATTAAATTTTAAATTTTAGGTTAATTATGAGCCTCCGTGTGTAGAACTGATTATGAGCATGCTGATCTTCAAGGTGTCCTTGCTCCAAAAGCAAAATCTTTTCTGAAAGATTTACTTTTAAGGGAAAAGTTGAAGTTCAAAGGAATATACATCGCCGCTATATGATCAAGGATAAAGTGACAAAAGCACTTCACGATAAGACATAATTCAGGCTGTAAAAAGAAAGTATTAACCTATTTTTGGCGGTTGCCAAATGGTATGGAATCCACCAGAATAGCTGGGATTCTGATAGTAGAAATTAGAATTATTGCTATCGTAAGCAGGCGCTTGATTTCTTGAATCTTCTAAAAATTTACTGTCCGCTAAAATGGTGTAGTGAAATGATCCACAAAGGTTCCCGCTGCAGTTTCCTGAGCATCCTTCGGTTTGACAATTGTGTGATTTTGGGTGACAGCATTCTTCTTTGCAATCGCCGCTGTCGCAAGACGGATGAAATTTCGCGAATGACTGTTTAATGAAAGTTTCGGCATGAGCCTCTGATTTCAAAATCTGCTTGTCCTTTTTGCTGCAAGCCAATGAAATTCCTGGCACTAGAAATAACGCGAGTGTAAAGGAAAGGAACAGTATTTTTAAATTAACGTGCATTATAAAGTAAAACAGTACAAATGTAGGAAATTATTTTTGAAGTTTTATTTTCTCTTCTGAATGATTACCGAATTAACCTTCCTTCCTTCCTTCCTTCCTTCCTTCCTTCCGACGCCGGGGACAGCGGTTTAGCGGTCAAACAGTAATACCGATGGCCAAGACTACTGAATATAAACCCGCTACCATTATCATCGCAACACCGGAACGGCAAAAAAGAGTGCATGTATTGGCAAGAAGACCACTATGAAGCGGTTTTCTGCGATGAAAAAATAGCGGGAACCAACATTATCGGATGGGGCGAAGGGAAGTAAAGGCTGCCGAAAAAAATTAACGTATCCGATACCTTAACGGAGAAAGATATGACAAAAGCTACTCTCAAACTAAGTAGATATTATAAATCATGGAGCTTAAAAAGATCAGCGGGATTAAAGATTTATTGTTCTAGTCCGATACATATAAATGGAATATTTGATAATATTAGTTTAGATGACTAGTCGAGAATGATAATTGGAAATCTATTACTAAAGGAGGATCAATCTGGTTGAATGTTGAATAAAATTAGTTCGGGTATTTCATTTTAACCACTGCCCGCGAAGGAGATTTGATATATGTACAGATCGCAAATCTGCGACATCCTTTAACTTTACAAAATAATAAATTTATTAATTTTAATAACAAAAACAACATAACCAACAAAGTGAACCTTCTGATACAAAAATAAAACTGATCGACTGCTTCAAGTAATTTTAAATGATACTGTTGATCAAAGCGACGTTTGAAAGCTGTATTGATTTAATACCATCAATTACTATCTTTGATACTATCAAATGATAATATTACGAATGAATTCGAGTTTACGAGATTGCACCCGACCGTATTATAAAAATAGTAAATAACGGATGAAACCACCTTATACCATCACTGAAAATATTTTAGCGTTAATTGCCTCTATTTCAGAAAAGATAGGAGATTAACGGAATATCAATTCAGATAGTGTCCTTATTGCTACAATTATTTTAGCCCATCTTTTTCATCAAAATTATTTTAAGAGATTTTCGATAAAGAATATTGAAAATATCCGTAAAAAAGCCACTTTCTATGAAAAATTGAAAGTGGCTGTGATTTGATGTACCCCATTCTGTTTTAAATTACCCCTAAATCTTTACAGAATGCAATCAGCTGTTCATTATTATTAATTTTCAATTCCTCTTTTAGAATACTCAGTCTTTTTTCAACACTGCTAAGGCTGTTAGGTTTGATATCATTAGTCACGAGATAGGTAGGGATGTTCTTCTGTATCACCCCTTTGGAAAGAAGTGAGACCAAAGTAATGTCATAGGAAGTAAATTCATAGCTGTTTAGTTTTTTTACTTCATGTTTTATGTCCAGGGCAAGATAATTTTTACCGGCAAATACTGCATCGATTGCCTTTTTGAGTTCTTTAGCATCGTTTCTGGCTTTTCGCACATAACCGTTAATGCCATTCTCTTTGAATAAAGCATCAATAATCCCTGATTTCTGTTCTGCAGAAAAGACAATTATTTTAATGGAGGGAAGAACCGCACGAATTGCGCTGACCATTTCTTTACCGTCTTTTAATTTCTGTTCCCTATGATCGGTATCAAAATGGAGATCTGTAATCACAAGATCGTAGGGTGAATGGTCCCTGATGCTTTTCCCGACCTTGGCCATGGCATCATCACAATAGTGTACGTAGTCTACTGTAGGGATATTCAGATCATGAAGTGTTCTCTGTACGGAAAGGTTTTGGATTTCGTGATCTTCGGCGATTAAAACTTTTTTAAACATAGCATTTTTATTTATAAGCCAGAAAAGGAGAAATCTATTTTTAATCCTTTTTCTGTTTCAGTGTCAAAAATAATCACTCCCTGCAGATTTACAATACGGGATTCCACATTCCGCATTCCATTTTTAAAAATAGTTTCTTTTTTTATTCCTATTCCTGTATCTCTGTAGGCTACCGTAATCCTGTCTTCCATTCTTTCAAATCGTAACGTTACCCGATCTGCATGACTGTGTTTTTTCATGTTAACAAGCAGTTCTCTCAATATTTGATAGACTTCCCCTTTTTTGATGTGACTGACCCCTTCCCAAATCGATGGGTCATTTCCTGCAATAACTGTCTGTACGTTGTGGGTATTAAAATACCCTATTAATTTTCTGATTTTTTCACTGAAAATTTCCGGGCTGTCGTGTACCTCAATACCTTCATACGATATATTCCGGGATCTATCGTAGACGTATTCCAAATCATCAAGGGTTTCATCTCTGCTGATCTCCAGATTGTTTTCTAATTTGGTCATCAGCTGATAAATCCCGTTGGCCACCACGTCATGCACTTTTTTCGAGTATTTTAACTCCGTTTTTTTTACTTCCAGGTCTTTTTCCTGCTGCAGTCTTTTCCTTCTTTTCTTAGAAGACATTATCACAGTTATCATTGTAATTATCAGTCCTGCCGCGATCATCGCCAGATACATCAGTTTCTTTTGAGATTCCAGTTTTTCAACTTTCAGAATACTGTTTTCGGCTTTGCTTTTTTCTACCCCATACCGGATCAGCGCAAATTGATTTTTGGCTTTGCTGCTTTTT
The DNA here is from genome assembly GCF_030815285.1 of Chryseobacterium sp. MDT2-18. Classification (NCBI taxonomy): domain Bacteria; kingdom Pseudomonadati; phylum Bacteroidota; class Flavobacteriia; order Flavobacteriales; family Weeksellaceae; genus Chryseobacterium; species Chryseobacterium sp. MDT2-18. The sequence continues at coordinate 90,102 of NZ_JAUSWQ010000006.1, read as the reverse complement.
AATTGAATTTCGGCACTGAGGGTATTGTATGTCTGAAAATTGTCCAGGTAATTATTTTTATCCAAAATAATGATTCTCTTAATGGCCTCCAGAACATCCGGAGTACTATTGGCTTCTACCGCCGCCTGTTTCATTTGTTTTGCAAACTGTAAGGAGACTGCAGGATCTTTATCGGCATAGTAATCACACAGATTGATATAGCTTGAATTTAAACCATGTTTATTACCGTCTTTCAGTCTGATTTTTAAGGCCTTATGGTAATAGGGTACAGGATTAAAAGTGTTGTCACTAAAATGTTTTGCATAAGCCCAATTGTTTAAAGCTCTTGCATAATTGATGCTGTCTTTAACCTGAAGTGCAACTTCCAAATTCCGAAGGGCATTTTTAAAGTCCCCTCTCATTATTAGTACATCCCCAATATTATTATAATACACATATTTATTTTCGGGATCGGTGACCTTTTTTAAAGCCAGTTTATAAAAATTCTCAGCATGATCAAAGTTTCTAAGTTTAGTTGATGCAATGGCAAGATTATTATAATTTGCCGCTAAAAAGCCATTAGAAATACTGTCATTTTTATTAACCAACAGCGTGTCGGCTTCCAGTGATGTTTCAATACTTCCAAAATAATCTCCGTTATCACACTGTATTATTGCCATATTGATAGAAGCCTGCGCGGCTTTTATTGAATCGTTATTCAGTAAATATTCATCTTTTGCAATACTGTAATAATAAAATGCAGAATCGGAAAGCTTCTCCCCTCTAAATAAATTAGCTTTGTCGTGATTCTTACTGTTGACTGCAGGATTTTTATTTACAGGATCCTGTTTTTTACAGGAATAGAAAGTAAAAAAGATTAGAATTAATATCATTCTGAACATATTCAATTTTTCATGCAAAATAATGAAAAAAGGCAGATATCCGGTATCTGCCTCTTCATAAATGTGTTATTATGGTTATGGAGTAGGTGGAGTCTGTCCTGTATTCCCGCCAATTGGTCCATGAGGCCCACCAGTACCATCGCCACCGTCGGTTTCTGTTCCCGGGTCAAGGCCTTCTGTATGAGTGCTGGTTTGGATTCCTACATTGTTTGAATTTTTGTAATAAGTAGTGTTTCCATTATGGTTTCCCCATGCTAATCCCAATAGCATTAATAAGAATTGTATCATCGTTTTAAAATTTAAAAATTGACATTGATGTTCTTCCCCGCAAAACTGATTGCAGGCGGTGTTACATGTTTTTAAAAAAGAAGCGCTTCTTAAATTTTGGGAAGTGAACCCTTTGAAAACAGAAGAGAAAGCACCGCTTCCCAACCCAGAGATTTATCCTCCGTTTTCTCAGGTATTCAGAAATCAGTTGGTTTGTTGTTTAGTTTCTCACTGATTTCTATGGCAAAGTAACGTCGGGAAAGGGCCAAAAACACTGACAGATTTCTGACAGCGGCTGACATCATTCTGACATTAATGGTGATTTGGTTTTTTAGGTTATTAAAAAAAGAGCAATGGCCTGCGATAAGAACCTCCAGTATATTATCAGGCGTTTTTACGGGATCCCGTAGCGTTATGTTAAAAAAAATCGCTTTTTTTGTAATAATTTAATAATCAGTCATGTTTACGAAAAAACAATTGGTGGAAGAGGTTTTTGATAAGGCTAAAAGGGAATCAGGAAAGAGTACGAAAAACGGTTTATCTGAATATCTTGTGATAACGTTAGAAGAAAAAGTGAGTCTCAGCATCTCGGAGCGAACGCTTATTCGTTATTATGATACCTATGTCATCAACAGTACAAAAAAAAATGAAATAGAAATTGACTCCAATACTTTGGATAAGCTCAGTCAGTATTTAAGCTACCGCTGTTTTGAGCACTTTGTTAATCCAAATGAGTTTGTTCTTGATGGGGTAGAAGCCGCGAATGTCCATCGTCCGATCGGGGTTTACCAGGACTTGACAAAAGTGGTAGAAGGAGGGTTGCACATCAACATCCATAATATGATAAGACTCCCTGATTTTATCAAAAATAATAAAGGAATGAGTTTAGGGATAACGGGTGCACTCCTCGCAAGTGGTTCTTTTGCTCATTTTAACGGCTCTTTTCAGAAAAATGATCATATGTACTGGAATGGAGTGGAGTACAAATTGACTACGGCGCAAGACCGTAATCCTAAGCATGCAGTTATTCCGCTGGATACGGTACAGTTTAAATATTTTAAGAAGATTACCCGTCCGGACACCTTAGATCTCGACAATGGATTGAATAAGGTTTGGTACTCTAAATATCGGAATAAGGTCGAATTCTTTACGATGGATGGGACGAATCCGGATAATCATAAGGAACTCAAACCCGTATCTGAAGGGATTTTGGAGAAATATGCAGGAAAAAAAACCACTGAAAAGTGAATTAAATAAAAAAAGATACCGAATTAAGAAATTAATTTGCGATCTTGTTGATCCGCTACAAAATCCCCAAAAAGAATCCAGTTACTATTCTTATGTAAAAAGGTGTTGTTCCATCTTCTAGGAAGATCATTTCATGAATCAAATTAGGAAAAGAAAGCATGTTGTTTTCACCGTTATGCATAATCACTTAAATAAAACTTTATCAGTGTTCCACAAAAAAAATCCCAACTCCCGTCAGGATTTTGTTACCTATAAATAACCGCCTTTCATTTGTTCATAATGGAAATCAGGAACTGTTCGGTTTCCTGTCTTGCAGACAAAACGACCTGAGGCCCAGCCGAACAGAGCGCCAAGTGATACATTAGTTCTTTGAACAATTGTTATAAGATTCAATAACTCTTTCTATATTTTCAGTGGGATATTTTTCTTTATTATTCCAATCTTCCAGTACCGTCGGACAATCTGAAATTAGTTTTGAAATGGTATTTCTATTGGAGGTATTACTGCGTAATTTTATAATTTTATTATCTTTTACCAGTACGTTTGCCAGTACTATTGATTTTGTATAAAGATCCCAGTCATCAATATGATACAAGCTCAATTTTCCATTAATTCTTTCTACATAGAATTGATTTTTATTATTCAAAAGAGAAACATATTTGACTGGTGCACCAACAAAAACTGAAAATAATTTAATTTCGTGTGGCTTATATTTCTTCTTTTGCCCATTTTCTAAAACAATTACTCTTTCATACGAATGTTTTAAAATGTCACACTTTATTGTATCGTTATTATTTGTTACATAATATTCCCCAAATTTTTGTGAAAAAATGAAACAGGAACAAAATATAAAAAGAATAGGGAAAAAAGATTTCATTGGTTGGTTTTTATTAATATCATTTCAGCGAGTGGCAGTCTGTGAAAAAAAATTCCGTTTATTATTTTCAAAAATAGCTATATATTTTAATAAAAGAAGCGAAAACATGATATTTAATGATGTAAAATAGGAATGGAAGCATGAAAAGTTAAATGTTTTTTTTAAGTTTTCTGTAAAAGGCTTTAATCACAAAAAAAGCAGTCTTTCTAAAAAAACAGCTTTGATAATCTCTATTTTAAAAATGACAACTCCATAGACTGCCAAAATGCTGTTGAAAGGCCGCCGAAGGTTCCGTTCAACAGGCTTTCATTCTTTGCCTTTCCGGCCAAACGCCCCAACACGTAAAAGAATGAGGTACAGCTCATGTTCAGTCATTAGCGGTTCGGGCTTGGTATGATGTATCTATTGTTCTTCTTCGTCAAAATTATCAAAATAGGAAAAATCTTTTGTTATCAGTCCGTTTTCAATGGTGAAAATAACGCAAATAGGTAATTCAAATTTCACATTGTCCGGTCCCGTTCCAGTGGATACGAATTCTACAATGATATGTTGGTCCCCCGAAGGATAAGTTTGAATAACCTGATCATGAAGGTCTGGGAAAACTTTATGGAGCTCTGCATATTTGTCTGCAATTTGTTGTCTTGTTTGTTTTACAATTCCCTGTCCCAGTGACGGATCTTTAAAATCGGCAGTTTCAGCATACATATCAGCCATTTTTATCCATTCGTGATTGTTGAAATGTTCAAAATATTGCTGAACCAATTTTTCATTTGTTGAGGTCTCCATCGTTTTTTCTTTTGTTTGATTGTTACAGCCGATTAGTATAAAAGTCAGAATAAATAAGGATAATATTGTTCTCATAGCATAATTGATTAGTTTTCTGCAATTTAGATCATTTTCTGATCACTTTTTGGCTAACGTAAAAAATACGGGTTTTATCCATTCGTAATTGTTTCCAAATGTTCCGTAGACCATTCAAATATATACATTTGTTTTTAATTGTTTCCTCCGGAACATATTCTAAAACGACAGGCATGGAGATTAAAAACAAAAACCAAGCGAAAGATTTAAGCATGAGCGAGGAAGTTTGATGCAGATTTTTATTATCAGTTTAAAAATTCTGCTGAGCACCCGTTTTCTTTTGTCTGGGAATTTGAAACTCAGAAAACCGGTAAAAAACAGGTTTGCAGCCCTTAGAATCGGGGACTGCGGTATCTGCCTCCTGAACTCTACTTGAACATTCAGGATTATCAGGGAGCTTCAAGGTATTTCAACTGGTTCAGTAAAAATTTTCCTGAGGATTCTGGTTATCCTGTTTTTCTGTTGGAGAGGGCAATCACTCTTTTTAAAATGGGAAAGATTAAAAATGCTGAAGATCAAATTTTGAAAACGTATTCTTCAAATGCCTATATCATTCTGCTTTTTTAGAGATTGAGAATAATGACCTTTCTATTTCTGAAATTTCTAACTGGGAAACTCCTATTATTGCTGAGAATTTGGTTTATTCGAAAAATGATCCGGAGCTTTTGGATTTTACTGACTGGCTTTCAGACTTTATAAAAGAAGGAAGATTTGTTAATGGTGCCTTATGATGATCAGTTGTTATTTCATTCAATAGTTACCACATCAAGACTCTTTGCTTGCTGATTACATTAATGATTCTCTGGAATTTCTGAATTTTTCAGCTAAAAGGGAAAGTTTAATCCCGATCTGCCTTTTTCTTTGGTTGCTGCCTTTAAAATTAGCTTTAATGCTTTTTATTTTCTCAAGCAGCGTTACTGTTTCGTCAAATAACGCTGCATATTTACTGCCTGAGGAAAATTCCATAATTTTGATGTTATTTTCTGCGATGCAAATGATCTTTAGCAGGATTTCTTTTTTTTCTTTTTCCTGTACCAGTTTTAGTGCCTTTCTTTCTGCTTTCAATCTCTTTGCAGTCTCATATTCTTCCAGTACTTTCTCTGTTTTCGGGCTGATATATGCTTCTCCCATTTTTGAAGTCAGATGCCAGCCGCAACATACGTTACAGAAATAACTTCTTATAGGAGCATAGCCGTTTACAGATTCAATTTCTTCATTATTGAATCTCATAAATGTCTGTGCTTTTACTTCTGTTTCGAAGAGCATTTTTTGCCGTCCGCAGTCATAACAAAACACCTTGTTTTTAAAAGGTTTCATCAGAAAATCTTTTATAGCTGTTAATCAGTGAGTTGAAGTTACAAATTTACAAATATTACGATACCCGAATTTTTTATTTTTTTTGATTGAGGTTTCCACGGTATTGATTGTTGTCAGCGGAAATGATAAGAAGTCATCGTTCGAATTTTGCAGTTATTTTGTACCACACGATTTTTAAATCCTATCGATATCGATGAAGTATTCAGCGTCGTATGCTTCTTCATGTTTACTGGAAGGCTACTTTAATCATAACGAATCAGGGATTCACTAATGCAGGGTCACTTTGAAAAAAGAAGAAAGTAATTGAAAGAGAAGGTGAAACGACTGGTTATTGAAATGTTAATAGAGAAGAGATAGGGTTAATTAAACCCCAATTCCCATCCATATTGCTGATATAAAAACTTCGAAAGGAGAGGACACTTAGGAGAGCAGGGATGTCCTCACTTCGGAGTGCTGGAATATAACAATATGCTCTATTTTTTTAAATAAAACAATTCAGCACTTTAAATCTACGGGTTTTCTTATTTCGTCCCAAATTTTCATTATATTTGGGACTATTATGAGACCAAAAGTGGAACAATATATTTCAGATCAAATAGATACCCTAGAAAATGGGGCGATTTTTTTTGTGGATGATTTTTTAGATTTTGGAAATTCAGAAAGTGTGAAAAAAGCATTGCTCAGGCTTGAAGAAAAACAAAAAATTAAAAGACTATCTCACGGTATTTATTATAAGCCAAAAGTCAGTAAAATTATTGGAGAACTCATTCCTTCGATAGAAGATATTGCAAACGCTATTGCAAGAAGAGATCACGCCAGAATTATCCCTACTGGTGCTTTTGCAGAAAACATATTGGGATTAACTACCCAAGTTCCTATGAAGTTTACCTTTCTTACGGACGGAGCTGCCAGAATGATTAAAGTTGGCAACCGAACAATCAATTTCAAATCTACCGTTCCTAAAAACCTAGCTACAAAAGGGAAAATTTCTACTTTGGTTATTCAAGCTTTGAAACAAATAAAAAAAGACCATGTAGATGAGATTATTTTGAATAAAATTTCTGAACAATTGAAAAATGAAGACCAAAATAATATTCTTCATGATGCTAAACTTGCTCCAGCGTGGATCAGAGAAATCCTTTTAAAATCACTCCATAATGAATAATTGGTTTACATTAACAGGAGAGGAACAATTCGAAATAATCAATGAGACTTCTGCTCAACTTGGGTTTTCCGAAGTGGTTATCGAAAAAGATTGGTGGGTTTGTATGGTTTTACGAGCCGTATTTCAATCGAAATATGAAAAACACATCGTTTTTAAGGGAGGGACCTCATTAAGCAAGGCGTATGCTGTTATTGAAAGGTTTTCCGAAGATGTTGATTTAATTGTTGATTATCATTTTCTCGGTTTTGATGATTTTAAATCGAAATCGCAGATCAAAAAACTTCGCAAAGCTTCCGGGCATTTTGTTATTGGCGACTTCCGAGTGGAATTAATTGATCAACTTAAAAGATTAGGGATTCCGGAAGAAATGTTCAGCATAGAATTCGACTCCAGAATTGATGATACCAGCGACCCAAATACTTTGGAATTATCATATCAATCAGTTGTTCCAAGTGAAACCCACATTCGAAAGAAAGTGATTATTGAGATGGGTGCAAGAGCTTTATCAGAGCCCTCTGAGAAAAGAAAAATAAGTTCGTACATCGATCAGTGTTTTAAAGACGATGATTTTGTTTTTCCTGAATTTGATGTTGAAGTTACCATTCCAACCAAAACATTTCTGGAAAAAGTTTTTCTTCTGCATGAAGAATTTTCAAAACCGATCGAAAAAATTCGACACCATAAATTGAGCCGTCATTTGTATGATTTAGATCGGCTCATGAATTCTGAATACGGTGAAAAAGCAATTGCCGACAAAGATTTTTTCAAGAAAATTGCCGAATTTAGAGAACTGATGAATAATGGGAGAGGGATTTCTTTTGAACATCATAAAAGGGATCGACTCAACATCATTCCTCCTGTGGAAGTGATTGATCTTTGGGAAGCAGATTATAGACAAATGCAGGAAAATATGATTGTAGGTGACAGTTTACCTTTTAATGAACTTATTGAAAAAATGCAGATTATTCAGCAAAAATTTAAAGGTAATTCAAATTGACTCGTCATAAAATAACGAAACAGATTCACAACTTGCATGAGAGTCTTCAATAAGGCTGTTAATTGAGGTAACGGAAGAGATTTTCATTGCTCATGGATGATGGATATTAAGCAATCAATTCCTATTTTTGCATCCTATTTAGCGAAAATTTAATACCTCCAAAAACAACTTGAATAAACTCAAATATTATCTCGCGGCCCTCTTCGCATTCACCCTTTGGGGAACTTTCAGTCTGGTCTTAAAACCTTTACATGCCTATCCATCGCTAGATATTCTTTTTTACAGAGTCTTCAGTTGTGCATTGATCATGACTGTTATTTCACTCCTTTTTAAACGGGCTAAACTGAGAAGTATGATCAGTTATTTCAAGTCTTTAAAAAGAAAGGACCAATGGCACATTGCAGGTTTAAATATAGGGAGTAGCGTCCTGCTGACGGCGAATTGGTTTTCTTTTATTTATGTGATGAATCATGTGAGCGTACGGGCAACTTCGGTGGCTTATTTGGTTTGCCCCATTATCACTACGGTGCTCGCTTATTTTATTCTTAAAGACCGACTGAACAAATTTCAGTGGCTGTCTGTATTTTTGAGTTTGGCTGGCTGTTTATTGCTTTCTTACACCAGTATGATTGATATGTTTTACAGCAGTCTGATTGGTTTAACTTATGCTTGCTATCTGATCAGCCAGCATATTAATAAAAACTTAGATAAATTCCTGATCCTCAATTTTCATATTCTTTTATCCGCTGTGATTTTGTTACCCTTTTTTCCTACGTTTTCCGGGAGCATCCCTACAGACTTTAAATTTTACTTCTATATTGAAATCATCGCTCTGTTTTACACCATCATCCCTTTATTTCTCAATTTGTATGCATTATCAGGCATCTCTTCATCAAAGGTCGGCATGATGCTGAATATAAATCCTATTATTGCCTTTATATTGGCAGGAGTGGTGTATCTCGAACCCTTAGGAACGCTGCAAATCTGTGCTTATGTCCTTATTTTTATTGCGGTACTTGTATTCAATGGATGCCATCTGTTCAAAGTAAAAAACAATTAAAGCCTCTGTAATCTCGCTCCCGCTGCGCATTTTATGACAATTCTCGTCATGTTTTCATGCTATGAATAAAAAAACTCCAAAGTCTGGAGATTTCGGAGAGCGGGAATCAAATTCACTCCTTTGAGGGCTGGGTCAAATGCATTTGATTTTTTTTAATTCTTGAATTTTTTGCTTCATCCTTATTTATATTTTTTAATGGAATCGACGAACCTCTTTTGTTAGTTTGCTAAAATGTTTCTTGTTCTTTTGTCTTGAAACAAAAGAACCAAAAGTTCAAGACTGGATCTTTTTGCCTCATTCCTTTTCCTATTTTTAATGGAATCGGCGAACCTCCTTCGTCGGTTTGCTAAAAAATTGAAATTTCTTCAAGAAAATCCCCAAACTCGGGCGGAAAGAAGATGGGTTTATAAGTATGTAGATTTCTGCCGCCACTCAAACAGTGGGGATTTTTATGCGGTAATCATTTAGAAGATTTGGTTGTGAAGAAATTTAAATTTTTCTTAACGCAAAAATCTCCTAAGTCAGTTGTTAGGTTATTTTTAGATCGAAGTTTTGGTGAGCAATTAAATTCACTCCTTTTTTTATGCTGAGCTTATCGAAGTAAGGGTTGGGGAAAATAAATTTGGTTTTCTTTATTCTTTTACTTTTTGTCTTAACACAAAAAGTAACAAAAAAGTCAAGACTGGATCTTTTTGCCTCATTCCTTTTTATGTTTTTGATGGAATCGGCGAACCTCCTTCGTCGGTTTGCTAAAAAATTGAAATTTCTTCAAGAAAATCCCCAAAACTCGGGCGGAAAGTTAACAGGTTTTTGTGTACCTCATTTTTTGCCGCCACTCAAACAATGGGGATTTAAAGGTGTTGTTAATTGAAGATTTGGTTGTGAAGAAATTTCAATTTGCTTCCTTTTTTTTATTTTTTTATTTGAGTCTGCGAACCTCTTCAAGGTTTTTCTTAACGCAAAAATCTCCTAAGTCGTTTTCAGTTCATTTTTAGATCGGAGTTTTGGTGAGGAATTAAATTCACTCCTTTGAGGGCTGGGAAAGTCTTCGTGTTTTTATCAAGCCTGCAGAAATACCCACTGTTATGAAACTTAATTCATCGAAAAATTATTCGATGAAAACTTCATACTGCTGGTAGAAATATTATATTTGATTGTAGTTTAGTAGGTAAACAATTATAAACAGCGATGAAGAATCATACGAAAATGTAGCATTTACAAAAATCTAAAACCAAAACATCAATTAAATGAATACACTTAAAACTCCGGGCGTCTATATCATTGAAAAAAATGCATTCCCAAACTCCGTTGTAGAAGTGGCAACCGCAGTACCCGCTTTTATAGGCTATACGGAAAAGGCGAAAAATGGGTCCAAGTCTTTAATTAACCTACCCTTCAGAATCAGTTTCTTAGCCGAATACGAACAGTATTTTGGGAAAGCTCCCCGCAAAGACTTTAGGCTGGTAAAAACTGATGTTAACAGTTTAGGCCTGTCTGCCCTTAAAGATCCCGGTAAATTTGACGCCGTAAAAAATTGCACTGAGGCCATCTTTAAACTAAGTGAGCCGGACGATATGCAATACTATGGCCTGACCAGAAACTACCAATTCAATCTTTACTATCAGTTGCACTTTTTCTTTGCAAACGGTGGCGGCCCGTGTTACATTGTTTCAGTTAATGAAGGCTATAAGCAGGATTCGTTTTCTTACGATGCTTTGGTTGGAGGTATTGAACCTCTTTTGAAGGAACAGGAACCCACAATGGTTGTCATCCCCGAAGCAGTTTACCTTGAAGAACAGGAATGCTATGACCTGCAGACGGCGATGCTGCGTCACTGCGCAACTATGGGGAACAGAATTGCAATTCTGGATATCTATAATGGTGATCAATCAAGAAAAGATCCGGAAGCAGGCGACGTGATCACCACTTTCCGCGAAAAGATAGGAACTGAATTTCTAAATTATGCAGCGGCTTATTATCCCTGGCTGAATACTGCTATTATATCAGAGAAGAATTTAGGAATTCATTCTGTTTCAAACATAGAAGACTTACAAAATATTCTGAAATCCGAAGCCGTTTTTCAAAAAGATGAAAAAAGGACACAACAATTATTAAACTTAGCGGGAAGGATCACCAAAGAAGGACCTGAAAGCCCATCTGAAAAGGAAGAGATCCACAAAATTCTATTACAACAGAGCGTTGCGTATGCAACAATTATGAAGAAAATAGCCCATGATATCAATCTGTTACCTCCTTCTTCTGCAATGGCTGGGATTTACACCTTGGTTGACAGCATGAGGGGAGTGTGGAAAGCACCTGCAAATATTGGGCTATCGAGTGTTATAAGCCCGTCAGTTACTATTTCGCACGCCGATCAGGAAGACTTAAACCTGCCGCCGGATGGAAAAGCAATTAATGCGATCCGCTACTTTACAGGAGAAGGAATAAAAGTATGGGGTGCCCGCACACTGGATGGCAATTCCTTAGACTGGAGGTATATTAATGTCCGCAGAACGGTGATCATGCTGGAAGAATCTATAAAATACGCAACCAGATCTTTTGTGTTCGAACCCAACACCGCAAATACATGGGTAACTGTCCGCAGCATGGTAGGAAATTTCCTTAACGGGATATGGAAACGGGGAGGTCTTGCAGGAGCCGTCCCCGAAGATGCCTTCACTGTTTCTGTAGGATTAGGGGAAACCATGACACCGGAAGATATTCTGGAAGGCATCATGAGAATTACAGTGCTGGTCGCTATTGTCAGACCTGCCGAATTCATTGAGATCACATTCCAACAACAAATGCAAAAAAGTTAAACGAAGAAAAATTAAAACAGTCATGACAGGAGCAAAACAAGACGATGCGTGGTCTTTACCAAAATTTTACTTCTTCAATTCATCAATTTTACTTTTTGCATCGGTCAATGCTGTTTCAATGGTATCGCCATTGGGTTCACCGTTCGTAATGTGGGTCATTGCGTTTTTATGCAAAGTAAGAATTTGGCTTTTTATGCTTGGTCACTGATCACGGACTGCAAATCTGGATATGGGGGGATTATGCCTTTATCCTTCAATATGCAGTTCGCCAAACTACGGTTTGTAGGTGCTTTTTCATACTGTAAGCATACTATATCTATTCTATATTCATACTATATATTAAAATTCATTATCTTTGAGATATCCTATAATTAAATAAGATGGCAGAACTAAAAGGTGTCCTTAAAATTACCGGAAAGCTGGGCGGGCTTTCGTTTTATAAAATGAACGGCAAGATCATCGTGCGAAATCCGGGCGGTTTTGACGGAGAAAAGATCCGGAAGGATGAGAAATATGTGAACGTAAGAAATAATGCGTCTGAATTTGGGCGCTGTTCAAAATTTGGCGCAAAACTGCGGCGGGCTCTTCAGCCCTTTGTAAAGGATCTGAACGATCCTGTTCTTCATGGGAGAATGGCGAAGATGCTGCACGACCTCATGAAGATGGATGCGCTATCCGGAAAGGGGGAGCGGACGGTGCAACTGGGGCTGCAAAACGCTGAAAGCACAAAAATCCTTGGCGGTTTTGTGTGGAACCTTAAAGACGGAAAAAGATGCCGCTATGATTATGACCAGCGGACGCTCTTTTTCGACCGTATTCCTGCGAAAAGTACGAAAGCGGAGGTGACACTGCGGTTCATCGATCCTGACGAGGGACAGGATTCGTTAGAATTTGTAGATGTTGTTTTTGAGGTTCCGCTTCCCTGTTCTGCGTTTTTTATTCCTGAGAGTGGGGGATTTGTGGATGTTCACGAAGGTCTGTTGAAATTTGCTTTGATTCGTTTTTTTGACGGAAGCGGCTTACTGTTGGCGGGAAAAACGGCGGTGGAGTTCGGGTAGTTTTTGGAGGTGCTGTTTATCTGAAGTTGTCATCGATAGAAAATATCAAATCTAAAAGCGGAATATTTAATTTTTGTGGAGAAGATTACACCTGGAAAAGAGTCTTGATTATCTGCTAGTTGCTTACTGTACTTAAAAAAGTGAAATGAATATTTGGATCATCAATTTTTCGCTCTCGTTTCATATGTTAAAATTAAGGTTTTATGCTTAACTTTTACTGGACGCTAAATTAGTACATCCAGTAGTTTATTATCGACAAACTTGGTAATACTTCCCGTTTTTGAAGCGAAGACATCCATTTTGGTTTTTACGGTTTCTGATTCTTTTTTTTACCTCCTGTCCATAGGAAAGGGTGGTGATCAAAATAATTGCGGAAACGGAAAATAGTCTTTTTAGCATTTTATTTATTTTTTTTAATGGAGACCAAGTTATTTTATAAATATTTTACTGCATTACGGAAAACCGTAATTATGTTTAATTAAAATGTTATAATTTCAAAAAATATTAAACGGTGAAAATAAACCCCCATTTTTACTATTGTAAATTGAGAAACCATTAAATTTTATATAAGATGAAAAAAAATGATTTGTTTTTTTTTGTCTAAATTTAAGACCCTATTTTATTAGGCAGAAAAACTATGAAAACAAATCTCCTCGATCCTCAAAAAGCATTAAATCCCGCCTATAAGAAATTTACTCCGTTAAAAAAAGATGTTGATGAGTTTGCAACAAAACTTGCAGCATGTATTGCGGCTATTATTTCACTTGACAACAGAGGAGAAAGCGAAGAACATTTAAAAGGGCCTATAAAAACATTTCTGTCTTCCACTTTTTACGGCGACCATGAGATCAACACCAGAGAAAATATCGATCTGGCTATTTATCTGGGAAAAGATGCTACTTCGGAGGTGGGCGTTCTGCTCGAAGCCAAAAAACCCAGCAATAAGTCGGAATTTCCCAAAAACGGGCAACTCAACTGTAAAGCATTTCAGGAATTACTGCTGTATTATCTGAAAGAGAGGATTGATTATAAAAACAATAATATCAAACATCTCGTCATTACCAACGGCTACGAATGGTATTTTTTCAAGGCAGAAGATTTTTATAATATTTTTTATAAAAATAAGGAACTGGTAAAGGAATATGGACAATTTCGGGATAAACTAAAAGACAGTTCCGGCAGACCTTTGTTTTACGATGAAATAGCAAAAAAGTACATTGCGATGGCAGAAGATAAAATTCCTTTTGTGCATCTTGATTTCAGAAACAAGAATATCGCAGATTTAAAACCAAAAGAAATTGAAAATATTTACAAATTATTTTCTGATGTTCACTTATTGGGTAAAAGTTTCGGAAATGACAGTAACCAGTTAAATAAAGCCTTCTATAATGAACTTCTGCATATCATCGGGTTGGAGGAAATAAAAGAAAGCGGCAAGAAACTCATTCAACGAAAAACAGATAAAGCCAGAGATTATGGCTCTCTTCTGGAAAATACAATTTTTACTTTGGAGGATAAGGACTTTCTTTTGAAAGTTAAAAATATTCCCAATGATGAGAATAAATCCTTTACCGTAGGTTTGGAGCTTTGCTTAACGTGGGTCAACAGGATTCTTTTTTTGAAACTTTTGGAATCGCAGTTGCTTAGCTATAACAGAAACTCATCTGAATACAAATTTCTGAATTTTGATTTCCTCAATGGTTTTGATGCTCTTAATGACCTGTTTTTCTCCGCATTGGCCAAACCCATGAACGAACGTCATCAGAAGTATTCAGAAAAATATAAAAATATTCCGTACCTCAACAGCAGCCTTTTTGAACGGAACGAATTAGAGGATCTCACCTTTGATATTACGGCTTTGATGGATGAAAAAATGGAAGTGTATTCTTCTTCCATTTTAAAAGATGCCAATGGTAAGAGACAGAATGGAAAACTCAATACTTTAGATTACTTTTTTCAATTTCTGGATGCCTACGATTTTTCGACAGAATCGGGAGAGGAAGCAGGAGAGAAAAAGGAGAATAAAACCCTGATTAACGCGTCCGTTTTAGGTTTAATCTTCGAAAAAATTAATGGGTACAAGGATGGTTCTTTCTACACACCAGGAATGATTACGATGTTTATGTGTAAAGAAACTCTACGAAAATCAGTAACTCAAAAATTTAAAGAAGAATTTGAGGCAAGTATTGAAACCTTTGAAGATGTGGTCGATTATAGCAAACAATATTTTAAAAAAGAGTACCGTAAGAGATTTAATGAGGCGGTGAATTCAATCAGAATTTGTGATCCGGCTGTAGGTTCAGGACACTTTTTGGTTTCTGCTCTTAATGAAATGATTGCCATCAAAAGTGAACTTGGAATACTGGCGGATGAAAATTGTAATGCTTTACCATGTTCTATAAAGGTTGAAAATGACGAAATCTACATTTTAGATGCCAACAATGATTTATTTTCTTACAATAGAAAAGATCCACAAAGTTTGCTTATTCAAAAAGCGATTTTTCACGAGAAGGAAACTGTGATTGAAAACTGTTTATTTGGAGTTGACATTAATCCTAATTCAGTTAATATCTGCCGACTGAGACTCTGGATAGAACTTCTTAAAAATGCATACTATACTGACGAAGGTGAATTGCAGACACTACCTAATATTGATATTAATATTAAAAATGGAAATTCATTAATCAACAGGTTTGCTTTGGATGACAGTTTAAAAGCTGCATTTAAAAATAAAGAGGTTAATTTTTCTGTTGCTGACTACAAACAAGCGGTTAAAGACTACAAGACCACAAACTCTAAAACCAAGAAAAAAGAAATTGAAGAAATTATAAATATCATTAAAAACAATTTTAAATCATCTTTAGATAATAGGAGTAAAGATAAAGTTAATAAGGCAGTTGGAGATTACGTAAATGAAGAACAAAGACAGCAAAATCTACTTATTTTCGGGCAATCAATAAAGAAGACAGAAAAAGATAATCTCAAAAAACTGAAACAGAAAGCAGAACTTGCTCAAAAAGAAAAGGAAGAAATTCTAAATAACGTTATTTATAGAAACGCATTTGAATGGAGGTTTGAATTTCCGGAAGTCTTAGATGAGGAGGGAAATTTTATAGGCTTCAATGTCATAATAGGTAATCCTCCTTATATTAGAATTCAAGGAATCAGAGAAATTGATTCTAAATTAGCTGACGGATATTTAGAAAGATACGCAGCTGCTTCTGGATCTTTTGATATTTATGCGTTGTTTGTCGAAAAGGGTCTTCAACTAATTAAGGATTCTGGGACTATAAACTATATTATGCCAGTAAAATGGACTAATGCAGCTTTCGGCAAAGGTTTAAGGGATGTTATTTTAAAGAATAAATCGATTAGTAAAATTATTAATTTTGGTGATTTTCAGGCATTTGATGCATCAACATATACTGGATTACAGTGGTTTGATAATAATTCTGATGGGCTGGCATATTTTGAATTAGACAAAGAATATAATGATATACTAGCGTTAGGGGAATTTTTAAATAATCTAACTAATGATAAGGGTACTGTTATTCCGGTAGATAAGCTGTCCTCGGATGCATGGGTTTTAACTAATAATTCAGTAATGCAAATTATTGATAAGCTAAATCAACAGCCCAGAAGAATTTCAGATGTTTTTGATAAAATATTTCAAGGTATTGCAACGAGTAAAGACGATGTCTATTTCCTCTATAATTGTGAGGTTAACGATGATATGGTTAGCGGTTTCTCCAAAGAGATTGGTAAAAGAATTATCATTGAAAAAAAATTAGTCAAACCACTACTAAAAGGCGACGATGTTCATCGTTACGAAAATATTACTACAGACAAATATGTCATTTTCCCTTATAAGATAGTTGATGAAAAAGCATTTTTATATAATGAGAATGAGATTGAAGCACTATTTCCATACGGATATCAATATTTAAAACTTTGTGAACAAACACTAAGAGACAGAGAAAAAGGGAGGTTTAATATTGACAACGAATGGTTTCAATATGGAAGAAAGCAAGGTATAGCTTTTGCAGAACGAGAAAAATTAGTAGCACCCGAGATTTCTTTGGGAGGAAATTTCTCATTCGATAAAAACGGTGATTTTTATTCGACAACAACTATCTACGGATATATAAAAAAGGAAGGTGTCAAAGAAACATATATTACATTAATGGCTTTGATGAATTCCAAGCTTCTTTGGTGGTTCTTGTCAAAGACAGGAACAGTTTTAGCAAATGGATACTTTAGGTACAAGCCTAATTACTTACAGCACTTCCCAGTTCCTGACATTGATATTGAAATATCTAAACAAATAGACTTACATGTTTACCAATTAATGCTTGCAAAAAAGGAGAATGATACAGATAATATTAATCATTTGACAGATGAAATAGATGAAATTATATTTAGTTTATATGATATAACAAAAGATGAGAAGATATTGATTTACAATAATTTATAACTATTAATTAATAACCTCCTAAAGTAAATATTTCCTCATCAGATAGTTCGTAAATTTTATAGACAATTCTATTGATTTCACTTTCTAGAGAAGATGTATCGGGAGTAGTATCTAATTTTTTAATTTGTAATATTTGACTAACTAACGCTTCAATTGCACCGATATCTTCTTGTTTAAAATCTAAAGGAACTGGGAAAGGATTGATGTAATTTGTCTTAAATGTGAAATATCCGCCTCGTAAAACATAGCCAGTTTTCTTTATAAAGAACCAAAATAATTCAGAATTAAATAAGCCTAACCAGAATAAATAGCTCTCTTTAATTGAACTTTTTTTGATGTAACCATAGATCTTAGTTGTCGAATAAAAATCACCCTTTTCGTCATACGAAAAGTTTCCGCCAAGCGAAATTTCAGGTGCAACAAGTTTAACATTTTCAAATAATGTCAAATTTTTAGGATATATATATTTATACCAGTATTTGTCGTTTTTTAACCTCCCTTTAAAATAAAAATATCTAAAGTCCCATTGGATAATAAAACCTGTTAATTTCTAATGTTTTGTTATATTAATTGTACTATTAACATGAACAATTATAAAATAAATAAAATAAAAATGATTTACGGATACATAAGGGTAAGTACGGACAAACAAACAGTAGAAAACCAAAGGTTTGAGATTAACAATTTCTGCAACAATCGGGAAACACTGGTTAACAAATGGATTGAAGAAACCATTTCCGGAGCTAAAAGTGTGGATGACAGAAAATTGGGCAAACTCCTTAAAAAAATGAAAAAAGGTGATGTTCTTATCTGTTCAGAACTTTCAAGATTAGGTAGGAATCTTTTAATGATTATGGGCATCCTTAACGAGTGTATGAACCGAGATATAGAAGTTTGGACGATCAAAGACAATTATCGCCTGGGAAGCGATATCAGTTCAAAAGTTTTAGCATTTGCCTTTGGTTTATCAGCGGAAATAGAAAGAAATCTTATTTCTCAAAGAACGAAAGAAGCTTTAGCACGGAAGAAAGCAGAAGGAGTCATTCTCGGTCGACCTAAAGGCAGCAAGTCTGCCAAAACAAAACTGACAGGACAAGAAAAGAAAATTAGGGAACTGCTAGATAGGAAAGTGTCCTATTCGGCGATTGGCAGAATTTTAGGAGTACATCGATTAACAGTTAGCAGTTTTGTGAAGAATCAAAAAGTAGCTTAAAATCAAAATGCCCAAATTTAATTTGGGCATTTTGATTTTCATTATTACAAAACTTATATTTATGGAGATTTTAAACTTATTTTATTCCTAATTACGGAAAACCGTAATTATGTTTAATTAAATTGTCATAGTTTTATAAAAATTTATAACCCGTTTAATTATCTTTAAGACAACAAGCGTATGACCGTATTTCTATTATTTGTTATTTTATTAGTCATTATCATTTTTGTAAGCCAAATCAATGCGAAGAAGAAGGAGATTGCGGCGCTTAAAACAAAAAACCAAGAGTTAACAGCAAGCAATGTTAATTTAACCGCCACAAATCAGAATTTAAATCAAAGTGTAACAGACCTGAATTTACAGGTGTCTTCGCTAAGCAAATATCAGGGAATTGTTGATACTGAAAAGAAAGTCGGCGAAATGCTTGAGCAGGCAGACCATAATGCCCAATTGATTATCAGCGCAGCAGAAGATTACAAACTAAATATTCTTAATGATGAATCAAAAATAAGATCAGAAGCGCAAGACACCTTGAATGCAGCCAAAAATCAATCAAAATTACTAATTGAGCAAGCGCAGGTAAAGCTGGATTCTTCGGTGAATGAGTCTGCTAATATTATTCAACAAGCAGAAGTAAAAGCGGTTGAAATTGCGGGGAGTGCTTATGAAGCAATGAAAAATGCAGACGAATATCAAAAGACCGCAGCAGCAATGAAGAATATCATCAAAGGCTATGGTGATGAGTATCTGAAACCAACCTTTAGTCTTCTTGATGATCTGGCAGAAGAGTTTGGACATACCGAAGCCGGACAGCAATTAAAAATTGCACGAGATAGAAATAACAGTTTAGCCAGAACGGATAAGGCTGCGCAATGTGAATACGTAGAATCGAACCGCAAAAAAACAGCGGTTAATTTTGTGTTGGATGCCTTTAACGGCAAAGTGGATTCTATTTTATCTAAAGTCAAGAAAGACAATTACGGTATTCTCGAACAAAAAATTAAGGATTCTTTTTATATGGTAAACCATAATGGTAAAGCATTTAGAAATGCTGAAATTACCAGTGATTACTTGAATTCCAGATTAGATGAGCTGAAATGGGCGGTCATTGTACAAGAATTAAAATGGCAGGAAAAAGAGGAGCAACGACTCATCCGTGAGCAAATAAGAGAGGAAGAAAAAGCCAGACGAGAATATGAGAAGGCTATTAAAGATGCTGAAAGAGAAGAGCAATTGCTGAAAAAATTAATTGAAAAAGCGCAAAATGAAGTGCAGAAAGCAAGTGAGGAAGAGAAAGCAAAATTCATTGAGCAATTAAATGATCTCGAAGGAAAGTTGAAAACTGCAGAAGAAAAAAACAAAAGAGCGATTTCAATGGCGCAACAAACCAAAGCCGGGAATGTTTATATTATTTCGAATATCGGTTCATTTGGAGAAGATGTCTATAAAATTGGGATGACCAGAAGGTTGGAACCCTTAGATCGAATAAGAGAATTGGGCGATGCCAGTGTGCCTTTCGAATTTGATGTGCATGCATTAATCTACAGTGATAATGCGCCCGGTCTTGAAAGGCAATTGCACAGAAGGTTTCTCAAACTTCAGATGAATAAAGTAAATCCGAGAAAAGAATTTTTTAAGGTTGGAATTGCTGATATTAAAGACGCGGTGAATAATTTAGGGATTACGGCAAAATGGACCCTTATTGCGGAAGCCAAGCATTATCGTGAAAGTATTGCGATTACTGAAGCAATGAAGAACAATAAAAGCCTTGAGCGGGAATGGGAACACTTTCAGGAAGAAGCAGAAATTGAAATACAGGAAATGGAAGTCGAAGCGATTGAATAAGATTCTATAAAAAAATGTTTGCAAAAATGCACTCCACATTGCTTATAATCTGAAGAAGAATTGGAATACCATAAATAAAAGAAGACGACACAATATTTGATATAAAATATGAAGATTGTAACCAACCAGAACTATTTCCCGAACGGCGTAAAACTAGTAACAAGCAAGTAAAAAAGTATGAAAACCATTAACTGTCACATTAAAAAATGAATACATCTTTAACCTTTCAAGAATTTCTTGGTAATATAAAAATTAGCGATGAGAAAGCTTCAACAATTTCTGGTAGATACGGTAGAATAACAAAATCTTTAAATATATATATTCGTGATACAGAATCAACAACCGCAAATAGTTTACAAGTAGGTTCTTATGGAAGATACAGTGGTATCAAAGGCATTTCAGATTTAGATATGCTGTATATCATTCCTTCCTCAAAATGGGATGATTATAATAAAAAAGGAGGACAGTCGAAATTATTACAAGACACAAAAACTGCAATTTCTAACACTTATTCTACATCAGATATTAAAGTTGACAGATGTGTAGTAACTGTAAAATTTTCAGATGGAACCCACATCGACGTACAGCCTACTTTCGAAATCGAAGATCAAGATTATAGATATCCAGACACGTATGGCGATGGATCTTGGAAAACCACAAAACCAAGAAAAGAAATGGATGCAATGGTGGAGGCTGAACCAAATAAGAATAAAAATCTAAGGAGATTATGCAAAATGGCAAGATCTTGGAAAAACAAACACGGTGTTTGTATGGGAGGCTTGCTTATTGACACGTTGGCTTATAATTTTTTAAATTCCTCAGAATATTTTGATAGTAAAAGCTATCTATACTTTGATGAAATGAGCAGGAATTTTTTTAAATACCTTTACGATCAACCAAAAGACCAAAAAGAATATGGCGCTTTAGGAAGTAAGCAACGTGTAAAAGTTAAAAAATCCTTTAGACGAAAATCAAAAAAAGCGTATGACTTAGCTTGTGAAGCTATTGAAGCTTCATCAGAACAAACTAAACATAATAAATGGCGAGATATATACGGAAACGATTTTCCTAAGTATCAAAATGAAGAAAATGAGGCAAAAGCCATTAATTTAAATTATGAAAATACCGAAGAGTTTATAGAAGATTCATATCCTGTTGTGATACAATATGGTCTTGAAATCGACTGTGAGGTCAAGCAAAATGGTTATAGAGATGGCTTATTGCGGGAGTTTTTAGCAAAACGCTTTCATTTATTACCAGGTAAATCGTTAACATTTTTTATTTCCGAAATTAACATCCCACATCCTTTTATTGTGAAGTGGAAGGTTACCAATAGAGGAAATGAAGCAATTAAGAAGAATTGTATAAGAGGCCAAATAACTACGGATAGTGGTCATCAACAAAGAATTGAAAGTTCAAGTTTTAAAGGTGGACATTTTGTTGAATGCTATATCATTAAAGACAATGTTGTAGTTGCAAAAGATTCAATTGATGTTCCAATTTCAGGTTAATTATCAATAAAAATATTATGACTGAAGAAAAAGTTTTACTCGAATCTCAAATACGAGAAATTTACGGAAGAGTGGTCTATACTCATAAAACGCACGAAAAGTGTGCAGATGTTCTAAAAAACAGGAATGATTGTTTAAAAATAACTGAAATAATTTTATCAATATTAACAACAACAAGTATTTTGGCAGTGATTTTTGGAGATGGAAAAGTATTCCAATTTTTGGCAGCACTATTTTCTACAGCCTTACTTGGATTGACATTATATTCAAAAGATTATAATTTATTAGCTTTAGCAGAAAGGCATAAACAAGCAGCTCTAGATATTCTTGAAATAAGAGAAAAACTATTGTCACTATTAGTAGATATCAAAATCGGAAATATTGACATTATTACTCTGCAGGAAACAAGAAACGAATTAAATGAGCAATTAGTAAATACATATAGAGGAGCTCCAAAGACAATAAACAAAGCTTATAAAATTGCCTCGAAAGCATTACAAGAGAATGAAGAGTTTACATTTACGGATCAAGAGATTGACAAGTTTCTACCTGAAAGTTTAAGAAGAATTTAAATATTAAAAAATAAAAAGCAACATGAAAACAATAGGTATTCAAATTAAAAGTAATGAAATAATCTTAGTTGTACTTCGTAAAGATGAAAGCGGGATTATCACTCAGACAAAGGAATCTTCAAAATTTAAAGTCGATGACCATAATCAACAAGAGCAAATAAAACAGTTTAAAAATCAAGTAAATTCCTTTTTTGATTCAGTTGATGCCAATAAAATTGGCATAGTTGCGAGAAATGCGAAAGGTAAAGGTTTAATGTCACCATCTCCAGTATCTTTTAAGCTCGAAGGTATAATCCAACTTTATGAGAAAACGGAAATAGAATTAGTTTCAAAAAAAACTATCGATGCCTACCTCAAGAAAAATGAGAAAGAAATTACAGCAGAAAAAATTCTGCAAAACGACTCGTTCGATTTAGCGTATTATTTAATTAAAAATTAGGTTATGATAGATGAAGGCATTAATGACGATATTGCTTCAGATTCGGTAAAAAAATTTGTTAGAGAAAATAGAGATATTTTAATATATGAGTTTGTAAATCGAGGAAATAATGGAAATGTATATTTTGGTAAAAGAATAAAATTAAACGATGAAGTGGTTTTAAAATTTTATTTTTCAAATGATAATTATGATGATAAGGAGGAAGCTGTAATACTCAATCAAATTGATCATCCAAATATTTTGAAAATTTATGATTTAAAATTTTTCCCGCCGTTTTTTGCCTATTTTTTAAGCCCTAAAATAATGGGTGGTGATTTACAAAGCGTTATAGATTCAAAAGGAGTTTCTACCAGAAGGGCATTGAAAATTATTGAAGGAATTTTAATGGGATTGACAGAATTCCATTCGAAACATCACCTTGTACATAGAGATTTGAAACCTGGAAACATATTAATTAGTTCTGATAACTTAACACCTATAATAGCAGATTTAGGAGCAGTAAAAAAAATTAAAAATGCTAATGATCCCGTAACAGCATCAAAATCGACTTTCTTTTATTTACCTCCAGAATCGGTTATCAAAAATGAATATTATTATGAATCAGATATTTATCAAGTTGGTATAATATTATTTCAATTGTTAAGGGGATCTTTTCATTTGGAAAATCCAATTATGTGGTGTAATAAGAAAGAAAAAAAGGAGCTAGATCAAATATTTAATCCTTCAAAAAAACAAGAAAAGCTTGATGAAATAATTGCTAATAAAATTAGAAGCGGAAAACTTATAGATTCTTCCACATTACCTGAACATTTAGATCTAAATTTTAAAAGAGTTATTAATAAAGCTACAAATTTTCATTATGAAAAAAGATATTCAAATCCATCTTTATTTTTAAAAGACATTCATAAATTACTACGATCACAACCTGATTATAACGTCACAGAGGATTTTTTATATATTTCGCATCAATCAGGTAAGGAGTTTCGAATTTCTAAGAGTTCTAAAAAAGAAGTGATTATGGAAAAAAGAGCAAATAAAAAAAAAGAATGGCGCAAAGACAATTCTCATAAAGGCTGTATAGATGCAGCATATAAAATTGCAAAAAGAATGTGATTACTTATAAAATTTAATTGCAATATCATTGCATAAAGAAAATGTTATAAATACTTTGCGTTTTCCGAAAACACCAACACTCCATCAGAATTTACTTATAAAATAATCTTCTTCCTATTTACCATAGTTCTATGTTAGCTGACGTATTTTTTTATTTTCAAGATATATATAAGATTGTGGAGCTTTAAAATTTTCAATGAAATCAATTGGGTCAATTTCATTTTCAAGTTTTACAACTTTATCTATAATCATGCAAAATCCTTTTTCAGCTTCCTTGTAGTATTTAAAAAAATCTTGTTCATTGATTCCACCAATTTTATGAAATTGCTTCCATAAATTTTTCGGGGTGTCTTCTACAATATTTTTAAATGTAAAATAACCTATTATCATCTTTGTTGGTGAAGACGAATAAATAAAGATTCGCTCAACATCTTTTTTAAATACTTTTTTTCTAAATTCAACAGTTTTAGTTCCGTTAATAATAGCTTCTGCATAAATTGGTTTAATCGATAATATAGCGTCTATCAAAGTATTCTTCATTTTTTAATTGTTGATAATCAGTTTCTTTAATTCTTGTGATTGTTTGAATTTTATTTTTGAAACTATTTAATTGATTAATTTTGCGTAAAGTTACTTTCTTTTTTAAATAATTTACAAGTCTAAATGTAATCACATTCAGCTTTTTCTTCTCATTTATCATGTTTTCAAGTTCAGACTGAGAGAAGACAGTTTTTTTGTTAACCAGTTTCCAAAGGTCTTCAAAATTATCAATAATTTTAATATCTTCCAAAATACCAATAGGCTCAATAACTTTATCTTTTTGTGATGCATAAAAAAATAAAATATCTCCTTTTTTTAAATTTACCATTCGAGAACTGGAGATATATGCTTTAATAATTGTATTTCCCTGTATTTCATTAACACTTTCAAAGCTATCGTCAAAAAGCGTTGGCTGTCTTAATTTTCCATCTTTAAAAAGATTTGAATAATATTCAGGTCTAATTGGAATTACAAATTTGGAAATTGCTTTTTCATCAAAATAAAAAGGATGAATTGTGGTAGAGTTTTCGTTTGAAGTAATTTTTGTTTTGTCTAATGATTTAATCATTTGTATTTCTTCAAGACCTTGTTTATTAATAAAGACTTCTTTATAAAATCCAAATTTAATCAGCAAATCTATTAAGTGAATTTGCTTTTCATAGACGGTTAAATAAAGATGATTTATTCTTTGCTCAATACAATATTCAAACATTTTGTTGATAAATAACTCACCAAGTTTGATTCCAAATACTGTGTCTGCAACTTTAAGCGTGCAAATTTTTACCACATCATTATAAACGCCTTTTAATTGATGATCTTTTGGGTTTTCAATATTGTATATTAAAATTGCTCTAAGTTCATTTTCAACTTGTAATGTATAACATTTTCTATTCTTTTCTGCACATTTAGTAAGCCAAGAATTAAAAAATTCTTTCCCATAATCTTCACGTAAACTATCAAAAAATACATCATCAAACTTATGTTCTATTTCTCTAATACTATGTTCTTTTAAAATAGGATGAGTCGGAATTTTTATTGTAAATAATTCTTCTAAGCGAAGTAATATTTCTGAAACCTTTAGAACTTTATTTTGTAAATTAATTCCTTTTGCTTTTTGATGTATACCATTATCTTCCGTTATAAAAAAATCTACATATTTTTTATGAAGTTGAAACAACTGAGAATTATCAATTTTATCATTTTCTTTTTTTGCGCCGATTGTTTGATGAAATGATTCTGGAGTTGAAGCATAATTTTCTAATTTCTCATATTTCTGTAATTTTGATTGAGTGATTTTTTTTCGTTCTTCATTCTTATCATTAATAAGATCAGAAGGAATTGCTAAGGGATGATAAATAATTTTACAATTATTAGAGATTGCCAATCTATAAAAGTGGGCAAATTTTTTATTGATTACTTTATTAGCTTCCAAATTAATCAATATGTTCGTGTCAATTAGAATTCTCAATTATAGCGGTGTTTTTTTACATGTCAGCTAATAAATAATATTGGAAAAGTGCGGGTAAATTGAACCATAATTCAATTTCGCAAATAGGTTGTAACCATTTTTCTCTCGTCTAAAATACAAAGAACTTTTTAATTTTCTTATGGTTTCCCCCTGAAACCAACTATAAGGGTCTTTTCCTTCTTTTAGAAAACTAAAAACTTCAACTCCGATCAGAGTTTTCTAAAAAAAATCCAGCGGCAGAAGACTTCGGAGAGTAACGGAACGAATGGTTTTATGCGTTAGGTTAAAAGTTAATATAAATACCTACGTTGCGTTGAAGTTTTGTTGAGGCATTGATTTTTTCCTAGCCATTCTTCAAAAACTGACATAGATTTAAAATACTTAGTGCCGGAATCGAACCGTTATTTCTTTATTTTAGTCAAATAAGTCCCAGGCAGGAGACTTCGGAGAACGGAAAAATTTCAATCTTAATTATTGGAAACGCAAAAGAAATAAAATACTGACTGCCGTCAAGACTTTCAATTTAGCTATTTCATCAATCATAATAAGTTTTTGAAATCCTTAAATGTAATGCTTCTTAAGAAATACATTTTGAATAAACTAATGGAGTTCGCAATTAAAATACTTTTATCATTTTTTTTAATCAAATTCCCTAATTGTTCAAAAAGTTTAGAAGAGTTTCTATATTAAATTGCTCACTATCTATTATGTGAATTGGTGATTGCAAAATATGGCTTAATTCTTTGGCATAATTAATTTCTAGATTTTGAAAATCCCCAATTAATCTAATATTATAGGATTTAGCATCTCTATTTTCAAGTCTTTCTTTAATTATTTTTGGATCTGCTGTTACAAGAATTAATTTCATTGGATTGATATCCTTAAATGTTTGAATGGGAATCTTTTCTGGATACCCATCTTTATTTAATAAGCAATAATGTCCATCTAATAAATATGTTTTATCTTCTTTAACTATTTTATTTAAATTAGAAATAAGACGGTCTTGAGTCTGGTTAATGTCATTTACCTGTTTTTCCTCTTGAGAACTTAATTCTTTCCAATTCAACACTTCACTAGCAGTTAAATGAATCAAATCAATTTCATTTTTTAAATCTTCGCAGATTCTTCCTTTTCCACTGCCGTGAATTCCTCCTATAAATATGATGTTTTTCAAGTCGTCTGTTTTTATAGCATTTCCGCTAATGGTTAGTTATTTCCGCTAGCGGAATAAAAATACGAAAACTTTCTACTTACAAAAAAACTAATTTAATAGAAAAACTTCAATACCGATATATAGCACAGTGGCGGTTTACTGCCGATAGCTCCGTTCACCATCCTTTCATTTTTTGTCTTACAGAGAAAACGAAAGCTTAGTTATTAGAAGAAGTATTATTTTTTCATATCCTCTGTATACTGTGAAGTTAATATTTCGGTTTCAATCCAATTTACAGTCAATCTTATTAATGTTTTTAAATCGGATAAGTCTTTGGTTTCCCATTTTTTTTCGTAATGTGTATGGTCATTACCTAACCAAATTGCACGATTTGCAGTCGATTTTAACCTTGTATCATCAATGTAAGTATTAATGCAGTTTGCGATTGTACTATTTATTATATTTTCTCTTTTTTCTGGATTTTTTAATATTAGATAATCTTTAAGCAAAAACTCTAATGCTTTGCGATATGCAACTCCACATATTTCATATAATTCATGTTGCTCAGCAAAATAAGCTTCGTTGTAAATTTCAATAAATTTTGGGGATACCTTATCTATTTCACTACTGAAATTTTCTTTTTTTTGAGTTATTTTTATGAGTTTTTTATATTGAAAAACAGTAGAACTTTGTCCTTCATATTTTGCAATAAAAGGCATATTACAATCTGAATTTGGGCATAATAGAGATGCATAAATATCAACATTCTCTGTGTCCAAATAATCATGTAAAAATTCGGGAATTATTGTTTTGTGACAATAAGGGCATTCGTTGGGATATTCAAAAAGAGATGCGTAAATTTTTTGTCTTTCAGCAAGAATTTTAAATGCTCTGTCGTAATCTGTCATATGGTTTGGAAATATTGCAACTACCGTCAGTCTTTAAAAGACCCGTCGTTTATTACTTTCAAAAATAGTTAAAATATTTTATAAAATAAGTAATATCAGTATCTTTAATGATAAGAAATATCAAGGTAATGGTCCATAATCTAAAGATTTTTTTTCGATTTTTTAATGACTATCCAACTCATAAAATGTACTCCTTCTAAAAAACAGCTTTATCAATCTCCATTCTAAAAACGATAGCTCCACAGGCTTTCATTTCTTGTCTTGCAGACAAAACGAAAGATTAGTTATTGTGTGTGGTTATTTATCTACCGCTATTTCAAATTCAAACTCTTTCTTCATTTCGGGTTTAATTATCACATTATTGTATGTTCCAACGACTTGTAACTCTGTTTCCCAACTTCCTTTCGTGAATTTAAATTGAGCTGGACTTTGAATTTTTAAAACTATTTCTCTTTCTAATTCAGAGATTTTTTTCATTTCATTTTTGTTAGGATTCCAGTCTCCTAAGTTGGGTTGATTTCCTGTTATATAAACAATATCACCTTTTTCGGAAACTTTTACTCTTATTGTGACTTCAAACTTTTCTTTGCTCAATTCGCTGTCTTGATTTTTCTGAATATTTTTAAAGTAAAACTGCAACGCATTATTTAAACTCGGTGGAAATGTATTCAAATGATTGTTATTGGGAAATTCTGCAATTTCAACTGTTATGTTTTTGTTCTTTAGAGAATCTTTAAAAAATGAATAAACCCTATCTCTGGCCGGTTTCCACTCTTTCCAATATTCAATGCCTTCATCTGCATTACTTATATAAATGAAAGTTTGGTTGTTGATTTTTGTGTAGTCCAAATATATAAGTTCTTTGCTTAATTTATCGTCATCATACGCAAGATTTGGCGATATCGCAATGTAATTTTGAAATAAATTGGGTTTCTTAATTAATGAATATAAAATGAAAGAAGCACCTAAAGAATGTCCAACTGCAATGTTTTGGTTTAAAGTTCTATAATTTGAGTTTATGTATGGAATAACTTCGGATTCAACATAATTAACAAAATTACCAGCATTTCCTGAATATTTTCCATATCGCTTAATGGATTCGTCAGTCGCTAGTACAGGTAAAAAGTCATTATTTCTGCCATAATCAATTTCTTCTATAAAAGGAGATGTAATACCAACAACTATGAATGACTTTCCATTATTGGGTAGAAAGGAGACTATTGAATTTGTATAGTCAAAAAATTCACGATTCTGACTATCAAAAACATATATTACATTAAAACATTCATTAACTCTCCAATCATAGTCAACTGGAGTATAAATCAAAATTTCTCTTTCTTGATTTAAAGTTTTAGAATGAATTTTTATATTCTCGACTCTTGCTATTGATTGAGCATTCATCTGATTAAAAAAAAACGCAATAATTATTGTCTTAAAAAATTTCAGTTTCATTGTCGTATTTTGTTTATAATCACACACAACTTTTTATATGTATGACAAAATCATAAAGTCACCCTAATCTACATGTAATTGTATGACTATAGTAATACATTATCATTAAACCAAATATAGCAAAAGTAGTTGCTTTTTTTGGAGTCTAAAATTACAAACAACTTTTCAGTTCCAATTATGGTTTTCCATAAGCAAAAAAATGCTGATTACATAAATATTTTTTATCTGATAAAAATATTTATTTAATCTTTTGGTAAATTTTCTCCCTACCTCGCTTTTGTCCCGTAAAGGCGATGATATCCTTAAATGCATCTCTAGAGATAGTGTCCGTAACTCTTGTTGTTTTTATAGAATCCCTAACTTCTATTGGCAGCATTTTCCAAATGTCAGAAGAAGTAAATTGCTCAGAAAGTTTATTAGAATTTAGAATTGTCATAATTCTTTCCGGTAGATTAAGATCGGTTTTTGCATTTGAAATAATTTTATCTTTATTTAACAATGCTATTATTCTAGTGGCGTTGGGTAGATCTTTGATTTCTGGCATTGTTTTATTAGGATTGATGAAATCCCAAAGTTTGATTCCATATGCTTGAGCAATGCAATTTGCCCTATCAAAATCTATGTTTCCTTTTGCTATTTCTATTGCGCTATAAGCACTTTGGGTTAACCCAGAGAGTTGTGCAATTTCCTTTTGCGTAAACTTATATTGTTCACGATATTTCTTTATTATTGCTCTAATTCTATTGTTTTCTGTAATCAAAATCTTTAAGTATTAAAATCTTTTAAGTAAAATTTGCTTATTACGATTTAATTTGTATCTTTGTTTCAGTTAGTTATAGATACTCTATGAGTAACTAATGAGTTCCGCCAAACTAAACGACCAATTTTAAGACACGGAACCCAAGGGAATTTAATTCCCCGTTGATTTTGTACATTTGCAAAATGCGGGGGATAGTCCCTTGCTGGAAGCTGTGTCTGTGGCGCTTGGTCGTGCCCGTTTGGCAGTGGAAGGTAAGGGGTTATCCTCCGCTATTTATTTTATAGCACCTTTCTCTGAACTCATAATTTTAATATCAAAAAATTATTATGAGAACGAAATTTCTACCCCCGTAAAACCACAAGAGACTAAAAAGTATCTCATCGCTTCACCCAGATTTTATAAAAGATCACCAACGCTATACCCACCAATATAAAAGGGTAAGATCATGTGCTGCCACAAAATCTATAAAATCCAATTGCCCATCAAGCGCACCAAAACTCCAAAAGAGGGTTGCGGTAGGATGAAAAACTATTAAAAACTCGCACGTTAAAAATAGGTTCTTTCTTTCAATTAAACAAATGCAATGTAGGAGAAGTTAATGCAATTAGAAATTGATGGTTTTGGTAGGGTAGTGTCGGTTTTTTTGATGCAGGGTGCAGGGTGTAGGATGTTTTGCTTTTGCCTCGAGATCCTTCGACAGGCTCAGGATGACAGATTGTTCGCGATGCTAGGAATGACTGGAGTAGGAGAGTCTTCGCTATTAGGAATGAAACTTACAATGGGTTGCACAACCATTGCGGCATTATGCTTACTCGGGAAATGGTCTTGTTTTAAAGACTACGTTATATAAAAAACTTTTAATGTATTCATCATGAAGATTTATTTTTATTATTTCAACGATACTTAGAGCTACACTCACATTCATATCAAAGCTCTTTTAAAGGATTGGTCTTTAGCGGGAGAGTGAACTTTCTTCATAAGTTTCTAAACGTATGGTGGCTGAGCCTGTCGAAGCCTCCCCTAAGCCATTCCGAAGGATAATGTGCTGATTTGGTAATGTGCTGATGTGCTGATTTGGCAATGTGCTGATTTGGTGCTTCGGTGAGAATGGAGATTTGGAACAAAAACTGTGGATTAATACCCTGCACAATCATCCAGCACCCAGCACTCATCATCCAACAATAAAGGATTTGTCTTTAGCGGGGAAGTATTTCTTTTCTTCATCATTTGTGTTTTGCTTTCCCCTAAAGCAGGTCTAAAGAGCCAAGTAAAAAGTAAAAAGAGCCAAGTAAAATGTAGTTCTTGATTGAAAATAGGATGCTCCGTAGATGCTTCATAGATACTTCATGGATAGTTCATGAGGAGTTCATGAAAAGTATTTGAGTATTTCACGAGTTGAGTACCGGAAATCAGAAGTAAGAAAAAGAATAAATTAAACTTTTGAATGCGCCATCCGCTTTTTAAACGATGCAGCATCCGGTCTATCATCTTTTCTCTTTTCTCTATCATCTAACAGAAAAAAAACGCCCTTTCCCTAAAGTTTGCAGACCCCACAGGAAAGAGCAATAACAATTATCAGTACAAAAATGAACTAACAATTAAAAAACAAAACTATGAAAAAAATCCTATCAACCATAGGACTTGTTTCCGGTTGTCTGGCGTTTTCTGCGATTCACTCGCAGGTCCAGGCACAAACCCGTACCGTCACGGGCACGGTGAACAACGGAGAAAAACCCATCAGCGGTGTAGTGGTCACGCAGGAAGGCAGCAGCCAAATGACAACCACCACAGAAACCGGAGCTTTCTCGCTCCAGATCACAGGAGAAAATCCCATCCTTATTTTCCGACATCCGGAGTACGGAGAAAGAAAAATAAGCACCGATGGAAAAACTTCTTTTATTATTTCCCTCACCGAGAAAGTAAAGTCAATTGAAGAAGTGGTGCTGAATGCGGGATACTATAATGTGAAAGCAAAAGAGAGTACGGGGAGTATTTCGAAAGTGACCGCGAAGGATATTGAGAATCAGCCGGTGAACAATGTGCTGTCTGCAGTGCAGGGGAGAATGGCGGGGGTGAATATTATTCAGGGAGGCGGAACTGCGGGCGGCGGATATGAGGTGCAGATTCGGGGAAAAAACAGTCTGCGTACTTTGCTCAATAATGCCATCGATGGTAATCAACCCTTGTATGTATTGGACGGTGTACCGATGCTTCCAACCCCCAATTCTCCTTTTTCAACTCTTATCCTTCCTCTGAACAACAGCAACCCACTTAACAGCATTAATCCTAACGATATCGAAAGTATTGAGGTTTTAAAAGATGCGGATGCTACTGCTATCTATGGAAGCAGAGGAGCAAACGGTGTACTGCTTATTACTACTAAAAAAGGAAATAAAAATCGTTCTGCGCTCAGTCTCCAGACGAGCTTAGGTTTTAGTACCACTGCATCTCAACTAAAAATGATGGATACCAAGGACTATCTGAATATGCGAAGGCAAGCTTTTTTGAATGACGGGATCACGGCCTATCCGGCAACTGCGTACGATTTGAACGGAATCTGGGATCCGACGCGCTATACTGACTGGCAAAAGATATTGACAGGATCGACCGCAACTACTTCTACTATCAGTTTGGGACTGTCTGGCGGTTCTGAGCAGTGGACGTACCGGGTGAATGCAACGCATCATGGGCAAACCACGGTATTCCCGGCTGACTACGGGTACAAGAACAATACTTTAACTACAGGATTTACGCACCGTTCGGCAGACAAAAAACTCCAGTTATCTCTTAACAGTCATTTTTCTCAGCAGGATAATACGGTAATTAATGAAGATTTTACGAATCTGGCATTAACGCTGAGTCCGAATGCGCCAGCACTGTATATGGCAGACGGCAGTCTGA
Organism: Chryseobacterium sp. MDT2-18; assembly: GCF_030815285.1. Lineage (NCBI taxonomy): Bacteria > Pseudomonadati > Bacteroidota > Flavobacteriia > Flavobacteriales > Weeksellaceae > Chryseobacterium > Chryseobacterium sp. MDT2-18. Next base: position 57,203 of record NZ_JAUSWQ010000006.1, on the reverse strand, counting down.
ACTGGGAAAATAATACTTTTACCAACCCAGTCGCTTCTACAGTATCTACGTACCTGAATGCCAGCAAGCAATTCAATAACAGCATCAACCTGGGTTACCAGCTTATTCCTCATTTCCGCTTTGACCTTAATGCAGGATTTAATTATCAGAATTCCGAAGAATTTTCGCTTCGCCCGCATACCCGATTTAACCCGGCGTACAACTTAACCAGTTCTACCAGTTCGAGCACTTATACCAGCAGTCAGAACTCATTTTCTTATCTTCTTGAACCTCAGCTGAATTATGATTATCAGAGGGGTACTCACCACTGGACTGTTTTGGTGGGTGGAAGTTTTCAAAGTTCGGATTCGAAACAATCGGCCCTGCAAGGTTCCGGATTTGAGAACAACTCACTGATGATGAACATTAACGCTGCAAAAACCAAAACCTTCTCCGATATTAATTCCACGCAATACCGATACGCTGCTGTTTTTGGAAGATTTAACTATCAATGGCATAACCGATACATTCTGAATCTGACGGCAAGAAGAGACGGATCGAGCAGGTTTGGCCCGAATAACCGGTTCGCCAACTTCGGTGCTGTAGGAGCCGCCTGGCTGTTCAGTAAAGAAAGGTGGCTGGAGCATTCGTCCCTCTTAAATTTTGGGAAATTAAGAGCGAGTTACGGAAAAACGGGCAGTGATAATATCGGTGATTCGCAATACCGGGATACGTATTCGGTAGCTTCTTCGAGCATTTATAACGGGGTAGTGGGACTTGTTCCCTCAAGACTGTACAATCCTGATTTCAGCTGGGAGACCACCAAAAAACTGGAAATTGCCTTAGAGCTGGGCTTATGGCAAAACCGAATTCAACTTAATGCTGCGCACTACCGCAATCGGTCCTCTAACCAATTGGTAGGTCTTCCTTTGCCTGCTATTACAGGATTTACTTCTGTGCAAGCCAATCTTGATGCCACGGTAGAAAATAGAGGTTGGGAATTGGAGTTGCAGACTGTTCCTGTAAAGAGTAAGGATTTTACCTGGCAGTCGGATTTTAATGTAACCGTTCCTAAAAATACCTTACTGGCCTTTCCTAATTTACAAGGTTCCGCTTACGCCAATCAGCTGGAAATCGGTTATTCTACGTCGATCGTCAAACTTTTTGAGTTTAACGGTATTGATCCAGCCACCGGATTGTACCGCTTTACCGATGTGAATGGGGACGGTAAAATTACCGCTCCTGATGACAACAAAAATATAGCGGAGTTATCGGTAAAATATTATGGTGGATGGTCTAACAAGATTCGTTTTCAAAATTGGGATCTGTCATTCCTTTTCCAGTTCACCAAGCAGAATAATTATAATTACAACAGCCAGATGTCATTGCCGGGAACCATGATCAATCAGCCTTTTGAAGTTAACAATGTATGGTCTGCAACTAATCCTACAGGTTATTATATGCCTTACTCAACAGGGACTAATGCGGTGAAAAATATGTCTCACTATAACTTCACTAAAAGCACCGCGGCAGTGAGTGATGCATCTTATATCCGATTAAAAAACGTTCAGGTTAATTACAAAATACCATTACGTTCGTCGGTCATTAAAGAAGCTACTGTTTACCTACAGGGACAAAACGTGTGGACGCTGACGAATTATTTCGGGCTGGATCCGGAGTTTATTGTGACGGGTTATTTGCCTCCACTCAAAACATGGTCTTTAGGAACACAAATTAATTTTTAAACTTACCCAATGAAAAACTATCACTTTATCATCCTATTACTCGGCATTAGTTTATCTTCAAACAGCTGTGAAAACCTCATCGATACCGACCTGCCCTACAACCAGATTGGTACCGCACAGGTGTATGCAGATACACAGTCTGCTAATGCCGCACTTTCAGGTTTATATGCAGAACTGTGGCAATCGTCTGTATTAGCAGGGGATACTACTGGTTCGGGCGCGATTTTGGGAACTTATGCAGATGACCTCACCTGTTTTGTAGAACCCTCTTCCAATTCGATTACTGATCTCTATAACAACATTCAGCAACCAGCTAACAATGTAGTTTACAATTTTTGGTCTAAAGCGTATAAGCATATTTACTATACCAATGCGATCATAGAAGGAGTGCGGGCTTCCGCCGGTATTCCCCAAAAGGATAAAGACCGGCTGATAGGGGAGGCGATTACTATTCGAAGCATCCTGTACTTTTATCTGCAGCAAATGTTTGATGAGGTACCCTACACTTCAGTTACAGATTATAATGATAACAGCAAGCTGTCGAAACTGTCAGAATCTGCTCTGCTGAACCAACTGGAAAACGATTTGCAGTCGGCAATCCCACTGCTGGAAGACGCTTACAAAAATTCAGAAAGGATTTTTATTAACCGAAAAGTAGCAGAACTGCTTCTGGCTAAAGTTTATCTGCTGAAAGGGGATTGGCATAAAGCAGAGTTGCTGCTAAGTGGTATTATACAGGCACCCCAATATACGTTTGAGAATGACCTCACTAAAGTATTTCAGAAAACAGGCAGTCATATCCTTTGGCAGTTAAAGCCTGCTAATGCAACAGATGCCACGAAGGAATTTCTGCTTTACAATTTTACCGTCAGTATTCCCAAAACTTTCAGCCTCAGTGATCAACTGGCTGATTCTTTTGAATCCAATGATTTGCGAAAGCAAAAGTGGATTCAGACTTTGGTATTTAATCAAAAGAACTATTACCGCCCAATAAAGTATAAAAATCCTGCGAATGCCAATACTAATGAATACTCAATCGTATTTCGATTAGAAGAGGTTTATCTGCTGTACGCAGAAGCACTGACGCAGCAAAACCGACCGGATGAGGCTAAATCATCCGTTGATAAAATCCGGCAAAGGGCGGGACTGGCTGTGCTCCCCGCAGGACTAAGCCAAGGCACTATGCTTACGAAAATCAAAGAAGAATGGCGGCATGAGTTTTTTGCTGAAATGGGTCATCGGTTTTTGGATCTGAAACGGCTGAATCAACTGCAGGATCTGAGTATCAGCAAGCCCAACTGGCAATCCTTTCACAAAGCTTTACCCCTTCCCGGGAAAGAGCTGCTGATTAATCCCAATCTTAAACCTCAAAATACAGGCTACTGATGAGAAGTTTATTTTTACAGTTATTTTTGAGCTTGGGCATCTGGTTTCATGCGGATGCACAAGTTCAAAAGTCATTGGATAAAAGAGTGGGTGCCAAATACCATCCCAAATATCAATTTTATGATCTTGGTCACAAGTCGACCTCTAAAAATGGGGACTGGATCACCTTTTATAAAAATTATGATGGTAACAATGATACGCTCATGATCAAAAACACCCAGTCTAATCATGCTTTTACAAGGGTGAAAACGAAGGAACAAGTATGGATTAAAGATCATTGCATTGCCATCAGTACTCCAGAGAAGACAGAAGTGTTGAATCTGAAGAAAAAGACGAGTATAATGCTTCCTCCGGCAGATAAAATGTGGTTATTGCCAGCATCTAAACGCTTGGTTTTATTTCATAAAAACTGCCTGGTTCTTTATGATACCACAAAAAATGGGTTGACGGAGATAGGAACTGATCTGGAAAAGGTGTTCGTCAATGAAGATAAGGTTTATGCTGTACGTAAAAGCGATAAAGCCCAGAGCCTGTATTATTTATCAGGGAATACTTTAGTGCCGATGTATAGAACGGATAACTCTATATCCAATATTCAAAGCCTTGATTCAGGAGCAGTACTCAGCTTTGAAAAACGAGATGGAAAAGGGAAAGATTTAAATTTTATTTCTTTACCTGACCATAAAGTCTTTCATTTGAGGGATGTGATCGATTTTGAGCCCAAGAGTATAAATGTTACTTCCCGGAAGGACGGAAGCTTGTTTTTAAAAGTTGATGTTGACATCCCTGAAAGAAAAAAAAATGAACCCGAAATCTGGTCAACTGCAGACCAGTTGCTTATAGAGAAATTCAGTAAGGTGAAAAAAAGATACTTTATATGGTACCCAGACCAAAAAAAGATCACCGAACTAGGCGATGAAAAGCAAAATCGCATTGCAGATATCGGGAATCCCAATTTTCTGCTGGCTTACAGTTCTTCGGAATTTCAGAATTATACGAAGCGCAAAGTGCCTTCAGTGATTTACCGGACCGATTGCCGAAATAAATCGCTAATCCCCATCGATACCGTGAGCGGAAAAATATACGGTGCACCCAACGGTGAAATGATTATGTATCAAAAAGACAAGGTATGGAAACTGGTGAACCTCCTTACTTTGAAACCGACCGAAATCACTGATAAGGGCTTTGAGAATCCTTATTTTGGGAATGACGGTCAAATTTATTTTGACGGAAAGAGCGGAATCTGGAGATATGATCTGGAGAAAAATACAATGATCGCTCAATATGCCAATCAGCAAAAAGATCTTCATTACCGCATACTGAATGCTTCTGTAAAAACAATCGCTACAGGTGGTAGTATGGAGGTTGCTTTCCATGCCCCGATTGTGAACCTTGGAAATATGCTTATAGAAACTAAAAACGATGGAACACAAGAAACCAGTATTTTACTTGGCATAAAAAATAAAGTAGAGGTACTGAAAGAACCAACAACCTCAAAATTAGTCTATCTGCCCGAATTGTCTGCACAAATGCAGTTTGTCTTTGTTGAAGAGAACTATAATTTGCCAAAACGTTTTATAAAACTGGAAGGCTGCCGAAAACCGAAACTGGTTTTTCAATCCAATATTTTGGATAAGGATGCCGCAAAAATTAAAGTGGAAAGCATTCATTATAAGAACAGCAAAAATATCCCGTTGAAAGGACTGCTCTACTATCCATTGGATTTTGATGCCTCGAAGAAATATCCCATGGTGGTTCATGTTTACCATGATCAGAGTAATAAAATCAACATTTATCCGGATTTGCGGTATGAAGAGTCAGCAGTCGGCTTCAATATTAGAAGTCTTCTGGAAAAAGGTTATTTTGTATTGATGCCTGACGTGATTTTTGATGACAGAGGCACAGGGTTATCATCATTAGACTGTATTAATAATGCGCTGGATGTACTACAAAGTCATCAAAGCATTAATTCCGATCAAATTGCATTAATGGGGCATTCGCATGGCGGTTATCAGACTGATTTTATTGCAACCCACTCTAAGCGATTCAAAACCTATATCTCGGGAAGCGGAACTGCCGATATTGTAAGATCTTACTATTCTTTTAATTACGCCTTTTTGAGCCCTTTTTTCTGGCAGTTCGAAGAGGAACAGTATGAGTTTAATAGTTCATATTCGGAAAATAAAGACCTCTATTTGCAGAATAATCCCATCCATTTTGTGGAACAGGTGAGTGCTCCTATGCTCTTGTGGACAGGCAAAAAAGATCAAAATGTAGATTGGACTCAAACAATGGAATTCTATATGGGACTGAAAAGAAATCAAAAGAAAGCGTTGGCGTTGTTTTATCCAGATGATCCTCATTCTATGATCAGTTTGGAGAGTGCTAAAGATCTTCATCAACGTATCTTAGAGTGGCTGGATTATTATCTGAAAGATGAAACCTCCGATAAAGGCTGGATTTCCGATAAGATCCTTTAACAGAATCTTTCGAAACCATAAAAAAGATAGCAGGCTTTATATCGCTATCTTAATCTTTAAATAATGCAAAAAAAGGATGCCTACTGCGGCATCCTCTTTTATTAATTAATTTCTATGTAATGCCACTCCACACTCTGTGTTATTCAGAGGTTCCAACATGGTGCGCGAAACACCGCTGACAATTTCAGTACACACTGGTCCACTGACTTTGTTACAGTCAACTTCCTTGTACTCAATACATTGTTCTGCCGGTGCAGAGGCGTCATAATAGAATCCTATTTCTCCGACTTTTTCACTTGCTTTTGCCTTATGAGTTGCAAAAGCACTTCCTGCGCCGAGGAATACAAGGGCTACAGGGATCAAAAATGACTTAACATTTTTCATGATAATAAAATTTAATTTTGCCTACGATTAATTCAGGTTTTCGGCTTTACCTGTTTGAAACTGCTTTTTTAACGCCTGTACACAACGGTATTTAACAATTTCATTATCTATGAGCGCATAGAATTCGTTATCTATAATCAAAAAATCTTTTAGAGGTTTGCTTTGCCGGTGTGGTACCAGAAAACTTCCGGTATAGTAATGGTGATCCGTCCTGTACAAATCAATTACGCTTGCATTCTGCCATTGCCGGGTTTCTTCAAACTTTCCTCTGATGTTGGATTGCACCCATAAGAGATGATTGGCCAGATATGCATTAGAAAAATTCAGAATCTGCGGGGCTTCTATTTTGGTCTTACCATTTTTCAAAGTGACCAACTTTTCAGTAATAGTTTGAGGAGGACTAATGAGTTTTAAACGTCTCTGAATAGAAAGGTCATTATTCATAACAAGGAAAGTATTGCTATAGTAATAGAGGTAAATAAGATTTCCCGTTTGATGAGGATTGGATAGTAATAGTCCATCATTTTGGATGTAACCGGTATTTTTTTGCCCGAGCACTTCAGGGTGTAACTTGAGCCGTTTAAGACTATCAATTGTGCCAAGTATAAAGTTATGATGGTCTTTGCTCTGTGCGCGGAATACCATATCTCCAGAGTTGATGCTTAACCAATCAAAATACATATCCTTATAACTGATTATTTCGGGCGGACTATTATCACCTATTTTCCCTTTAAGTATGATGGGAACCTGCCCGTCAAATAAGTAATAAAACGGTGAGTGATATGCAAGTTTTATGGATTTGAACCTGTAGTTTTTGACGTCCAGCGGAATTCTGTATTTATAAGATTTATTAAGATCTCTACTTACGGTTAATATATTTAAGGGTGCAGTGGTATTACCGAGATAAATGTTGCGATCATCGTAACCCATAAAATAGTATGAATTAACTTTAATATTCATTGCTTTTTGAAAGTCGAGAGCATGTGGAATATATCTCCTTGTAAAATTGTTTTCTTTTTTCATGATGTATTCAGAAGAAAGAAACAGGGCGACCATGCTGCCTGCAGACATAACGAGGAGCGCTACCATGATATAAACAAGCACCCGACGGTCCTTTCTTCTTTGCCAGTAATTGGCCATCCATTCTTCTTCAGTGACATACATAATAGGTGCTTTAGGAGTGATGGGATAGGCTGCGATTGCAGCAAGACCTGCTATCACAACACCTGCAATATTAAAGATCAAATGCTCCGCCCAACCCATTTTCTCCAGGATCCCACCACAGGAGCAGGGCACAAAATCACTATAGTTAAGGATGAGGTAGATGTAAACCGTAAAAGCTACCATGATTGCAAAAGACGCAAACAATCCCCAAAGACGCGTAAGATGGAAGCAGAGCAAACCGGCAATCACCAGTTCCAGAATGATGACCGCGTAAGAAATAAATCCCGCATAAGCACTCAGCAATGGCGATTGCGCCAGCTGCACCTGGAAGTTTTCAAAGTCGAGCATTTTACTTGCCGAAGCATAAATAAAAAGCAGGACGAAAAAGAAGCTGATAATAATCGGGAAGAATTTTCTTAAAGTTTTCATGACCGTATAATTTGCGTGATCCATTCTGTACGGATCCATCTGATCCGAATGCTTATCCAAATGTATAGCGGTCAATAGGTGAAAAACAAGAGGGTGGGCGGCTTATATCCAATGTCCGACGGCTTATTCGCAAACTGACCCACTGCATCGCCGTCTCCTAAAGACGGGCAAATATTCCGGGTTTTGATAAAAAAAGTGAGAATAAGCCGGAACTGCGTTGCGGCTTAAACACACCAAAGCGGCTTATTCCCAACATCCCCTTTACTGATGGGCGCTGACTGCCTGTTTAGAAATGTGTGGTTTAAGCCGCAACAGGTGCAACTGAAGACTTCCTGCAAGAAAAATTTCTCCTAAAATGACTCCCAAAATCAAAAAACATTAAAATGCCAATTTTTACATCTGGAAAAAAATTAACCTAGTCACAGGTTTAACCAAAACCACTTTCTCAAAAATAGCCCCTTAGGAGATTAATAAGAATAACCACCTTCCTTGAGAGGATAATGACTTAGGAGATTTTTGCGTTAAGAAAAATGAAGATTTCTTCCCATCCAGTTTTTAAACGAACATACCACCTAAAAATCCCCTTTGTCCGAAGCGCGGCCATCATCTCGGTTTCGAAGCGGTACTTTGTTTCCGCGCAAGTTTGGGGATTTTCTTGGAAGAAATCTTCATTTTTTAGCAAAAAGATCCAGTCTTGACTTTTTTGTTACTTTTTGTGTCAAGACAAAAAGTAAAAGAATATTTTAGAATCCACCATCAGGCTGATCGCCGATTCCTATCCTCAAAAACTTTGTCAAAGTTTTAATTTAACGGGTTTTGAGAGGGCTATTCAAAAACTTTATCAAAGTATCCTGATACCGCTTTAAAACTTTGACAAAGTAGTTGCGCGCTACTTTGACAAAGTTCCAAACCAAAACCACTTTCTCAAAAATAGCCCCTTAGGAGATTAATAAGAATAACCACACCCTCCTTGAGTGGATAATGACTTAGGAGATTTTTGCGTTAAGAAAAATCAAATTTCTTTGCCCAAACTATTACTTCGGCTTTGTTCAGCATAAAAATGAGAGCTTATTTGGCCTTTAAATAAACCTTAAAAAGCGAAATTATATCGACTTAGGAGATTTTTGCGTTAAGAAAAATGAAGATTTCTTCCCATTCAGTTTTTAAACGAACATACCACCTAAAAATCCCCTTTGTCCGAAGCGCGGCCATCATCTCGGTTTCGAAGCGGTACTTTGTTTCCGCGCGAGTCTCGTCTTAGGGACGAGATAAATTTCGGGGAAACCTAACGAAGTGGTTCGACGACCACAGGGAGTCAATTTCTTGGAAGAAATCTTCATTTTTTAGCAAACCGACGAAAGAGGTTCGCCGATTCCATTAAAAAAATAACAGAGATGAGGCAAAAAGATCCAGTCTTGACTTTTTTGTTACTTTTTGTGTTAAGACAAAAAGTAAAATAATATTTTAGAATCCACCCTCAGGCTGATCGCCGATTCCTATCCTCAAAAACTTTGTCAAAGTATCCTGATACCGCTTTAAAACTTTGACAAAGTAGTTGCGCGCTACTTTGACAAAGTTTTAATTTAACGGGTTTAGAGAGGGTTCTTCGAGCTGAAGTGAAGAAAAGTCTCTTGGATTTGTCCTAAATATTAAAAGTTTTGTTATTTTCATTTTAAATAATATCTTTGTATTATAAATTCATAAAATTATGAGTACAAGGACTTTATCAAAAGGCGAAAAACTAAATTGGAAACCATTATCTACAGTAGTTTCTGTAAAAATTTCGGCTAAAAATCTAAAGGGCAGAAAAGTTGTAGCGTCTGCGGTGAGTCCTAAAAGAGTTGTTCATTAATCCTCTTCCCGAAATTGTACGGGCTTATATTCATACAAAAAGATAAATGTAAAGATGGTTCCGCCCATCTTTTTACGTATATATACAAATTCTATTGCGAAGAAAACCAGATTACATTATATTATAAGAGCGGAATACCATTTAGAAAATGTAATGGCATTGAAATTCTACTGTAAAAAAGACAGAGGAAGCCAATATAAATACAACAAAATCATCAATAAAGGCAATTTCACATCTGTAATTAGAATTCTTGATACCTGTACTTCCCTGATTCTTATTTTGCTGGAGCAACATCCCAATTGCAGTTTTGGATTATGTTCATCAAGATCTATTGATTTTTCGAACCCTAAAAAACTGACTGAAAATCTGGAAAATAACCAGAGATTTCGGGTCTATTCGAAATTTATTCAGGACAGAATTGGAAATATAACTTTCACCCATTTAGAATATCCTTCTATAAGCTCTTATCTTTTGATTAATAACAGTGTTGCCGATATTCGTAAAAAAGAAGAAGATATCGTAAAAATGTTTGAGAGAACCTATAATTCGATACCTGATATTGGGGATTAACATCATGTTTGTTTTATTCATGTGAGTTCAAATGAGACTTACAGACATAAGACTTAGAGATACGAGATGATAGATTTTAAAGTCAAAACTTGAGTAGCCAATTAACTCATTGCTCAATTAAAAACCTGATGCTTCATTTTCTTAACTGAAAATGGCTCACAGATTCCACGGATTCCACAGATCCGCCAGTTCCATTAAAAACAAGAAAAGGAATGAGGCAAAAAAAATGAGATCTTGAAATCGAAGATTCAATTAAAAAGGGAAATTCTATCGACTTAGGAGATTTTTCAACGAAACTAAGATGTAAAAACGAAATTAAAATGACTTAGGAGATTTTTGCGTTAAGAAAAATTGAGATTTCTTCCCATCCAGTTTTTAAACGAACATACCACCTAAAAATCCCCTTTGTCCGAAGCACGGCCATAATCTCGGTTTCACAGCGATATTTTGTTCCCGTGCAAGTTCGGGGATTTTCTAAGAAGAAATCTTCATTTTTTAGCAAACCGACGAAGGAGGTTCGCCGATTCCATCAAAAACATAAAAAGGAATGAGGCAAAAAGATCCAGTCTTGACTTTTTTGTTACTTTTTGTTTCAAGACAAAAAGTAAAAATAATCCCCACTGTTCGAGGGCGGCAAATAATTTTAATCGATAACAAATCTTGTTTCCGCCCGAGTCTCGTCTTAGGGACGAGATAAATTTCGGGGAAACCTAACGAAGTGGTTCGACGACCACAGGGAGTCAATTTCTTGGAAGAAATCTTCATTTTTTAGCGAAAAGATCCAGTCTTGATTTTTTGGTTCTTTTGCATCAAGGCAAAAGAACTTAAAACCTTTAACAGTCCACGCTCAGCTGATCGCCGATTCCTATCCTCAAAAACTTTGTCAAAGTATTCTGATACCGCTTTAAAACTTTGACAAAGTAGTTGCGCGCTACTTTGATAAAGTTCCAAACCAAAACCACTTTCTTAAAAATAATCCCGACTTAGGAGATTTTTGCGTTAAGAAAAATGAAGATTTCTTCCCATCCACGTTTTTAAAAGAACATACCGTCTAAAAATCCCCTTTGTCCGAAGCGCGGCCATCATCTCGGTTTCGAAGCGGTACTTTGTTTCCGCGCGAGTCTCGTCTTAGGGACGAGATAAATTTCGGGGATTTTCTTGGAAGAAATCTTTATTTTTTAGCAAAAAGATCCAGTCTTGACTTTTTTGTTACTTTTTGTGTCAAGACAAAAAGTAAAAATAATCCCCACTGTTCGAGGGCGGCAAATAACTTTAATCGATAACAAATCTTGTCTTAAAGACGAGATAAATTTTGTGGAAACCTAACGAAATGGTTCGACGACCACAGGGAGTCAATTTCTAAGAAGAAATCTTCATTTTTTAGCAAACCGATGAAGGAGGTTCGCCGATTCCATTAAAAATAGGAAAAGGAATGAGGCAAAAAGATCCAGTCTTGACTTTTTTGTTACTTTTTGTGTCAAGACAAAAAGTAAAAAGAATATTTTAGAATCAACCCTCAGGCTGATCGCCGATTCCTATTCAAAAACTTTGTCAAAGCATCCTGTTACCGCCTTAGAAACTTTGAAAAAGTGAGCGCGTAATCCATCTTACAGCACCCTTTGCACACAATTCCCTCATAATATCATCATTCACTTGCGCCATATCATAAAAAAACTTAATTTTGATAAAATATTCCTATAAAATGAAGCTAACATGCTTTCGCTCAGACTGTTTATATTGCTCCTGCTCTTCACTGCGGAACCCTTCGTTGCGCAGTGCGAGGACAATGTAACCTATCAGCAGATCCGAAAGCAGTATCAGCAGATGGAGCACGGTGATCCGGCGGCAATTCCCTTTATAGGACTCCTGATCACGCTGACAAAAGAGGAAAAGAATTCTGCGCAGCTTACCTATGCCTATCTTGATGCCCTGAAATTTCACCCCACCGTACACTTAAAGCTGAAGTATGCCGACAGTGCCATCGCCATTGCGCACCGCAGCGGCCGCAGTGATCTGATTGGGGAGGCCTATATGAGCAGAGGAATTGTGACGTACGCTCATTACAGAAACTACCAGGCTGCAATGGAGGATTACCTGAAAGCGGCAGATTATGCCAAAATCAGCGGTGATCCTTATCTTCAGTACAGGCTGCTGTATCAATTTGGGGTCGTGAAGGGTTACATGGGTTTGCATCAGGAGGCTACCGACAATCTTAAAAGGTGTGCTGCCTTTTTCAGGAAAGAACTTCACAAGGAGCAGCCAGGTCAACGGCTGCAACACCTTCGCAAAAATTATTATGACAGTCTGCACGAGCTCGTGAACATCTACCAGCAAACGGATAAGCATGCGAGCGCGGACCGCCTCATTGAAGCAGTGCTCAAGGAAATTCCTGAAGGCCGTGAATTCGCGGTGATCAGAAGCTGCTTTTTAAAATCCAGAGGTATTTCTGAATACAACAAAGGAAATTATAAGGCAAGTATTGGGGAACTCGACCGTGCGTTGCCGGAACTGATCAAAGCAAAAGATTTTGCCTGGGTCTCCGTAATTTATTATTACAAAGGCAATAACGCTGTGATGCAAAACCGCAAAGATGAAGGGGTGAGCTATTTTAAAAAGATGGATTCGGTTTTTCAGCGCCACCATTTTATATTTCCTGAACTGCAGCACGGCTACCATTACCTTATCCGTGAAGCCGGTCAAAGGTTAAACTTCCGCGATCTTACTTCTTATATGGATGCATTAAGAGCGGCTGAAACGGTGAACCACGAAGACTGGCATCACCTGTACGCACGGTTCCGATTGGCCAGCATCACGGATGATCATCAAAATACTGCTGACCGGTATCGGACAGTCCTTTTTGGCGTTATATTTATTTCACTTATTTTGGCAGGCTACCTTCTTGATGATTATCTGGAAAAACCGCCGGTCGTACTCTTGGCAGGTGGCATCCTCAGCACGGAAGATTTGGAAACGGAACCTAAAGCACCAAAGAGAACACCTGCCCTGACCCCAGAAATCCGCCAAACCATCCGGAATAACCTCCGGAAATTTGAAGAAGACAAAGCGTTTTTAGCACCGAACCTTAGCCTTAAAAAGGTGGCACAGGAGGCAGGCGTCAATGCCAATTATCTGTCGCGGTATCTTAACAGCGAAAAAGGAATGAGTATCAGCCGCTATCTCGCAGAGTTGCGCATTGCCTATATTGCCGGGAAGATGGCTGAAGATCCTGCAGTAGCGAATCGGTCGGCTGAACAGTTGTGTGCTTTATGTGGAATTGCCTCGCCTTCGAACATGCGGCATCTTTTTTACATCATTTATGGCATGCCGCTGTCGCAGTACCAGAAGCAGTGCCGAGAGAAGTTTGCCGGAGAAATGGGCGGGAATGAGGGTACTTCCTGAAACCCGCTGGCATTCCTTCAAGGGGTTTGCAACTGTATTTAAAATAACAGCGGTTCGTTACCTCTTTGAAGTGCTTTAATAACAATCTCTTATGTATTTATTGAGGGGGCGTTTGGCTCGTGTTAAGTAGCAAAATCACCTGATCATTCCAATCACCTGCGAAAGTTTTCGTAAATTTCGCTGCATTAAATGGAGGTTTAAAAAAATCGCTTTCAAGGGTCTTTTATTAATTCCAGTTTAACTGCACTTCAATTTTAACCAACAAATTCTGCTATAATGATCGATAAAAACTTTTACCTCGAAAACCTTTCTGCTTTTGATATTCTCATCGAAGATGAGGACCGCAAACAGGCAGAAGCAGTTATTTTTCGCGTTTTCAGCATGCTGCAACGGGATAAAATCTGGCTCCGCGACGTCGCCACGGAAGAGGAGATCTTTGAAGAAGACGCTGAGTTTTTGGAAGAGGTGGAAGAAGAACTCAGGGAACTCGATGAAAAATATGAATTCCGTTTCGATGAATTTTACAAATTGGTTCAGCAGGAGATGAAAAAAATCCAGTCAAAGTCAAACGCAGATCCTAAAGAGGATCATTCAGACCGAGACGGAGATGATGAAGAGGATGACAGTTTGTTTTCCGGAGAAGAAGACGGTTTTGAAGATGATGAAGATCTCTACGATGAGGATGAGGATGAAGATGAAGATGAAGATGAAGATGAAGATGAAGATGATCAGGATGAATTCAGTCATCTCTCTGATGAAGAGCTGGATCTGATAGAAGATTTTATTCTTGCAAGTGCAAAAACAAGATTCAATTTTCCGCAGTTTGTCCAGGATTTCCCGGAGGGAGATGCAGTTTTTGTCGAAGGGGAATTTCTATTACCCCTCATCGCCGGAAAAGCCTTCGGTGAAACCGATACCGAAATTGCCGAAAAAATGCTTTCGTCTTTCATGATGCTGGGTTATCAGATAGAAATGAATGAACTCATCCAAATGATTCAGGACAAAGGAAAAGAACTGGGAGCGGAGATTTTGGCCTTCAAAATTGCAGCGGATTCTTTACAACAAGGCGCACATCCGAGAGATATCGTTCGGCAGCTCGAGCAGTTATCAGGCAGATTATAGTGGTTGGAGGGAAGAGCTTCTCAGTCGGTAAAGTAATTTCCGGCCGGGACATGCCCGGAACGTGCGCTGTAGATTCTTCACCGGCAGTTTATGGGGAATTCATCAAAAAGCAATCACGAAAATGGTGAACAATCAATTCACCACCTTTAAAAAATAAAATAAAAAATAAAAAATGACAGAACATTATTTAAATGCAACGTTAGTATCGTACGCTAAAAAAGATCATCTGGCTGCGGAAAGCAGTCCGGTACACCTTATTGTCAGTCAAACTGATGAGGTGTCAAATCAATATCCAAAATCGGTTGCTGAATCGGTTAAAGACGCCTTTGAAAAAAAGAAGAACAAAGTAATCATCACTAACGGCGAGGTGCAGCAATTCCTGATTACGCTTCCAAAGACTGATCTGGAAAGTCTAAGACTTGCAGGCGCTTCAGTTTTTCAGGCTTTGAAAGAGGTGAACAGCAAAGAAGTGAATATTGATGAGGTTAGCGGTTTGACTGAACTTCAACGGTTTGCTTTTTTAGAGGGTTTGCTTTTGAGCAGTTACAGTTTTTCTAAATATAAAAAAGAAAAAACAGCTTTTGAGATTAAAATTTCCTGTTCTTCGCACTTTATCGATAAAAAGTCGCTGACCGAATTACAGAAAATTGCAGAAGCCGTATCATTAACCAAAACCATGGTGAATGAACCGCCTCAGTTTATGGATGCGCTGAGATTCTCCGAATACGCCACAGAAGCGGGCAAGAAATTTGGTTTTCAAACCGAAATACTTGGGAAAGAAGAAATCGAAAAATTAGGCATGGGCGGAATTTTGGCCGTCAACAGAGGATCTTCTGTACCTCCTACCTTCACTGTTTTTCATTACAAGCCGGAAAATGCGGTGAATGAAAAACCTTTGGTTTTAGTAGGAAAAGGAGTCACTTTTGATACCGGTGGATATTCCATCAAAGTGGGCGGCAATATGACCTCCATGAAATCGGATATGGCTGGTGGTGCCGCAGTTTTGGGAATTATTTCTGCCGCCGCCGCGAATAAATTACCGTACCGGATCATCGGTTTGGTGTCTGCGACCGACAATAAAATCTCTTCTGACGCTTTGGTCGTCGATGATATCATCACCATGATGGACGGCACCACCGTAGAAGTACAGAATACCGATGCCGAAGGACGTCTGGTTTTGGCTGATGCCTTAACCTATGCAAAACGTTTTGATCCTGAATTGGTGGTTGATATGGCGACCTTGACCGGCGCTTCGGTTGCGATCACAGGGTCATTCGGAATTGCAATGGCAGGAAATAACCAGGATTTCATGGAACAATTGAAAGTGTCCGGGGAAGAGACTTACGAAAGACTGATCCAGCTGCCGTTCTGGACAGAATTCGAAGAACTGCTGAAATCGGATATCGCCGATTTGAAAAATATTGGAGGACCCATCGGTGGCGCGACAACCGCCGGAAAATTCCTGGAACATTTTACCGATTACCCGTGGATCCATTTGGATATCGCCGGAGCATCGTTCGTCAATGACGCAAAAGGCTACCGACAAAGCGGTGGTACGGGCGTTGCCGTGCGGTTATTGTATCAGTTTATTAAAACTAAATGTCAGTAAGAATTAAACGATGTTAGCTGCCCGTTAATGCCTGTTAAATTGATAAGTATTTCTATTTTTAACAAATAAGTTGATGATCATAAGAAAGCAGTAGAGCACATGAACTGGAAAATCAAAAATTTTCCAGCTCATGTGCTCTTTTTTTAATGAAAGCATTTAAAACTAATAGGACTGATGGGTTAAAATATATTAAAGTAAGCACTGCATCTTTAAGTTTTTTTAAACCACAAAGGCACAAAGCTTTTATTCTGCTTGCCTTTGCTCAATGAAATCAAAGATTCGACCAAGTCAGACGCCCTTGCGTCCGTAATTGATCATTATACTTCTGCATTTTTGGATATGATTGATCTGAAAGCCAATTCATCCGCTTCTCATGCAGATACCAGAATTTATCCTTCACTGGGATGGAGCCGCGAGAATGAAGCCAAAGGAAGTACAATAATGGGGGGCGTTTCTTTTTCTGCAGAATTTGATTACCAGTCGATCGGTGCCAATATTGGTATTGCACAAAAAACACCCAATAGGATGGGAGAGTTCTTCGCCAGGTTTCTGGCATGTCTGGATCAGGTGATATTAGTAACCGCAATTGAGTTGCGCTCCGGAAATACAGGAGGTAGAGACCATGAGCATTATGGAAATAGCGGTAGAAATACCTTTGTGCTTTTGCTGTCTTATTCGCAAATCATCAATAAGAATTTTCAGGTTGAATTGTTAGCAGACAAGGTGCAGCAAACAGGATTTTTAAGCTTGCCTTTTCACCGTGTTTATTTTACAGACGGCTCTGTTCATCAGGAAAATTTACCTGATAAGCGGTTTAAGATTCCGGTGGGCATGAGAGCCAATTGTTTCCTGGGAGATCAAATTATTTTAAGAACCTCTTACCGGTATTATACCGATGACTGGGGATTAAAATCGAACACGGTGAGTATCGAAACCCCGGTGAAAATTTCGCCTTTTGCTTCGGTAAGTCCTTTTTACAGATTCTACTCACAAACCGGTACCCCAAAATCTCGTGGGTCATTTATTCCACTCCAAAAGAAGGTTTATGCTTTGTTGCCTTTTTGTTTTCGATATAAGTGAAGATGAATTCCTCGTCACTTCCTCCACACGAGGTTTTTATGAGATAAAATAAAATTCCCTTATATTTGAGCGTATTATCAACAGCCATTTTCTCAGTGACCGCCGCAGATGTGGCCGTTGCAGACCAGTAATTACAATGACAAAACCATATTTTCTTTTTTCTGTCTTAGGTGCGGTGTTCCTTTGTGTATGTGCGGCGCCGCAGTTGAGTGCGCAATACAGCATGGATCTGAATTATTCACGCGATCTTATCAAGAAAAATAAAATCGATTCCGCCATTCTGATACTGAATGCCGGGATTAAAAAATCAGCAAATGCTACAGAAAAAGGCTTGGCCTATCTACAGCTCGGAAGTACGTACAAACAGGAACAGCAATATGCCCGAGCGCTCGCGGCGTACCGTAGCGCCCTGCAGCTGTTTAAAACGCAAAAGGCAACCCCCGGAATCTTTCTTACCTACACAGGGATTGCCGAACTGTACCGGTATCAACGGCTGTACCGCGATGCCGAAGAGTACCTGAAACTGTGCGAAGACCTGCTGAAAAGGGAAAAAATCCCCGATGCGTACCTGATGAAATTCTACAGCCGCAAAGCCGCGCTTTTTTCTGAATACCACCAAAAGCCCGACAGTGCCCTCATCTATTCCGAAAAGGCAATGATCCTTGCGCATAAAACGGGAGACCGCGACGTATTGATGCAGTCGCTGATGGAGATTTCAGGTATTTATGTACGCAAGCACGACTATGCACAGGCGATAAAACTGTCGGCCGAAGTGGTGGCGCTTGCTCAAAAGGACGGCAATGTGCAGCTGCAGTGCGATGCACTCGTCAATCTGTGCCGGAACCTTAATCTGAATGAGGAGTACAGCAAATCTATCAGAACTTCCCTGGAGGCGTTCGAGTTTGCGAAAAAAAATAAAAAAAGCTTTAACCAGCTGCTGTTCGCTGACAACCTGCAGGTGGCCTATTCTAAAATAAACGACTACCGCAACGCCCATAAATACCTTAGAATTCGGCTCGACCTTACGGAAGATTTCTACAACAAACTGCACGACCAAAAAGTACTGGAGTACGAAAAAAAGTTCCGGCTCGCTGAGAAACAGAATCAGATAGACGATAACCACAAACTGCTGCTGCTGAAAGAAGAAGAACTGAAAAGGCAGGAGCTCATCCGGTATTTTATTCTGCTCATGATGCTTGCGGCGGTGTTACTTGCAGGCGTTCTGCTGTACAACACGCGCCTCATCCGCAAGAAAAATACCGCACTGCGGCTGGCCTCTGAGGAAAATGAACTTCTCGTGTCGGAAACCCATCACCGCATCAATAACAACCTGCAGCTCATCAGCATCCTTATTCAGAATGAGCTTAAGAAAAATCCGGCTCTTGATGCGTTCAGCCGCCGCAGGATTACGGCAAATATCGATTCTCTGGGTGTTCTGCACCGGCATCTGTATCAAAACGCCACTGGCAAAAGCCTCGACCTCCATGCGTATCTAAAGGACATCTGGAAGAATGCGGAGGTGCTTTTTGAGGCGAACGGCATCACGAACCGCTTCGAGGTGGCGCATACCGTGCTCCCCGAAATGCAGGCGATGTATTTCGGGTTGCTCGTCACCGAACTGTGCATGAATTCGCTGAAACACGCTTTCACGCAGGAGGACCATAAAAATATTGCACTGCTCATCACGTCCACCGACAATGGGCTCTCTTTCTGTTACGCGGACAACGGAAAAGGAACCGCGGAAATCCCGAAACTTCAGCTGGTGGATAAACTCTGCCGCCAACTCCGCGTGCAGTACCAACTTGACACCACCAATGGGTTCCAAATTAATTTTGACATGAACATTTAAATGCAGCATCTCAACATCCTTATCGTAGAAGACGAAATTCTCATCGCAGATTTCATCAGAGACCTCCTCGAAGAATCGGGGTATCGGTCGGTGTTTATGGCGCATACTGCAGCAGAGGCCCGCGACAAAATGCAGCAGGTACAACCAGACCTCATTTTAATGGACCTTAATCTTGAAGGCGGGTTTGAAGGAATCACGCTGAGTCAGCAAAAAAATGAAGACGCGGCCGTCATTTTCATTACGGGGCAAAGCGACGGTGCGACGATCGAAAAAGCACTGGCGACATCACCCGAGTCGTATCTTACGAAGCCGATCCGTAAGATCGAACTCTTGACGGCGCTGAAAATTGCCACCAACAAAAAGAAGAAGCACTATATCTTTGTGAAAGACGGTTACCACGATGTGAAGCTGGTTTTCGAAGATATGCTGTACGTGAAAGCGGACCGGAACTATCTCGATATCATGATGGTCGGCGACCGCAAGATCACGATCAGAAATACACTGTCTGAATTCTGTAAAGAACTGCCCGTTTTCTTTAAGCAGATTCACCGTTCTGTTGTCGTCAACAGCCAATATGTCAACCGGATTTCGTCGGATGAGGTGGCTGTTCAGGAGACCGTTCTGCCTCTGTCGCGCAATTTTAGAAAGAATTTCGTCATCCCGTAAGTGTTTAACGGGGGATTCTGCTGTTCGGCCTATAAAGTTCTGCATTTCGTCCCAGTAATTGTGTCCGTTAAGCGGTAATTTTTACTTTTGCACCACCAAACAAAAGAACAAGGATGGAAAAGAAAAAATTCCTGTGTTCACCGAGTTAATGTTTGGAGGAATTCATTTTCTGAAACTGAACATACAAAAAGAAACCGCTTTTCCGGAGCATCAATACCAGGAGCTGAACGGTGTATCGCGAAACCGCTTTTTCAGGCGACCGATTTCTTTTTACCGTATAACACCAATGATGAAGAGGAGTGGAATATACTTTTCACAAGAAGCAACACAAATGATGAAAAGGAGCGGAAACCATGGTTTCCGCTCCTTTTTTTTAATAATCCATATATCTACTGAAAAATCTGCGAACAGCCGATGTGCAGCGCAGAAATCTCTTTTATGCAAACGTTTCCCGCAATGTTCAGAATTGCGGAGGTTCGGCATTTTGCTGAAAGAATCTGCGAAAATTGCCTCGAAAGTTTGCAATAGCATTGCATTTGCTATACTGCTACTTTTGCAATAAAATAATTAGATATGGAGGAATGCTGCAGTACACAACCGAAAAAACAACCGACTCACCCGGAACACGAAGGCCACGATCACGATCACTCGCATGATACGGGCGATAAAACGGTCTTTCAGCTTTTTCTTCCGGCGATCCTTTCTTTCGTCTTTTTGCTTCTCGGAATTACGTTCGATTACTGGCTGAAACCGGATTGGTTTTCCGGCTGGATTCGCCTGGTTTGGTATCTTATCGCCTATATTCCTGTCGGATTTCCGGTCTTAAAAGAAGCTTTTCAAAGCATCATTCATGGCGTTGTTTTTTCGGAATTTTTCTTAATGGGAATCGCAACGGTGGGTGCTTTTTCGATCGGTGAATATCCGGAAGGTGTTGCCGTAATGCTTTTTTATTCCGTGGGTGAAATTTTTCAGGCTATGGCAGTAACCAAGGCGAAATCCAATATTAAAGCCTTACTCGATCAAAGACCCGATGAGGTGACGGTAATCACGTCGGGTAAACCTCAAACCGTTAAAGCTGGAAAAGTCAATATCGGTGAAATTATTCAATTGAAATCCGGGGAAAAATTAGGTCTGGATGGCGAATTACTTTCCGAAAAAGCCTCCTTTAACACCGCAGCTTTGACAGGTGAAAGTAAACCTGCTACCAAAATAAAAGGGGAAAAAGTCCTGGCCGGAATGATCAACCTCAACACGGTAAGTCAGATCAAAGTAACCGCCGCTTACGAAGACAGCAAGTTGAGTAAGATCCTGGAAATGGTGCAGAATGCCACCGCGCAGAAAGCTCCTACCGAATTATTCATCCGCAAATTTGCGAAAGTTTATACGCCGATCGTTGTTTTTCTCGCGCTTGGAATTACGCTTTTACCTTACTTTTTCGTCGCTGATTATGTATTTCGGGACTGGCTTTACAGAGCGCTTGTTTTCTTGGTGATTTCCTGTCCGTGTGCTTTGGTGATCTCCATTCCACTTGGTTATTTCGGAGGAATCGGGGCTGGAAGCAGAAACGGAATTTTAATTAAAGGCAGTAATTTTTTAGATCTCCTTGCCAATATTCAAAACGTGGTGATGGATAAAACCGGTACCATGACAGAAGGGGTTTTCAAAGTGCAGGAAGTTCATTTTCAACCGGAATTTAATCAGGAAGAAATTTTAAGTATGGTCAATGCTTTGGAAAGTCAAAGTACACATCCGATCGCCACTGCGATTCATGATTTTGTGGGCGAATCCGATCATTCGATCCTTTTGGAAAATGTAGAAGAAATTGCAGGTCAGGGTTTAAAAGCCACCATCAAAGGAAAAGAACTGTTGGTGGGGAATTTCAAACTGTTGGATCAGTTCAGTATTCCGTACGACTTCAATCACGCCAATATTGTTTATACCCTTGTTGCGATTGCCTATGATCAAAAATTCGTGGGTTATCTTACCATTGCCGATGTCATCAAAGAAGATGCACTGTTAACCATTCAAAAGTTAAAAGCTTTAGGCGTGAAAACGACCATGCTGAGTGGCGACAAAACCGCTGTGGTAAAAGAGGTCGCAGCACAATTAGGAATCGCAGATGCTTTCGGAGACTTGCTTCCGGAGGATAAAGTGAATAAACTCAAAGAAATTAAAGCGCTGAAACAAAGTGTCGCTTTCGTCGGCGATGGCGTCAATGATGCGCCGGTTGTCGCGCTGAGCGATGTCGGAATTGCCATGGGTGGACTTGGAAGTGATGCCACGATTGAAACTGCAGATATTGTGATTCAGGACGATCAACCCAGCAAAATTCCCATGGCGATCAATATTGGAAAACAAACGAAAAAAATTGTGTGGCAGAATATCGGTTTAGCCTTTGCGGTAAAAGCCGTGGTTTTGGTTCTCGGTGCAGGTGGTTTAGCGACGATGTGGGAAGCTGTTTTTGCTGATGTCGGCGTTGCTTTGCTGGCGATTTTAAATGCCGTGCGTATTCAGAGAATGACTTTTTAACTTTTTACAGTGATTCTCTTCAGTGATTTTTAATGTTGTTCTGGACTAAAAAATTGCAGTCTACTACGACTAACCAACGTGTTAATAAAAGTTAAGTGGAAGTGATCACTGCTTAAATAAAGTCGTATTCCTTAAATTTGTAGCATCAAAAAATGATTGAAATGAATTTAAAAGGAAAAAACGCCATCGTTACCGGTGGTGGTAGAGGTCTAGGCAAAGCCGTGGCTTTAATATTAGCGAAAGAAGGAGTGAACATCGGAATTACCGGAAGAAATGAAGAAAACCTAAAAACAACCGTTGAAGAATTGAAAGGTTTAGGTGTTCAGGCTTCTTATTCGATATTCAGTATGGACAAAGAAACTGCAGTTCAAAAAGGAATAGCAGATCTTGCAAAAGATTTAGGCGGAATCGATATTCTTATCAACAATGCAGGAATTGGAGACTTTGGAAGTATTGCAGAAATGCCGTCTGAAACCTGGGAGCAGGTCATTAAAACCAACCTTTTCGGTGTGTATTATGCAGCAAAAGCGGTGTACCCATTCCTGAAAGAAAAAGGAGCGGGCGATATTGTGAATGTAGCGTCAACTGCCGGTTTGAAAGGCGGACCGAATATGTCGGCATATGCCGCTTCAAAAGCAGCAGTCGTATCTTTATCACAATCGATGATGGCAGAATGGAGAAAACAGAATATCCGCGTGATTACGTTGACGCCAAGTACCATCGCCTCCGATATGTCGATTCAGGGTGGGCTGACCGACGGAAATCCAGAAACGGTTTTGCAGCCGGAAGATTTTGCAGAATGGGTTCGTGATATTTTAAAAATGAACAGAAGAGCACTCATTGCCAACGGTTCTATTTTCTCTACGAATCCTTAAGATTGAAAACTCGGTTCACCTCAAGAATTTAACTGAAATTTTTTGAAGAAATTCCTAAGAAATCATCCTAAAAAAAGAAATTATGAATCCCTCTGATTTATTTAATTTAAAAGGAAAAACCGCAATCGTTACCGGTGGCGCAAACGGCATCGGAAAAGCAACGGCCATGATTTTGGCCCAACACGGCGCCAATATTTCGATTGGCGATTTTAATCTTGAAGATGCCCAAAAGACGGCTAAAGAAATAGAAGCTTTGGGCGTCAAGGCTATTGCGGTTTCCTGTAATGTTCTCAAAGATGAAGATTTGGTGCATCTGGTGGAAACGACGGTGAAAGAATTAGGCGGCGTACACATCCTGATCAACAACGCAGGTGGCGGCGGTGGCGGACGTGAAAATCCATTTAAAATATCGGTGGAAGATATCAAAAGAGACTATGAGCTCAACGTTTTCAGTGGCTGGAGACTGTGCCAGTTGGTTGTTCCGCACATGAAGAAAGATGGTTACGGATCCATCGTATTCACCACCTCAATGTCCAGCGTCAATAAAAGCCCTAATATGAGCGGTTACGGCGGATCTAAAGCTGCCGTCAATCATACGGTTGCGAATTTAGCACACGATTTTGGTCCGGAAGTCCGCATCAATGCGGTTGGTCCGGGAGCGACGAGAACCGCTGCTCTGGAAAGTGTGCTGACCCCGGAAATAGAAAAAGTAATGTTGGCGCACACGCCGGTCAAACGGTTGGGAACAGCTGATGATATCGCCGGAGCGATGCTTTATTTTGCCTCTCCAATTTCAGAATGGGTGAGTGGCCAGACTATTTTTGTGAATGGTGGTGGCGAGCAGACTTTGGAATAATGACTGGATGATCAGGTTGTTTCGATGGCTTTCTGATCATTCTTAAAACAAATGACTTTGTTTTATATTTCAAACAAACCTTGCATAATTGCCGGACGTTTATTTGTTTTTGCTGCCTTTTTTGAAATGCAGAAAACAGTGCTGTAATTCATGGTTCTTTTAAATGAAATCTTTGTCCCTTCACAACGGGATTAAAAATTTTCATGATGATTAAAGAGGGATACCTCTTATTGTACAACAAAAGTGGGTTTTGCCCGCTTTTGTTTTTTAGTATTAAATTTGTTCCGCATGCAGACACCAACTCAGATCATCGCACACCGGGGATATTGGCAGACAGAACCTCCAACTTCAGAAAATTCCCTTCAATCCTTAGAAAATGCTCAGGGATTAAATATTTATGGGACAGAGTTCGACGTTCGGATGTCAAAAGACGGGGTGCTGATTATCTACCATGACGAACATTACGACGCGCTGGAAATTTCAGAAACCCGCTTTGCAGATTTGGCGAAATTGAAATTAAAAAACGGTGAGAACATTCCAACATTAAAGGATTTTTTAGAGAAAGGGAAAAAAAATCCATCCCTAAAACTCGTCATCGAACTGAAACCGATGAATTCCAAACTTCGGGAAAATGAGCTGGTACAGAAAGTCGTTCAAATGGTTAAAACTTTTCAAATGGAATCGCAGTGTGAATTTATTTCATTCAGTCTGAATATTTGTGAACAGCTAAAAAAAGAGGAACCAACTTTTAAAGTAAAATACCTGAACGGAGACCTTTCGCCTTTAGAAATTAAACAAAGAGGTTTTGACGGTTTCAGTTATCATTATTCAGTTTTTATTACAAATCCAGGCTGGATTTCGCAGGCTAAAATGTTGGGATTAATAACGAATTCATGGACGGTCAATGATACTGCAGGATTCGAAAAACTAAAAATGCAGGGAATTGATTTTGTTACGACTGACATTCCCAATCAGTTGATCCATAAGTAAAACCGAAAGGGTTAGCGCCGGTTTAGAATTTGTTTTCGGCTAATGTTCTCTGTTTTATGCTGAAAAAATGACTTTTCGCAGGATTTCAGTTTTTCTGATGGTATTCACGAAACAGTGTCCCGCTTTATAATTAATTTCGCATCAGTTTAAATAAGACTTTTTTGTCTTAATAAAGAAAAATCCAACCTTGAAAATCATCATCATGAAGAAACAGATTTTTACATTTTGTGCCTTGTCCTTTTTTACGTTTTCAGCAAAAGCTCAGACCGACAGTCTGAAAATTAATCTGGATTTCCGAACCCGCGCTGAACTCGATAATGGCTATAAAACTTTAATCCCGGAAAATAAAAAACCCGAAACTAATGTTTTTTCAAGAGCACGACTGGGCGTGGATTATTACTGGAAGGATCTGGAACTCTTTATTTCCCTGCAGGATGCCAGGGTTTGGGGCGAAGTTTCCTCGACCAATCAGCGCAGCGGAACCCTGAATGTGAATGAGGCCTGGGCAAAATATCAGTTCACTAAAAACACTGGATTAAAGGTTGGCCGCCAAATTCTTTCTTACGATGACGAAAGACTGCTCGGCGCTTTGGACTGGCAGATGCAGGGTAGAAGTTTTGACGCGGCGAAAGGAATTTTCCGCCTCAGTCCACAATCGAAACTGGAAGCGGTGGTGAGCTATAACAATGACGACAACGATGCGAATGATCTGCCGGACAGAGAATTTTACAGCATATTAGATTCCGGTGAAAGAACGAAATCAATGCAGATTCTTCATTATCAGTATCTGTGGCCGAAAGCAAGTCTTTCCTTTATCGGTCTCAATAATGTCGTTCAGCATCTGAACCGTACGCATTACGATATGTTGACCGTCGGAATGAATGCTAAAAAATACTTCGGAAACGTTGGTTTCTTTGGTTCTGCTTATTGGCAGACCGGTAAAAATAGTTTGGCACAAAGCAAAAATGCTTATCAGTTTTCAGCAAACGTCGATTTTATTCTGACTCAAAATGCCAATATTATTCTGGGTACCGAATGGCTTTCAGGAACGGATTATAACGGAGATGTTTCCAAAAATAATTCGTTCAGCCCGCTGTACGGAACAAATCATAAGTTTAACGGTTTCATGGATTATTTTTACGTCGGCAATCATTTCAACAGCGTAGGCTTGAAGGATTTTTATCTAAAATCTCATTTCAAGTTGAATCCAAAAGCAGCATTAGCTTTCAATCTTCACGGTTTTACCGGCAATGCGGAATTGGGATATGATGTGGCGAATAATAAAGAATACTCCCGGTATTTAGGAACAGAAGGTGATGTGGTCTTTACGTACAAAGTCGCCAGTATTTTCACCATGCAACTGGGACACTCTCAAATGTTTGCGACCGACGGGATGAAATATCTTAAAAACGTTGCAGATCCCAAATCAATGCAAAGCTGGACCTGGTTGGGTCTTAATTTTATGACACGGTTTAAAGTGAAATAGGTTTTTTCACGGATAACTGCTTTTCACCGGCAGGTCAAATGCATTAAAATTGCACTGTTTTTTTAAAGGAATCTCAGATCCAATTCATCAATATAAATTGTGAAATAATTTTGAATTCATTGAAATATAACCAGTTGTATTCCTTCAATAAACGAAGTACGTTTGTTTTTCTTTAAAACTGATGAAGTTTTAAATCCCTTTTGTTTTTGACGTATTTTATCTGAAATTTCCTTTATCGGATGATAAAATAAAAGGCAATCCCGGTACAGAATTGCCTTTAAGAATAATTTTAGTCTTTTTCAACCACTAATTTCTGGAAATTTCCATTGTGGTCAAACAATAGGTCGCCGCTTTTCACCTCGGCTTCATAAACTACAGAACCGTCGGCTTTTACAATTTTTGCCGCTTCTTTTATTTTACCATATTTTTTTGCCGCAACATAAGAGATGATGTTTTTCGGTAATTCGCTGATTTTCAAAGAAGTTTCAGTTTCTTCTTTCATGCCTTTTGGATTGTAAGTGGCAGAAGTTTCCTTACCGTTCAGTTTAAATTCTGCTTCATACGTTCCGTGCTCATCATCCCATTTTACTTTTTTCACCTGCGGGAAATCTTTTTTAAAGGCGTTCTTCACCGCTACCGGTACTTCACCGCCTTTATTCATTTGTTGTGCAGTGATGGTTCCTGCGCCAAGTGCTAAAACAAATGACATTATTACGATTGGCTTTTTCATTTTGAAATATTTTTATTTTTCGGACTGAATGTATTTCAATCTCTCCTACAAAAGTGCCCCGCCAATCTGTAGAGAATCTGATTTTTTATCTCCTTATAAAAAGTTTAACATTTAATTAATATCCGACATTTTTTTTCTTATACTAAGAATTGTTTAACTACGAAGTCACAAAGTTATTCTTCCTTCTTTTTAGTTTTTTAAAATTTCTGTTGAAAAGTCAATGAAGTTTGCGCATTATAATTTCCGGTGGAAAACTTAATTTTCTTAACTTCTTAATTGATTCTTAATGGTTCAATTTCCAATGATAGTTTTAGATTTTCAACCACACAAGTCACAAAGTTATTCTTCCTTCTTTTTAGTTTTTTAAAATTTCTGCTGAAAAGTCAATGAAGATTTGCGCATTATAATTTCCGGTGGAAAACTTAATTTTCTTAACTCCTTAATTGATTCTTAACGGTTTAATTTCCAATGATAGTTTTAGATTTTCAACCACACAAGTCACAAAGTTATTCTTCCTTTTTTTTAGTTTTTTAAAATTTCTGTTGAAAAGTCAATGAAGATTTGCGCATTATAATTTCCGGTGGAAAACTTAATATTCTTAAGTCCTTAATTGATTCTTAATGGTTCAATTTCTGCTGCCGCGCGATTCTATCGCGTGGTTACAGAATATCCTTATCGCCTTTCCTTACAGCTCCATCCACGTTGCGGTGATTAAACTCCATAATCACCGCAAAATATACGGAGATTAATCACTATATTTACAGCATAATCCTTAACGATGGCAGTATATATCCACCAATTGAAGCAATGGCCCCACTTTTCTTGGCAGCCTGATGAGCTGATCAACCTGCTGGCAGAAGTCCGTTACCTGCAGGGTAAACTCCTGGGGAAAGTAGAACTCTTGGGCTTCGAACTCAGAAACGAAGCGAACCTGGAAACCCTGATCCAGGATGTAGTAAAATCATCAGAAATTGAAGGGGAACTCCTTAATCCTGAACTCGTGCGTTCCTCCATTGCAGTTCATCTGGGTTTGGATTACAAAGGAAAAGAAAACAAAGACCGGCATATTGATGGAATCGTTGAAATGATGTTGGATGCAACACAGAATAACGATAAATCACTAACTGACGAGCGTTTGTTTGGCTGGCATTCCGCATTATTTCCCGCCGGAAGAAGCGGCATGTATAAAATTGAAGTAGCGAAATGGAGGACAGGGGAGATGCAGGTAGTTTCCGGAGTGATGGGCAAAGAAAAAATACACTTTGAAGCTCCGAGAGCTAATCTGCTGGAAAGTGAAATGCTGAATTTCCTCACGTGGTTCAATGAGGAGCAGAAGATGGATGACCTGTTAAAAGCGGGCGTAGCCCATTTCTGGTTCGTCACGATACACCCTTTCGATGACGGAAATGGTAGAATAGCACGCGCAATTGCAGATATGCAGCTTTCCAGAGCAGATCGGGTAAACCAGCGCTTTTACAGCATGTCAACCCAGATCAATGCCGATAAAAAATCATATTATCAAATCCTGGAGAAATCCCAGAAGAGCAGTCTGGATATTACGCAGTGGCTGGTTTGGTTTCTGAACTGCCTCAAAGAGGCCATTATAAATTCAGACGGAATCATCAGCAAAGTCATCACAAAGCATGATTTTATGGTGAAAAACAGTCCCGCCATCACCAATGACCGTCAGCATTTGGTCATCACCAAACTGTTGGATGGTTTTGAAGGAAATCTCACCACCTCCAAATATGCCAAACTGACAAAAAGCTCATCCGATACCGCCCTCCGCGACATCACGGACTTAATTGAAAAAGGCATCCTCCTCAAATCCGGTTCCGGCGGACGGAGCACCCATTACCAGTTGAATACGAAGGAATAAAATCACCGCTCGGCGACAGCAATTAAAATGCAAAAGAGAGGTATCTATGTATTTACAGCGTTTTTTGATTTCTTGTACCTGTGTTGAACCTCAGTGAGGAAAGAAAGTAAGGAAAGCAGCTATTTTAGGAAGTTTATCTACTTAGTATTTATTTTTAATTTTCTTCACTTCTTAATTGATTTTTGACGGTTCAATTGCTCTCTGTTTCTGCGTTTTTAGCTGAAGATTTTTCTTTAAAATTTAATTGATTTAAAAGCGTCGGAAAAACGATTAACAGCAAAGGCAACGCAATTGAAAAGCCACCAATAACCGCAATCGCCAACGGTTGGTGCATTTGTGCTCCGGTTCCAATTCCCAAAGCCAAAGGCATTAAGGCAATAATGGCCCCTAAAGCCGTCATTAATTTTGGACGTAATCTCGTACTGATGGCGTAAATCAGAGCATCTTCTTTGGATTTTTTCTCTAAAGTTTCTTCAAACTGCAAATAAGTGAAAATGGCATTTTCTCCGATAATTCCGACCATCATGATCAATCCGGTATAACTGCCGACATTCAGGGGCGTTCCGGTTATAAATAATAAAATAAAACTCCCCGAAATTCCTAAAACTGAAACCAACAATATTAAGAAAGCGACTTTTAAATTCCTGAAAAGAAACAAAATGGTCGTAAAAACGAGCAAGCAGGAAACGAATAAAATCAAAAGCAATTCACTGAAAGATTTTTGCTGTTCTGCGTAAGCGCCGCCGTAAGAAATACTGTAACCCGTCGGAAGTTTGATGTTTTTGTTAATTTCTGTTTGAATTTTTTTAATCGTTCCGCCCAAATCGCCGTTATCCAAACGTGCTGTTATCACGCCCATATTCTGCAGATCTTCGCGTTCTACTTCCGCCGTGCCTTCCAAAATAGAGACTTCTGCAAATTCTTTCAGCGGTTTCAGTTGTCCGTTGGGTAATGAAATCATGCTGTTTTGGATTTCCTGAAGTGACGCGTTTGATTGAGTATTATACAGAATCCGGATCGGCGTGAACTGATTTTTATCAAATAAATCGCCGACCGTATTTCCGCTTAAAATCGTCTGTGTCTGGTATTGAAAATTCTGAGGCGAAATCTGATATTGCGCTAAAACAGGAAAATTCGGGGTAATCTGAATCGAAGGTCCTGCGATGATAATTCCGTCAAAAACATCGGCTGTTCCTGGGATTTTTCCCACAATTTTCGAAATTTGCTGCGAATATTTCTGAAGGGTAGGAACATCATTCCCGAAAATTTTGATCTCAATCGGTTGCGCGCTGCTCATTAAATCGCCGAGCATATCGGTAATAACCTGGCCGAAATCAACGGTCAATGGTAAACCCGTGGCTTCAATTTTACGTCGGAGATCGTCTGTAACTTCTGCTGTCGTTTGGGTTCTGTCTTTTTTTAGATTAATTAAATAATCGCCGCGGTTGGGTTCGGTAATGAAAAATCCCATTTGCGTTCCGGTTCTTCGGCTGTAGGCTTCCACCTGTGGATTGGCCTTAATTATTTTTTCCACTTCCCGAAGCTCGCGGTCAGTTTCCTCCAAAGAAGTTCCGGGTGGCGAATTGTAGTCCAGTATAATACTTCCTTCGTCCATATCGGGTAAAAATCCGGTGGAAATATTCGGAATAATGAAGGCCGTAATTACAACCAAAACCGCCATAAACACGTATGAAAAAACTGGTTTCCGGATGAAAAAGCCTACCCATTTTCTTTCTTTTACTTCGTGATGAACTTCTTTTTTTTTGGGTTTTCCTTTTTTAGATAAAAACAAATAAATCACGGGCAATAAAAGCCAGGTGACGAAAAATGAACTCACCAAAGTAATGATCATGGTATTCGTCATAACTTTGAAATAAGCACCGGCAACGCCACTCATCAGCATAAAAGGCAGAAAAATAACAATCGTACTCAATGAAGAACCCACCATGGCTTTCAATAAATAATTGACGGCTTTTTGGACTAAAGTGGTACTGTTTTCCTCCGGAAATTCTTCGTGGGTACGGTGAATTTGTTCTACAATGACAATCGCATCATCGATGATTAGACCAATTGCCGCCGCAATTGCGCCTAAAGTCATAATATTAAAAGTCGCACCGGTCGCATATAAAATAACCAGCGTTAAACAAATCGTCACTGGAATGGTGATCAAAATGGTGGCACTTGCTTTCCAGGATTTTAAAAATAAAATGGCGACGATAATAGCGAGCAAAAGTCCGATCCAAAGCGCATCTGTGACACTTTTGATGGAACTGTTTACAAAATCGGCCTGCACGTAATAAGGTTTTATCACCACCTCTTTGGGCAAAGTTTTCTGCAATTCGGCAATTTTGGTTTCCATCGCTGCAGAAACATCTACCACATTGGCATTGGGTTGTTGTATAACCGCAATTAAAATACTTTCAGTTCCGTTGGCGTTGACTTTGATAAATTGCTTGGCGGTGTGAACTTCAATTTTAGCAATATCTTTAAAATAGATCGCTCTATTTCCATCATTTTTTAAGACCACATTCTGCAGATCTTCAAGACTTCGGATTTGGGAATTGGTCAGCGTTAAATACAGAAAATTATAATCGGAAGAAAAGCCGTTGGACTTGATGAAGTTGGTTTCATTCAGTGCAGTTTCAATGTCTTTTGGATTCAAACCCAATCTCGTCATTTTTCCCTGGTCGAGAATGGCCCAGAATTCTTTGTCCTGTCCGCCGATAATTATAATGTCGCTCACGCCGTCAACCTGCGACAGAAAGGGTTTTATGGTATAAAGTGCCAATTGTTTCAGCGCAATGGGCGAAATCGAAGAAGCATTCAAAGAATAGCCCATCACCGGTAAAATGGCCGGATTCATTTTTTCTACGGTGATATTGATGTTTGGCGGCAGTTGATTTTTAATCTCATTAATTTTTGCCTCAATTTGCTGTTGGCTAAGGTCGATATTAGCATTCCAGTCCATAAAGGCGGAAATTTCACAGCTTCCTCTACTTGTGGTACTTTTCAGCAGGTGCAGATCGGGAATTTGTTTCACGGCATTTTCCAGCGGTCGCGTCACCGCAACGGTCATTTGGTCGACCGGCTGTTCTCCAGCTTCCGCAATGATTTTTAT
This sequence comes from Chryseobacterium sp. MDT2-18, assembly GCF_030815285.1. Taxonomy (NCBI): domain Bacteria; kingdom Pseudomonadati; phylum Bacteroidota; class Flavobacteriia; order Flavobacteriales; family Weeksellaceae; genus Chryseobacterium; species Chryseobacterium sp. MDT2-18. Next base: position 25,026 of record NZ_JAUSWQ010000006.1, on the reverse strand, counting down.
TTTCGGAAAAGTAATCTGTGGAAACAGGGAGGATTTTATTTTGGTATAAGAAAAAACGCCGCCTAAAATAAAAAGCAGAATCATCACCAAAAGCGGATTTTTATATCTTACAAAAAAAGAGTTTTTCATTTTAAACTGATTAGTTTTTACAAGTTTTTTCACCACAAAAGTCACATAAACTTCATCTTTTAAAGATTAAATTTTTACTTTTTAAAGACCAAAAAACTTGTGCTTAGTTTTTTCATTCCGGAGAAATATAAACCACAAAAGTCACAAAAGCTTCATTTATTAAAGATTAAATTTTCACTTTTTAAAGACCAAAAAACTTGTGCTTAGTTTTTTCATTCCGGAGAAATATAAACCATAAAAGTCACCAAAGCTTCATTTTTTAAAGATTAAATTTTTTACTTTTTAAAGACCAAAAAACTTCTACTTAGTTTTTTCATTCCGAAGATATCAACCACAAAAGATACATTCTTAAAGTACTGTTTTATTGTTTTTTAAAGACCACTTCATCTTTAATTTTGTGAACTTTAAAACATCATGCTTTTAACTTTACCTTTTGTGCCTTTTGTGGTTATCTAGCATTTTACGGCTCAATTTTCACTTTTGCATTATTTTCTAAACCGTAATTTCCGGAGGTGATAATTTGGTCTTTTAAACTGATATTCCCTGAAATAATTTGTACGTAACTGTTATTTTCAGTGCCTTTTACAATGTCCACTTTTACCGCCGTATCTTTGTTTTTTAATTTCATGACCCAAAACTTGGTCTGCGTTTCATCCGTTAAAACGGCGCTTTTGGGAACATATAATCCTGTCTGGCTGTTTTGCCGTTTCAGACGGATGGTCACAATTAAACTTTCAGGAATAGCAATATTGTCGTTGGGTTTTACCAAAACCTTTTCGGTTTGTGAAATGGGATCAACACCTGGTAACAATTTTGCAATATGACCGTAAACCGTTTTTCCGTCCGGTAAATTAATTTCCAGATTTTTATTATTGATGAGCATTTCATGGTATTCATAAGGCACATTCATCACCAATCCGAAACTTGATGAATCGGTAATTCCCGCTAAAATTTCACCTTCCTGCACATAATCTCCAATCTGGTGATTTAGAGCATTGACGAATCCCGTTGCCGGACAGGTCACCGTTGTAACGCCCGAAAAGCGAAAAGAAGGATCCAGTTTATTAATGGTATTTCCTAAAGCGCGCGATTCTTTGGTCTGCACAGAAAATAAAAACTGCCCTTTTTTTACCGCATCGCCCAGATTAATTCTCACGTTGGTAATGTATCCAGTCGCGTTCGCTTTTACATCCGATTTTAATAAATAAGTCGCAGTTGCATTAATGGAAATGTCATTATTAATGGAAAGTGTATCTGTCGGAAAAGCTACAGAAACAGGCGTTGCAGCGTTTACTACAGGTTCCTGCGCAACCGTTTCCGACTTTTTCTTGCAAGAAATCATTAAAATCGAAATCAGAAAAATGGTAAATATTTGAAGGGATTTCATTATTGTAGAATTATATTTTCATAGTGATTTTCAAGTCTTAAAATCTGCATTCTGTATTGCAAAAGTCCAATTTTCAAAGTTGTATAGTTGGTGATTGCCAAAATAAAATCGACCATTTTCACGTCGCCGGTCGGCAGCTGTTTCAGGTTGGCTTCAATCAAAGTTTGGGCGTATTTCATCTGTGTATTCGCAAGACTGATCATATCCCGGTATTGTCGGATTTGGTTTTTAAGCTGCGCTTTTTGCTGCTCAAACTGTTTTTGATAAAATGCAGTATAACTTTTCCGCGTGTCGAGTTCTATTTTTTTCTGTTCCAGGGAATGCTGTCTTTGATGACCGTCGTAAATTGGCACCGTTAAAGAAAGTCCGGCGCTGATTCCGAAATTTTTGTACGGCGTTTGAATTAAAGCTGAAGAGTAACCACCATCGGCAAAAACTGAGATTTTCGGCTGGTAATTATAATTGATCAATTGCAGGTCATTGGCCAGTTTCAGACTGTCTGTACGAAAAGTTTGGGCATAAATACTTTCTTCAAAATCGGGTTCCATTTTCTTATTAAAAGTCGGCGGCTCTAAATCCGGCAACTGTTTTTCATTATTTCCGGAAAGGTATTGCAGGAGTCCGAAATTATTTTGAAAATCTGCGGAATGTTGCTTTTGAAGCAGTTCATTTTGCTGTTGCGTTACTTTAAAAGTCAGGTAATCCGTTTGCCGGAAGACGGATTGCTGAGTCAGTTTCTTTAAAATTACATCTTCCTGTTGAAAAATATGAATGATTTCCTGATCGATTTTCGTTTGCTCCTGGCTTTCATACGCCAAAAGGTATTGTTCTGTAACCGCTTTTTTCAGCGTGAGAGCGGAAAGATTTTTTTGATTTAATAATTGCTGAACCGTCAGTGAAAAGGAATTGAGTTTTGCCTGAAAGTTTTTTTTGCTAACGAAATCGCGGGAAACTCTACCTAAAAGAGCGAGATTCTTTCCGTTGATGGTGGAATTCCCATCGTAGCCCCAGTTATTGATTTGTGGCGAATAGGAAGCGTCCGCAATTCCGATAACTTTGAAACCGTATTCGCGCTGCATTTTGATGCTGTCTATCGCCGTAATGCTGATCTGATTTTTTAAATCCTGTAAATTCGGATTAGTCTGCTGCGCGGTTTCTAAATAGTAGGAAAGCGTATTTTTGCTTTGTGCCCGGTATCCTGAATGTACCAGAAACAAAAGCAGGAGCACTGCTGTTTTCAGTTTTTTTTGGAAAGCCATGGTTAACAGAATCTGGAAATTATCTATCAAAATTAGTGTTTAATTCTGTACATAATCTGAATTTCTAAAAAAAAACTAAGAAAACGCCCGGCAATTATTCCCGGTTTAAAATAAACTGATGTTGATGGTTTTCAAACTGATATTTTAAATCTAAATGAAATGCAGCCGCGATTTCTCTGGCGATTTCCAGGCCTAAACCGGTCCCTTTTTCGTGCGTGTTTTGGCGCTGAAACCGTTTAAATAATTTATTTTGATCCAGAGCAGATCCTTCTGCACGGTTAGCAATTATCAGTTCATTTTTATGAATTTGTATATCAATTTCACTTTCTTTGGGAGCGTATTTTAAAGCATTAAACAGCAGATTTCCCACCAGTATTTCAGCTAGATTATAGTTAATTTCCGCAATGAATACATCAGAAAAATCTTTCTTAAGCGTGAGGTTTTTAAATTTAATCTGTTCCTGATAATTTTTAATAAAAGATTCTACGATGAGATTCAAACTGACGGGCTGAATATTGGTGAACTGTTTATTTTCAATTTTAGAAAGAAGCAAAAGTGCCTGATTCAGTTTACTCATTCTGGTGGTGGCGTCCGAGATATCGTTCAGGATTTCTGCCTGTTGCTGCGTAATAGAATCGGTTTGCCAGAAGAGTTCAATATTATTCTGTACAATGGCCAGCGGCGTTTGCAGTTCATGGGACGCGTTTTCGGTAAACTCTTTTTGTGACTGAAAGACTTTTTTGTTGGTTGCAGCTAATTCTTTCAGTGAATCATTCAGATCATTAAATTCATTAATTTTGGTTGGTGTCAAACCTAAATCTTCGGGATGATCGACCCGAAAGTTCTTTAACTGCGCCAAAGTATGGTAAAAAGGTTTCCAGACTCTTTTTTTAACTTGTGTGTTGATCAGCAATAAAGTCGTGGTAAGGGTCACTAAAACGGAAATCAGGAGGTAAAGAATGCTTTTCATCAAGTCCTCGCTTTCGACCAGAGACTGGCGAACCGTAACATTAAAAGTGCCGTTTGCGGTTTTTACAGGAAATGCCAGAATCCGGAAGCTCTCGATCTCAGAATCTTCTTTATGATAAATATCGCTGGTGAAGATTTTTTCCGGCAGAAGTTGTCGGGGATTTTTTTCAATACTGATTCTGTCGTCAAAATTCACGAAATTTTCTGAGGGCAACAGTTGAAGTTTTTTGCTTATACCTGTTTTTTGAGCTGCTAAACTTTCATCGATATTATTGATTAAAACATTTTGAATGGCGACGTAAAAAAGCGGTATGGAAATCAGCATGACCAAAATCGTAACGCCGATGTAGCGCAGAGAAATATAGTGCGTCAGTTTCATAATGCTTCTAATTTGTATCCCATTCCGTACACCGATTTGATGCAGTCCTGTGCACCGGCAGCCGCTAATTTTTTCTTAATGTTTTTGATGTGGGCATACAGAAAATCAAAATTGTCGAAGAACTGAATATTGTCTTCTGCAATATGTTCTGCAATGGCATTTTTAGAAATGATTCTGTTTTTATTGACGGCAAGGTAGAGGAGGATATCAAATTCCTTCCGCGTGAAATCGATGGGTTTTCCCTGAAAAGAGATCAGTTTTGCTTCCGAATGAATCTCTAAATCATTGACGGTAATGGAGGAGTTTCCTTTGAAATGTTTTCTTCTGATCACGGCAGAAATCCTAGCGCCCAATTCGGAAAGGTGAAAAGGTTTTGCCAGATAATCGTCCGCTCCCAACTGTAAACCGCTGATTTTATCATCTAAAGAGTTTTTAGCAGAAATAATGATAACACCATCCGATTTTTTATTCTCTTTCAGTTGTTTTAAAAGTTGAAGACCGTTGCCATCGGGCAAAGTAATATCCAGCAAAATACAGTCGTATTCGTGTAATTCTAATTTTTCCTGCGCAGTTTCAAAATTTTCCGCCAGATCGCAGCTGTATTTTTCGCTCTTCAGATACGTTAAAATACTTTTGCTCAACTGCCTTTCATCTTCAATCAATAAAATTTTCATAGCAATTTTTTAGAAAATTAAGTTTTAAATCTGAATAAAATCTGAATTAAGTTAAAAAAATCCCCGCCATTTTAAAACAGAAAGCAATCCTTTGCCAAGCGAAGCGCCTATGCGTCTTTTTCAGAAGTGTGTTGGAGTTGTCTAGCGTCTTTGCGTTTAAAAAAAGAATTACAAAATCCTTTTTCAGAATTATGTTGCACCTGTCTTGCATCTTTTCTTTAAAAAAAGAATCACAAAATCATCGTCAACTGAACTCTTTTCCTGTCCTCATCAACTTCCACCACTTTCACCTGAACATGTTGATGCAGTTTTACCACTTCATTCACATCCGAAACGAAACCTTCTTTGAGCTGGGAAATATGAACCAAGCCGCTTTCTTTAATTCCCAAATCTACGAAACAACCGAAAGCGGTAATATTATTCACAATTCCGGGGAGAATCATGCCGGGTTTTAAGTTTTTAATGCTTTTCACCGTTGGATCAAATTCAAACACTTTCGCCGCTTTTCGGGGATCCAAACCGGGTTTTTCCAGTTCTTTTAAAATATCTTTAATTCCTAAAATCCCTATGGTTTCCGTCACGTATTTTTCAGGATCAATGGTTTGAATTTTTTCTTTGTTTGCGATGAGGTCAATCGTTTTTAAACCTAAATCTTTCGCCATTTTTTCCACGATTGCATAAGCTTCCGGATGAACCGCCGAATTATCCAAAGGATTTTTTGCATTCGTAATTCTGATAAAAGCTGCGGCTTGCTGGTAAGCTTTTTCGCCCAAACGCGGTACTTTTTTCAATTGCTTCCGGTCTTCAAAAGCGCCGTTTTCTGTGCGGTAATTCACGATGTTTTCTGCCATTTTTTCTCCGATTCCCGACACGTAACTCAACAGAGATTTGCTCGCGGTATTCAGATTAATCCCCACCGAATTCACACATTTCATTACTGTGGAATCGAGTTCGTTCTTCAATTGTGTTTGATCTACATCGTGTTGATATTGTCCGACACCAATCGATTTTGCATCAATTTTAACCAACTCCGCTAAAGGATCGGACAGTCTTCTTCCGATCGAAATCGCGCCACGAACGGTTACATCAAAACTGGGGAATTCATCTCTCGCAATTTTACTTGCAGAATACACCGATGCGCCGGCTTCGGAAACGATGAAAACTTGAGGCGGTTTATCGAAAGCGATCTTCTTAATAAAAAATTCAGTTTCCCGACTGGCCGTTCCGTTTCCAATCGAAATCGCTTCAATATTAAAGGAATTCACCAAAGAACGGATTTTCTTCATCGCCATCCCCGTTTCGTTTTGCGGCGCATGGGGGTAAATGGTTTCATTGTGCAGCAGATCCCCTTTTTCATCGAGGCAAACGATTTTGCATCCGCTTTTAAAACCGGGATCAACCGCTAAAATCCGCTTTTCGCCCAATGGGGGAGCGAGCAGCAATTGCCTCAGATTTTCAGCAAATATTTCGATGGCTTTCTGATCGGCTTTTTCTTTCGCTTCCTGCAACGTTTCGTTGGAAATAGCGGGCTCCAGCAATCTTTTGTAACTGTCTTTGATGGCTAAAGCGATTTGGTCCGCACATTCATTATTTGATTTAATGAGGGCCTGTTCTATAAAATCAACCGCTTCTTCTTTGTCGATTTCTATTTTGGTTTTCACAAAACCTTCCGTTTCTGCACGCAGCATCGCCAACAGCCGGTGAGACGGAATTCTGTTCAGGCTTTCTTGCCAGTCGAAATACTGTTTGAATTTCTGCGCAGTTTCCTCTTCCAATTTGCTTTTCACCACTTTTGAAGAAATGAGCGCCTTTCGCTGAAAAAGCCGGCGCAGGTTTTTCCGCACGTACATATTTTCATTGATCCATTCTGCCATAATATCTCTCGCACCCTGCAAAGCTTCTTCTTCCGAACTCACCTTTTCATTCAAATATTTTGAGGCTAAAAACGGTAAATCATTGGCATTCTGGCTCATGATGATTTTTGCCAGAGGTTCCAGACCTTTTTCTTTCGCAGCATCGGCTTTTGTTTTGCGCTTTTTTTTGAAAGGCAAATACAGGTCTTCCAGTTCCTGAAGATCGAAACTTTCCTCAATTCTTTGCTTTAAATTGGGGGTTAATGCGTTCTGTTCTTCAATTGATTTCAGAATACTTTCTTTCCGTTTTACCATTTCATCAAACTGCTTGTTGAGTTTGTAAATGTCTTCAATTTGAACTTCATCCAGATTTCCTGTCGCGTCTTTCCGGTAGCGGGAAATGAAGGGAATGGTGCAGTCTTCTGCCAGCAGTTTCAAAGTAGCGCTGATGTTTTTCTCAGAGAGATTGAGGGATTTTTGGATAAAACCGGTCGCCGTCATAATAGAGTTTTAAGACCGCTAAAATAGGGAGAATTATGGGAACGAATCAAGAGGGAGTAGGGAAAAGCAAAAGATAAGGGTTGACATTACTTATACATTCCTTTGACTTTCATGGTGATCCGAAATTCACGTGATTGGTGAAAGCTTTAGCAAACAGCGCGGATTTGTCAATATAATACGCAGTGAGGGATTATTTATAATGAGTTATGTTTATTGTTTTTCCATCCTTCGCGTTGATCTTAATTTCGAATGCTCCTCCAAGCATAGGCATACCTCCGGATAATAATTTCTCCAAAATTCCTGCGTTTAAACTCCCAGTGATCACCCATACTTTATTATGAACCAAGTCGATATTGTATGGTCTTTCTTCTTCAATTTTTGATTTTCCATACATAACAAATAATTTATTCTCAGCTATTTTGATTGCGGTTTCTTCATCTTTGACGAGACATTCTTCACAGTTGATTACCTGTTGATTTTCCGAAATATACTTTTCCCCAGAGAAACCGAAATAATACAAAAGCAAACCACACATAAAAATCAGTAGAGTTACTAATATTCCTTTTTTCATTTTTATAAAAGTTTTTTCTTTCTTTACAAAAGTCTGACTACAAGAAATCGCCTGTTGAGGAGCGATAAGGAAATTTCCCTCTAATTACTACATCGTAGAACAACTTTGTCAAAGTCAGGAACTTTGACAAAGTTTAAATCTTCAATTCGTCATTCCGCTCCTGAATACTTCTCCTTATATCTTTTGTAAAGCTCTTTCTGCTGGTTATTGAGGTCAATCTGTCGGCCGTCGATAAAGGCTTCGGTGACATTGTTGGTGAGCTGATCCAGCGCATCGCCGTCGGAGATGAAAAGGGTGGCACTTTTGCCCACTTCCAGACTGCCGTAATCTTTGTCGATGGCTAATATTTTCGCCAGGTTCAGCGTGATGCTCTGCAGGGCTTTTTCTTTATCGAGGCCATACGCTGCGGTGGTTCCGGCAAGAAAAGGCAGGTTTCGGGAGTCGGAGAAATCCTTTCTGGCGCTGTAATCCAGTCCGTGCAGGATTCCTTTGTCGGAAACCAGTTTGGCAAATTCGTAAGGAAGTCTCGGTGAGGTGGATTCGTTGGGCGGCAGTGAATGCGGATTGCTGATGATGAGCGGGAAACCGCTTTTTTTAATGTCATCCAGAACACTTTCAAGGCTTGAATCGCCCAGAAGTACCGTCTTTTTCACGCCATAATCCTGAGCGAACTTAATGACTTCCAGTGCTTCATTGGCACCTGAAACGTCGGCAAACAGAATTTTATCACCGTTCAGCACGGGAGCAATGGCTTCCAGTTTATAATCTTTAACGCCGTTTTTGGGTTGGTACGCTTTGGCTCTGGCAAACAGGGTTTTCAGTTCCCGGATGGAAGCATCGCGCCGTTCTTTCATTTCCTTATTCCTTTTTTCATCGGTGAACTTGCGGTTCGCCGGCCAGGAAAGATGGAGCACATTATCGGTGGCCACCACGGCGTCCTGCCAGTTCCAGCCGTCGAGATTCATCACAGAAGAAGTTCCTTTCAGGATTCCGCTTCCCAACACGGGCTGAGCCAGAAGCACGCCATTGGTACGGACGGTCGGGATAACGTGACTGTCGGTGTTGAAGGCGATTAAAGTCCGTACTTCCGGCATGAAGCCGTTGGATTCTACGAAATCCACCGTGGCTTTGGTCGCGGATACTTCGACCAGTCCAAGGGAATTATTGACCAGGATAAAGCCCGGATAGACCTGTTTTCCGGAAGCGTTGATCACTTTGGCGTTCGCAGGGATGGGCGAATTGATGCCGGTGATTTTTCCGTTGTCGAAAACAAGGGAAGCATTCTGAAGTACCGTGCCTGTCCCGGTGTGCAGGGTGGCTCCTGTAATCGCTACAGGAACAGTCTGCTTCGGAGCGGGGGCAGGCCGCTGGGCCGAAACCGCTCCGGAAATGAACAGGGTGAATGAAAGTGTTTTGAAGACTGATTTTTTCATGTTCTGATTGTAATTTCTGATTAATGGGAATGGGATTCGTGTTCTTCGCCTTCTAAAGTATCGCAGTGATAAAGGGTGCGTTGCTTTTTCTCTGTACTCTGCGTATTTCCTTTTTTGGCGTCGTCGGAGAAGAGCATTTTCTGAATGATTCTGTTCTTTTCGTCTTTCACCATTTTGTCCTTCAAGGGCTGCTGTGCAGCGTCGAAATAGAGGATTCCGTCTACAAAGGTTTTATCCACGGTGGCGTAAATGCTGAGCGGATTATTGGTCCATAGCACCAAATCGGCATCTTTACCTGCTTCGATGCTTCCGACTTTATGGTCGATCTGCAGCATCTTTGCCGGATTCAGCGTAACCATTTTCCAGGCTTCTTCCTGAGGTACATTTCCATATTTTACGGTTTTTCCAGCTTCCTGATTGAGTCTTCTCGCCATTTCCGCATCATCGGAATTGATGGCCACGTTCACGCCTGCCTGCATCATCAGTGCGGCATTGTAAGGAATGGCTTCCCGCACCTCTTCTTTATATGCCCACCAGTCGGAGAAGGTGGAGGCATTGGCACCGTGTTTCTTCATCTTGTCAGCGACTTTATAACCTTCAAGAATATGAGTAAAGGTCTGCACCCTGAAATCAAACCGGTCTGCCACATCCATCAACATATTGATTTCACTCTGCACATAGGAATGGCAGGTGATAAACCTTTTATCCTTCAGGATTTCCAGCATCGTTTCCAGCCTGAGGTCTTTTCGGTAGTTTTTGTTGACGGCTTTCTCTTTTTCGTATTCCAGTGCCCGGGTGAACCAAAAGTCGAATGCCTGCTCGACACCACCTCTTGACTGCGGGAAGCGGTTTGGGCTATTGCCCCAGTTGCTCTGTTTTACATTTTCGCCCAGGGCAAATTTAATATAAGGTTTTGCCTGTGGAAACCGCATGTTTTCAGCATCTTCACCCCACCGGAATTTCACCATAGAGGCCTGTCCGCCCACTGGATTGGCAGAGCCATGAAGCTGCTGCGCCGAGGTTACCCCTCCGGCAAGCTGTCTGTAAAAATTAACATCATCGGGATCGATGGCATCGCTCATGCGGACTTCGCCGGAATTGTTGGTTCCCGATTCATTCACGCCCCGGGAAAGTCCGATGTGGGTATGTTCGTCGATGATTCCGCTGGTAAGGTGGAAATTGGTTCCGTCGATTACGGCAGCGTTTCCTGGAGAAAGCCCCTGTCCGACCTGCACGATTTTCCCTTTGGAAACTTTTACATCGGTATTCTTTGCAATGCCTTTATTGCTGTTGGTCCATACCGTGGCATTTCTGATCAGATAGTCTTTCTGAGCGGGCAGCGTTTCTGCGCCAAAAGCAGAGAACGGATACCATATTTTTCCTGGTTCGTCAGCTTTGGCGATGTCTTCTTTCTTTGCTTCAGGTTCGAAAGTTTTGACAAAACTGATGGTGAACGGCACACTGTGTCCGTCTTTATCCATAGCAGTACCGGTTCGGTTTTTGAAATCCGTCAGTGGCAGCATGATGCGGTAGTTCTGCAGCGAATCATTCGGAAGTTTCAGTTCCATGGCCATTTTATAATCGGCCACAGCGATTTTTACTTTTCCTTTTTTATCGCTTTGGATAATTTCGGCTTCCGGCTTGGTAATCTTTCCTTTGATCTTAAGGTCGTAGGTCTGGCTGTTGAGCTGTACCCTGTAATCGCCGCGCACATCGGTGTCTGGACTTCTGTTGATAATGTTCTGTTTTCCGGAAACCCAGTTTTCATAGATCACGGCTTCCTTCGCGAAAAGGTCATCTGAAACCATAATGAAATTGGCCAGTGAACCTTGGTTGAGGTTTCCGAGTGACGTGACCTGAAGGATTTGCGCCGGCTTTTGGGTCAGCGACTGCAGGATTTCTTCTTTGGAAAGCCCTTTTTTGTTCAGGTCCCGGAGTTTGTCGAGAAAGGATGCCTTATCTTTCAGTTTAAACATCGTCAGCGCGAAAGGAACTTTTTCTCTGGCCAGATATACCGCATTGTAAGGTGCCAGTTCCCAGTGTTTCAGGTCTGCGACATCCAGTTCTTCGGGGTTCATCATGTCCTGTACCTGGTAAGGTTTGGGGTATTCCAGCGGAAGGATGAAGGTGCCGTTGGTCGCCTTCATTTCTTTCACCCTCTGGTATTCGGTTCCGGAGCCCACAAAGACAAACTGTGTTGCGGCTTCGTCCCCGATATTATCGGCGCGCAGTACGTCCCACTTTTCAGAAGTTTCAATGATGGTGGGCAGTTTCTTAAAGCGGTTGAACGCTTCGAGGTTGGTATTTTTATTTTCAGCATTTCCAGCTTTCCCATACCAGTCAGCATCCAGATACAGCTGACGCAGCAGCGCCACAGCACCCACGAGTGAGGAAGGGTAGGCCTGCCGTGAACTTCCTTTGTCCAGGGACAGCATGAGTCCTGCATCTTCTTTAATGACCTTTTCCGAAGAAATACCTTCGCCCAGAGCGATCAGTACGGCGGAGCCCCGGACAATGCCGTCCTCGTTGAAGCTCAACACCGAACCGAATCCCTGATTCAGATACTCCTGAAAGTCTTTGCCCTGATTGGTAAAGGTGCTTACGGCGCGTGCATCGGCTTTCACCGCGTCATTGTACGCAGATGAAGTGGCGTCTGTGGGCAGGTAAGAACTGCCGGGATTGTACTCGTTGCGTTTGGCTTTTTCGACGCCCACACTGGCATACGGATCGATAAACGAAGGATAGACGAAAGCGCCGCGGCCATCGATCACCACCGCATTGTTTGGAATGCTGACCTTGCCGGAAGCCAGGATTTTGCCTTCCTGAAAGACCAGAACCGCATTTTCGAATTTCGTTTTGTAATCCTGATAGAGGGTGATGTTTTTTACCGCATACACGCTGCGGTCTTTTCCTTTGGTATCATTGGGCCAGTAGCCGACCTGGGCAGACCCGGCCACAAAGATGCCGGCTGCCACAACAGAGAGTAATTTCCTGATCATGAAGTTTAGTTTTCAGAAGTTGGTTAAACGGGCAAATTAATAAATATTTACCACTTAGCGTGCATTATCCGCAGAAAAAAACACAGGTGTTAATGGGGTAGGAGGCATAAGGTTGGATTTTGTGAATGTTTTATATAACAGATCAAGTAACCGATGGGGAAGGTGATGATGTGAAAACAGAGGTTTTTCACGAAAAGATCCAGTCATTCAGTCCACAGCAGCAGTTGTTAGAAAATGTGGTTTTTCTTTATTGCTGATTCTGCAGCCTGCTTCCTGGATCGTGTTTTAGCAAAGTAAAAGCAGTCCTTTTGGAAAACTGCTTTAATGATCTCTATTCTAAAAATAATAACTTCATGGACGGTCAAAAAGGTGTAGGCTGTCCCAAGTGAAGTTGAAGGATTCGACGGGCTTTACCTCTTCTTTTTTATTTTTTCTAAGGAATCGGTGATTATTTAATTCATTTGCGTTCGGTGAATCTTCGATTTCTTGTTTTGCAGATAAAAATGACCCGAGGCCGAGCCGAACTGAGCGAAGCTAATGCTTGGTTAGTAGCACCAGTCATTGTTCTTTCGTCCTTATCAGCCACGGTGATATTGTTAATGAAATTAGTCCGGCGGAAATAGCCGTCACGATAACGTTTCCGTATTGTTTCAGGTCAAGACCGCTTAAAAGCCTTAATGCAATAATTGTCAAAGTGAGTCCCGCTAAAATGGTCCAGTATTTCAAATTTATATTTTCTTGTACTGTCTTGTTTGTCGGTAGTTTATAAATGGAAAACGCAATTATAACTCCACCAAGTAAAGTTGAAGAGTGTTGTAATATTTTCAAGATTGGAATTTGTCCGCCTAAAAAGGCCACCGAGTTTTGCAAAGCTGGAATTGCCTGTACGAAATAGCCATGGTCGTGAGTAAAACTGTCCCAAAAAATATGTGAAACAGCTCCAACTAAAATTGAAATTGATACAACAAGGCAGTTTCGTTTAAAATATTCATTCCAGTCAAACTGCTTAAAAGTTGAAAATCTTGATTTGAAAAAGGTCGGTAAGTTGTTGAATAAACTGTCGCGAACCAAGTTGTGAAAAATGAAAGCGAGTATCAAACCTAATGGTAAGTCGAACCAAAAAAGTCCGTCTATTGTGTGGCTATAATTACTTTGGATTTTCATTCTTAAAAAATATTCAAAGTCAGGCGTCACACTGCCGATGACAAGTCCAGTTAACGAAAACCAATGCCGAGGCAAAAATTTCAGCGGTAAAACAATCGCTGGGTGTGAAAATGTAAACGGCATTTTTTTCTGTATGTTCGTTAATTGGATTTAGTATCGGTTTTTATAATTGGTGTAACGGTTTGTGTATTTCTGCCGGCAGTGATTTAGATAACAGGTCTCTATAAATATAACAAAATGAGCAATTAGTGAAAGTTTTTATGATGGAAATTTCAGCCGCGCTAATAAAAATAACGGATTATACAACGTCTTTTTAAGCTAATCCCGCAATATTTATAAAATTAAACTTCCCAGTTGTTAAATTTAATTCCAGGTAAACATTGCAGTTTCCGCCATCCATCATGCTTGTTTCATAATACTCATAACTTTCTGCTAAGTTTGAATTTTTACAAAAGATATGTGCTTTAATTAAGATTTCATTTTTACTATTTCGAACAGCAACTATTTGTTTTAGATAATGATCGTAATTTTTTAGCTTATTATTTTTTTTAAATTCAGTTTTGAAAATTACATTAATTTTTTCTACTTCTTCTGTACTCAAATCATAATTAGATAAATCCTTCTCACTGTCAAGAGTATGAAAATTTTTATAGTAAGTAAAAACGGCTAAATTAGGCAATTTCGAAAAGTCAATGTTTTTTAGCGTTGATAATGAAGTTTTTTCAATTTTCATTCGATCGGGATATTTACCATCAATAAATTTAACAAAGCCATTTTTTAGTACAGCAGTTTCTGCATTGTTATACTCTAATTCAAATGGGAAAAATTTTAATGTATCTTTTTTTATTTTAATAAATCCTTTAAAAGTTTCATTTTTACTGTGATTTGGTTCATTTAAAATTTCATTGAATATAAATGTACTGTCTGAATAAATTTTTAAAGTTCTTTCAAGTTTATTTAGGTCATTAAAATTTTGCGTTGCAAATAATAATGCTTCCTTTTTTGGCCCTGTATTGTTTTCATACTTATAGCAACCGATAAAATTTAATGATAAGATCGCAAAAATTGTTTTTAGGGCGGTCTTCGTAAAATGCTGCATAACTCGTTTACAGGTAAAATAAAATCACACAAAGCCATCCCAACCCGGTTGTATAAGTATGATAATCGCAATACCTTATTGCTCTGCTAAAATTAGGAAAAATCTTTTACAAATCATCAAACGGTCTTTTTTATCTGCGGCAGGTTTCCGAGGACATTGATTGGTGGTCCTGGACAATTCAATATCAGCGTTCGTGGCCGCAGCAGGATGATCAGCCTTTTTTGCGGGTAAATGAAAATACGGTCTTCAGGAACTCGTCATTGTTTTCGTAATACAGCAGATGACCGCCATTGATTTTTGCTACTCGCTGATTAGGGAATCTGAACAGTTTATAATGGTCGGGACCTACGGCATGATCCTGTGTTCCGGTGATGACCAGAACGGGAACTTTTATTCCCGGAGTCAGCTTTGTAAAATCTCCATAATATTCGTCCATAGACCATACGGTATTTCGGAATCCATTCTCGTCGGGTCTCTTTTCGTCGATTTTATTCAGGATGTCCATGTTTTGCGGACTGTCCGTCAGCAGTTTATACATCAGTACTTTCTCATTCAGAAGCCCCATCGCTTCCGAAAGGGCGGCCATGAACTGTCCGTCTTTGATTTCAATATGACTTCCTGTAAGCTGGTTGGCGTAAGCCACCTGGCCGATCACCGAATCGTTGAGGTAAAGCGTACTGTTGACCAGAATCAGCCCTTTTAGATGACTGCCATATTTTGCCGCATAACTGGCAGCGATAATTCCGCCAAAAGAATGTGCCATCAGATACACTTTTTTCGAACCCAGCTGTTTCCGGATATCTTCAATGTCTTCCACCATTCTGTTCACGGAATAATCATTGGTTACCGACGCCAGAGAGCGGCCGCTTCCACGCTGGTCGTAATACACCATTTTCAGGCGGCTTTCTAAATTTTTACCTTTCATGTTTTCAAAAGAATCGCTCCACATCCCGGGACCGCCATGAACATAAATGCACAGATCGCCACTGCCCGAAACCTTGGTGAAAAGTTTGGTACCGTCTGAAGTTTCAGTATAATACGGAGCTGCAGGATCTGGTTTTTGAGAAAGGGTCTGGGCGAAAAGTAAATGCGCCAACAGAATAAATACTGCGGAAAGATGAGTTTTTTTCATATGAATTGAATTTTGAGGCGGGCAGGAACCCGCGGTTACTGTTATTGTTTTTTAGGATGGTAAAGATCAATAATGGGACGCGTACTGCGCAGGTGATGGCGCGAAGCAGATCCCATAGACGGTTTCGCTTCATTTCCTTTATTGAAGGGTCCGGTGTGGTATCTTGTCTTTGAGGGAAATATAATGATCATCCCCCGTCAGAAAAAGAATTTTCTTGTTTCTGTTTTTGGCGATGATCTTTTTTATGTTTTTCAGCAGTTCATCATTACGCTGGTCATAAAAATCGGTTACCCTTTGATGAACGCTTCCGCGGAGGCTTTCTGCGAGGCAGTTATAAAACTTTCCGGTAAGTTCGCCGTCGTTACTATTCAGAATCTCTGGCAGGCTTTTCGTTTTCAGAATGGGGAGCCGCTCCGTGTTGAAATGGCTGCATTTTGACTTTTTATTGAAATAGACCGTATCTTCTGCAAGTGCTTTTTCATATATTTTAATGGGGGCGGTTTCCTTCCAGTAATTTTCTGGAATGGGTTTTCCTTCGATATCGCTTCCCAGCCAGTCAAATCCTTCTGTTTTTATTTGGGGAAACCACTGCTTCATCATCCACATTTCGTACGGATAATTCTTTTTCAGATAAAGGGAATCCTGCATCATGTCTTCGGGCCGTATTTCTACCGCAATGAGGTCAGGCTTCAGTTCAGCTGCTTTTTCTCTCAGGTGGCGGTAACTGTACTGGCCGTTAATCTGATGAAGCGTGTGAAGGGTAGGGAGCAGATACACTGTAGGGTTATTCGTTTTGCAGCTGTATAAAACGGTACATGCACCAAAGAAAATAAAAAATTTCTGAATCATTTAATGGGGTTCGTTTAATTTTAAGAGGCAGATTTTCAATAACTGCTGATTTGTAGCATCAGTAGATTTTTTGTTACAGATTAATTCTGAAAAATAAGTTTCATTGAACGAAGCCTTGAACCGGACGATTGGGAAAGGTTTCCTTAAAAGAAATGGAGGCTTTTCCGCCGGTTTCGATGGACGGATTCTCTTTTATTACAGGTGTTATTAGAAATCAAACCATTGCCGGGCGTACCTGAAAAGGACAAATAGGAGATAACCATACAACAATATGACTGGCAATGCATAATACCATCTCGTGGGCAGTTTTTCTTTACTGTCGATTTTACTTTTAATGTCGTCCAGCACATATTGGGGGATCAGCCGTAAAGTTGCTCTGATGAGCAGCGGAACAATAATCAGATCGTCCAGCAAGCCTAATACCGGTATGAAATCAGGAATCAGGTCAATTGGACTCAGCAGGTATCCCACCGTAAGTGTTGCCAGTAATTTGGCTGCCAGTGGCGTCCGCCTGTCAAACAGCGCATAGTAAATCGGAACGGTTTCCTGCTTTAATTTTTTTATGTTTTCTTTTAACGTACTGAACATCCGCGTAAAAGTAGAAAATTATGACGGTATTATGGTGACCATGCAAAAGAATCTGCGATTTCGGGCAGCAGCGCCGGGTTCTTCATTGAAAGAATAATTTTTTATGAAATGCAAGCGTGTTTTGATGCCAGAAACACTCATGCTTATGGTAAAGTTTACGGTACCATCGCGGGGAATTGACTGTTGTTTCCATGAAATTCTGACGTACTGAATATACAGATTTTACTCGTTTTATTGAGATAATTTGGTTAATTTTGATCATCATAAACGGAGGTTTTTTCACAGGCCGATGTTATGAACAAGGTGGTTAAGATTCGGTTGTCCAATAGTTTAAATATAAAATATAATGGAAAAGAATTTATTAAAATATTATATTTTTAAACGCCTTGAGTCGGTCGGAAAGCATCTTTCAGCATATCCAAACGACAGAAAGCCTAAACATATTCATGGGTTACGCCTTGATATAAAGATGATAAAGGCGGTGTTTTCTTTTGCCGGAAAGGTTTATCAGCAAAAATATGACGCCACCAGGCTAAGACCATTATTTCGGGAAGCAGGAAAAATACGGGTGAGCGGAATAAGTATCCCTATGTTGGCCAGTGATTCAGGTATTCCTAAAAAGCTCATTTCAAGGCTGCAAAAGAAAGAAGATCTTCTGGTTCGCAGTTTCATCAGCAATTGTTCAAAATACACCTTTCTTATCCGGGATTTCCGCAAAGAAATTTCCCTGCCTGAAAAATTACCCGGCAACAACATCATTAAGAAATACTTTAAAAATGAAATAAAGAAAGCCACTCAGCTTCTCAAGTTGAAAGACCGGGAAAAGATGCACCGCTACAGAATGAAAATAAAGAAAATCATGTATTTATATAACGCTTTGCCTCCTGAAATTCAAAAAAAAATTCACCTGAATGAAGCCGAAATTAAGAAGCAGGAAAAAAAGTTGGGCAAATGGCATGATACCTATTCTGCCATGAAGTTTCTTTCGCCTGGATATCTGCTCATGGAGGAATCACCTGGTTTTTCAAACATAAAAGAAAAGGAAAAAAAACAGTTCAATGCCCTGTTCGCCTACCTGAGGAAAAAAAGCCTCCGGTAAAGCCTTCCGAACCCTGTTTATTTTTGCAAAGCGTTTGCGTAGCCTTTATTGAATTTGTTGATTTTTAAGAAAATATTTGGATTGCAGTTAATGTTTAGTTAAATGCATTGTTTAATTTGTAATTAATGGTAGCGTACGTTGTAACTTTACTTTTTAAATACATTTTTATAAACTAAAAACAACAACCATGAAAATTTTAAAAACAATGCTCAATCCGTTGAGACCGGCTTTAATGTTATTGCTGCTGATTCCTTTCAGTACTGTTTTTGCACAGAATACAGATCAGAAAATGAAGTTGGATAAAATCGTAGAAACAAGCTTTGATGTAAAGGATTTCAACGTCTGGAAGCCCCTGTTCCTGAAAGATTCTTTGCAGCGCAAACAGAATGGAATGAACACCATTATCATCAGCTCAAGGGTGGGGGAGCCCAATAAGATGATGAATGTGGCGACCGTAATGGATGTGGAAAAAGCCAAAGCTGCTATGAAAGACCCTGCTTATCTGGAAAGAATAAAAATGAGAGGCGTCTCTAATCCCAAAGCAGAATTTTATCAGGTCATCCGGCATAATCCCGATGCAAAGGAATCCAAATGGGCGATTATGACGCATAAGGTTAAAGATTTTGATGCCTGGTTGATAGGCTTCGACCAAGGGAAGCCGATGCGCGAGAATGCCGGATTAATTGATGCTTTGGTCGCACGCAATATTGATGATCCCATGATCGTGCAGGTCGTTTGTGATATAACGGATATGGCGAAAGCAAAAGCTTTTATGAATTCTCCGGTACTAAAGGAAAGAATGAAAGAAGCCGGCGTTATCAGCAAACCTACTGTTGAATATTACGAATCAAGAGAGTAATCCTGATCATTTCATGAAAATATTTTAACTCATTCAGGATATTTTGGTATCATAAAATGCCTCACACCAAGCGGGGCATTTTGTCGTTTATCCCTATCCACCGGCCGCCCCTCCCTCCGCTGCTGAGCAGATCCACCTCGTTGGCTTTCTTGCAATGCCGGGAGCGTAGCCGAAGGATTCAACGGATTTTGCCTCTTCTCTTTTATTTTTTCTAAGGAATCGGTGATTATTTAATTCATTGCCTTCGGCGAATCTTCGGTTTCCTGTCTTTCAGACAAAACGACCCGAGGCGGAGCCGAACTGAGTGAATCTAAAGCTTTTTTATTAGCAGTAGTTGTTTTCATTTTTTCGTCAGTCTGTATCTTAAATGTGTGGTCAAGTCCGAGGGTATTACTTCTACAATCTGAATATCGTACTTGTCTTTGTCAATCCCATCAAACAGTCGGATTCCACTGCTTAAAAAAACGGGAGCAATGTGAATGAAAAATTCGTCCACAAGCCCTGCATTGAGAAATTGTTGAATAGTATTCGCACCACCTTGTATTCTTATGTCCTTTCCATTGGCTGATTGTTTTGCTTTTTCTAATGCACTTTGTATTCCGTCATTGATGAAATAGAAAGTTGTCGTCCCTTTTTGGATCCAGGGTTCCCGTTTTTCGTGTGTCAACACATAAACATCTGCTTTATATAAGTCTTCTGGCCAACTGACTTCGCCTTCTTCAAACATTCGTTTTCCCATAATAAACGAACCTGTTCTTGCAATGGTTTCCCTAATAAATTTACCGTCAGGTCCGTCTTCTTTTCCGCCATCCATTCCTAAGTATTCCCAAAATGCTTTTTGTTTAAACATCCACTGATGTATTTGTCCTGAAACACCGCCCATGGGATTTTTTGGACTTCTGTTGTCACCAGCGAAAAAACCGTCAAGAGATATTCCACTGTCAAAGATAATTTTACTCATAACTGTATTATTTATTGTTCGTTAAAGTTAATCTTTGTTCCTTAGTTTAAATGTTGGAAGTGTCGTTTTACCCAGTCCACCAGCCACCGCTGCCGCACGAACCCTTTCGTGTGGTCAGCTTAAAAATCAAACATTCTAAATACTTCAATATCGGTCAAAAGTCCTTATTCATCAGTAATCAGTAATTCTGGTTTCTGTTTTTTTTATAATCTAAAAACCAAATGAATATGACCGCTCACAATGCCCCAAAGCATTAATTTCCAATCCTTTCTCTTTTTAGCAAAATCTCACACTTTCCACAAATAAATCTTTATATTCATTTCTTGTAAAAAACATTCACCGAGTGCACCACAGCATGCTAAAAAAAATATAAACCCTCTGGATTATGAAATTTATAGATATCGCTCATAAAAAAACTATTGATCTAAGATAGAAATAATTTATAAAACGGCCACAAGAAAGGATTCTTGAGGCAGCGGGGGGGCATTTTGTCTTTTATTCATGTCCTCCGATTACCCACTCCCTCCGCTGCTGAACAGCTCCTTCTGGTCTTACAATGCCAGGAGCGTAGCCGAAGGATTCAACAGGCTTTCTTCTTGTCTTTCAGACAAAACGACCCGAGGCGGAGCCGAACTGAGCCAAGCTAAAGCTTAGTTATTAACTGCAGTATTTTTTTCACTTCCACAATTTTTTAAACTCGTTTATTCCGTCTGTTAATCCAGAGGAATAATTTTCTTTTTTAAATTCTGGTAATATTTTTTCGTCCAACACTTTTTCACAAATTTGGTCCGTTAAAATTTTTTCAGTTCCACTGCCCGTACATATTCTTATTTTTCTTAGTTGAACACTAAAAATAATTGTTAGTCCGTTATCTTTTTTTGATTTTCCAATTCCCCAATTATTTGATAAATCAAGGGCATATTGATCAAAATTGTTTTCAGTTAGATCTTTTGTTATTGAAACGATTGCGATTTGATTTGTTGTTTGTGTTTCATATTGCGATAAAATTCTTGTCAATTTGTTGGTTTCTTCATTTGTTAAGACGTTGTCAAAATCAGAAACATAACCCAGCTGTTTAGGGAATTCGGTTTTTATTGCAGTTTTTTTTACCTCATCATTTGAAGTTTTACTTTGTTTTGTTTTACAACTGAAAACTAAAAATAAGAGGATAAATAGTGTAAATAATTTCTTCATTATATTTTTTGCAGAATTTTTGTTAAATATTGCATATACGTTTCGGGGCTTGGCGATGGCGGCCAATACGAAGCCAAAACTTTCAACTAAAATACAGATTTCAACCGAAGCACAAAACGTGAATTAAAAATTCAGCCCGCTGTTGCCAAACCCTTGTGCTTGTTGCACAGCCAAAAATACTAAAAATAAATTTTATAAATATTCAGCAAAAAATAACTATAATTATTTGATAGTTAGTATGTTATTTGTAGATTAGTGAATGCAGGGAAAGAAAATAATTACGCAGCAACTCTTTTACCATCAAAATCTGGATGAGATGGTTCCTGAAGATAATTTCTACCGAAAAGTAAATGAAAATCTATCGCTCGATTTTCTTTATAAAGCCACTGCAAGTTATTACGGGAAATGCGGGCAGGAGAGCATCGATCCCGTCGTGTTTTTTAAAATTCTGATGGTAGGTTATCTCAATAATATAAATAGTGATAGAGGTTCCAAAAATAAAAAATATTCTCTTTACCAAAAAAACAACCTCTCTAAATCGCTTTAAAAGAGTTTGGGTTCTACCTTTATTGGTATAATTTTAAAATTCAATGGTTGTGCAACGCTGACCCTTGTTAGCGGTTCGGCTTTTTGTTTTCCCAAGTTGTTTTTGTCAATTCAAACCAATTTGTTGGGTCGCCTTCATAGTCAAAAGTTTCTTTAAAGGCAAAGCCCAACTTAGTCAATACCTTTTTTGAATTTACATTTTCGGGTCAGTTATTGCAAAAATTGTATCAACATTCAAGTTTTTAAATCCATAGTCTAATATTGCAATTGATGATTCAGTCGCAAACCCTTTTCCCCAATGTTTTTTCTTAAACCGATAACCGAGTTCGTAAAAATTATTGTGATTGTTTAATGGTTGGTTAAAATACTTTAGTCCCGACCAACCAATACATTCGCTTGTTAATTTGTCAATTACAGCCCAACGAGCAATTCCATTTTCCTCGTATTGCTTTTTAAGCATTTTAATCGCTTTTTGTACTTCGTCAATTGTTTTTACAGGCCTGTTTTCAATATACAAATGAACTTCTGGGTCAGAGTCCATTTCAAATAAGTCATTTTCGTCTGTGTATTCTAATTCTCTTAAAATTAGTCGATCTGTTTCTATTAAAATTCTCATCTGTCAGTCGTTTCTTTGTTTATTCGTGTCGTTCGTTAAGCTGACCGCCAACGTTTTTCAGCTTGGCGAAGTGGCGGAAATCGAAGCACAAAACTTCAATTTTGCACAAAGGTTGAACCGAAGAACAACTGTTGAATTTAGCACAAAACCCGCCATTTTGCCAAACTGCGTGTTGGCAGAAGGTGTTTTATAAGCTCGTTTTTATTTCTTTGAAAAAATATCTGATACAGAAAAAATTAATAATACCTAACATACACATTATACCCAAACTGTAAAAATTAAAACCATTATATGTAGTTTGACTATACAAGTAATAAATTATACCAAAATATGCTATATTTATCAAGATGCTATTTTTTTTAATTACTTTTTTAAGCAATATGAATATTACGAAAACAATCCATATATATACAGAAATAAAAATAAGAATAAATTCATATAAAATCCAACCCATAATCAACAAAGAATCTACTTGTTTTAAATTAAAAATTTCTGTGGTGTTATACGGTAAAATAGGGATAGTTAATAATGTTCCTATTAATCCCTGCAAAAGTATTTTCATAAATATATGAATGTAAGCAATAAAAATTATTTTTAGAATATCTCTCATAAAATCTTTTTGTATTAATAACACCCTAAAGAGCTTATATCAGTATTTCCTTTTAAAAACCCTGATATTTTTGTCCAACTGGGACGATAGATTGTTGGCTGAATAATCTCAGCTCCATTTTCACCGCCACCATTGTCTTTTACAAATTTCTTAATTCCGCCTTGTAAACTTTCCCATAATTCATCTGCTTGACTAAAAGCATAAGATTCTTGTGCAAGTGTTAAAATACTCAATAGATTATTTCCTGTTCCCGATAAACTCGTAAATCTATCTACGCCACGTGTATAAATTGTCATGCCTCCATTTGCATCTTCAAAATAGCCAAATAATCGGTTTCCGTTTACAGGATGTAAACCGTCCCATGGGCTGATAATGGTGCTGAAAACCCATGCTTTTGGACCAAATCCTGTACAAATTACAGAGCCAGGATCAAATGGGATGTCAATAGTCAATATTGCCTTAATTGGATTATCTGAATTCCATAAAGCCGTATCGTTAATTCCATAATTTGGATATACTGCTGGATAAAATTGGCTTAAATTTGGTTTTTGAATAAGCGTATTAATATTTTTTCTAAAATAATCAAAAAATTCCGCAGCTGTATATTTTTGACCATTTGGTTTGTTAGGCATTGTAGAAATATGAACTGGAAATAAATCCATATTTACTCGGGGCGCATTAGCTAGTTCTATACCTTGTATTTGTGCAAATGTAAATAAACCTTGATTATTGAGCTGATGTAATTTGTTTTTCACACTTGCAGGTATCGGATGATTTGCAACCTCTTTCCATTTTTCTAATTCATAGCATGAAACATTTATCAACCCATCAGGATTCTGAACTAAAAATTTGTCCAGAGCATAGGCTCTTAAAAAGACATTGTTTGGGTTTACAATTCCTGTATTTTCATCAATGAATTTTGTCCCGAAATCAAAAATAGAAAACGGTTCTGCATCAGGGGTTTGGGCGAAGAAATTCATGAACCATTTAGAATTGTTCCAGCTTGCTGGAGAAAAATTCTTATTTTTTTGATAGTTGAATATATGATCACTGAGATTCTGGTTTGTAATAAGGATATCAACTTCTTCCTGTGTAAGCTGTGTTAACAAAAAACTTTTAAATCTTTTTTGTTCAACTACATCTTCTGAAGGAATGTTGGGAATGTTTGGTTGTGTTGGACTTCCACCTGTTCCGCCACCTCCACCGCCGCCAGTTCCCGGAGTGTATCCACCATTGGTTCCGCCAGTTGTTGTTCCACCGCCACCAGAACTTCCGCTACAAATATTATATGAGCCTACTACTGTCCATTGTCCATCACATGTACATCCATTAATTTCAATCATTGTGCACCCTACATAAACCATTATAGTTTCATTCTTGTTGGAAAAGGAGCTGGTAAGAATATTTCCATCTAAATCCAGATATTGAATTGTTCCGACAAAATCTGCATAGTTATAAAAAGGTTTTCCGTCAGTTGGAATATACTTAGTTAAAAAATAACTTTCAACACCATTATTTCTTACAATATTTAGATTAGTAACAGTATAGCTTGCATCTAATACGGGCTCATTAACAACCATACTTATAAGTTGTCCTTGCTCTGGTAAATCAAGTACAAGAATATTTTCTTCATCAATCTCAAAATCTTCAACCCCCTTGTTCAGTACAGTGTTGTTTTTTGTTTTCGCTTTTATTTCGCTAAGAATGGGTAAGACATCTGGTAATTCGCTTAGTGACTTCTTTTGAATACTATTTTTGTATAAAGATAAATTGAGGTCTTCAGAATTTGTAGATTCACTTCTACAAGAATTGAAATTAGTTAATAAGCATATTGCTAATAAGATAACACAGAATGTTTTTAATTGTAAATTTTTAATCATTTCTTTTAGGTTTTAGGTTAAAATTTATTTTTATTCACAAATCTTGTGGCACTTTCTGCCAACGTTTCGGGTATTGCCGAAGGCGGGGATTTTTAGCACTAAAGTTCAATCTAAAAATGAAAGTTGAACCTTGCACAAATGTCCAATCGAAGCCGTTCAGCCCCGCTTTTGGCAATACCTTGTTCAAGCAACACCTTCGGTGAGCGGTAACTGCTTTTCAAAAATAGTCTATTTATTGTAAAATCTCAACTTTACCTTTCATTTAAAAATTTATA
>NZ_JAUSWQ010000005.1:0-279129 GCF_030815285.1 Chryseobacterium sp. MDT2-18 | reverse complement strand
AGAATCACATTATTTGGTACTTTACATTGATGCTACTTTTGTACATACACGAAGAGACAAATCAGTTAGTAAAGAAGGTTATTACACGATTTTGGAGATCAAAGAAGACGGATCAAGAGAAGTTCTGAGTATTGTCAATCATCCAACAGAAGGTCCACCCTCGATCCAGCGAATGATTTATACAACGAACTGGATCGAGCGCTTGAACAGGGATTACAAAAGGGTTTTAAAAATGCGTGGAGCGATGCCTAGTCCAGAATCAATACTTTTTTTAATGGGTTCTGTTGCGATGGAAAAAGAATATAAATCTTACAGTTATCCAGTAACAGCGTTTCGAGAAATAGAGGAACTTAAAAAAAAGCAAATAATAGAAGTAGCGGTTTGATTTAGAAATATGGATAACTTTTTTACGCTTCGCTTAAAGTTACCCACATTTCTAAACCAAATCAACAACAACGACAACATTTTTTTTACACACTCTTTAAGACACTACCTTTTTGTACTCTAAACTCATTGAAAAGAGTGAACTAGTCGCCAGTTTATCTCGTCCCAAAATACGTTCATTTTGATTATTGCTCACGTTACGCACCTGTGGAAAGAATTTTGTCCTGGTAGAAAGATGGAACACACCAGATGAAAACTTTGACGATGATTTGAAAAATGGATTTTAAACCTTTAAATATACATTGTCTGGAAAACCTGGATGATACAACCAACTTGCTTTCAAGTTAAAACAACACCTGATTTCCTCAAACGTCGGAAGTGATTAATAAACGGAACCACACGAATTGCAGTTAAATGATTTCTATATAGACCAGGACAATAGCAGTTCTTTTAAAAGTATTCTGCATCGTTGTTTTTTTCGTGTAAATAGATTGTTATTTATCCGTAAGGAACTATGTGAAGTAGATTGTGGTAAAATTGAAAGGGTATAAAACGGCTGATCCACCTAAATAAATTACCATTGATTTCGATAGAAACTTACTCTGAAATTCGTCGCATAATGCTGAACCTTTAGAAATACTATTTCAAAATTGATTGTAGGTAGATAAAAAGATTCCGCATTTCAAAATACAGACTGCTTATTTTTCGGAGAGGTAAACCTTCGTGAAAAACATTCGGTTAAATATGATTTTCAATAATATTATTTGATTTGAAAATCGATAAAATATCATTTTTGCTTTTTTTAATAAAATTTCCACAGTATTAAACTTTCATAAAGTCATTATAATTAGCCTGAATAATTACTAACTTTGATTAATACATTTTTTGTATGTTCAATCCAAATTCCATATCGGCTAACGCAAAAACATTTTTCTCCGAAATAGGAGATATGACTTTATTTGCGGGACGCTTTTTCAGGGAAGTTTTCAAGCCACCGTTTGAGTTTAAGGAGCTTATTCGGCAATGTTATAATATGGGAAACCGTTCCTTATTATTGGTGGGAGTTACGGGTTTTATTTTGGGACTGGTATTTACATTACAATCGCGGCCGACTTTGATACAGTTTGGCGCGCAATCCTGGATGCCGGATATGGTCAGTATTTCGATCGTTCGTGAGATCGGCCCAGTAATTATCGCCCTTATCTGTGCCGGCAGAATCGGATCGGGAATTGGGGCCGAACTCGGTTCTATGAGAGTTACTGAGCAGATCGACGCTATGGAAGTTTCCGGCACCAATCCTTTTAAATATTTAGTCGTTACGCGGATCGTAGCCACCACGTTAATGCTGCCGCTTTTAGTCATTATGGGAGATGCTGTTTCGCTGCTGGGTTCGGCTATTATTGAAAATATGAAAGGAGATGTCTCTTATATGCTCTATTTCAACAAAGTTTTCAGTGCACTTAGTTTTAGCGATATTATTCCGGCAACGATAAAAACTTATTTTTTTGGGTTTGCTATTGGTCTGGTAGGTTGTTATAAAGGATACAACTGCTCCAATGGTACTGTAGGAGTAGGAGATGCATCTAATTCTGCTGTGGTGTATACATCGATGCTTTTGTTTATCATTGATTTTATTGCTGTATTTGTAACCGATATTTTTTTTGATGTGTAAATGAATACCGTAAAAAACATAAAAGTCGTCCTGGAGATGAAAAACCTCCATAAAAGTTTTGGTGACAATCATGTGCTTAATGGTTTCAACCTGAAACTCTATGAAGGAGAAAACTTAGTGGTCATGGGTAAATCGGGTGCGGGTAAATCGGTAATGATTAAATGTCTTGTGGGTTTGATGCAGCCCGATAGCGGGAGTATCACTATTAATGATCACGATATTACTGCAGTGGGACATGACGAACTGGATATGTTGCGTACCGAGATCGGTTTTCTTTTTCAGGGAAGCGCACTGTATGATTCGATGACCGTTCGCGAAAATCTTGAATTTCCCCTGCGGCATCATAAAGATAAAATTAAAAATTTTCAGGGAACCGAATTTTTGGTTAGAGAAGCTTTGTCTAATGTCGGTTTGGAAAATGCCATCGATTTGATGCCTTCCGAACTTTCAGGTGGCATGCAGCGCAGGGTGGCATTGGCGCGGGCATTAATTCTGAAACCGAAAATTATTATGTATGATGAACCCACAACAGGTTTGGATCCAATCACAGCAAAGGAAATTATCCAACTGATGCGGACGATCCAGGACAAATACCGTACTTCGTCGCTCATCATCACTCATGATGTAGATTGTGCAAGGGTAATCGCGAACCGAATGATTTTGCTGATCGATGGCATTAATTATATTGAAGGAACTTTTGCGGAACTTTCTGCTTCTAAAGACGAAAAAGTGCGGGCATTCTTTAAAAACTAAAATGATGGAAAAATCTGGAGAGAAAGTAAAAGTCGGTATTTTTGTAGTGGTCGGAACCGTACTTCTTATTGCTGCCCTTTATTTCATTGGCCAGCAACAGCAGATGTTTAGTAAAACCATTAAGCTTTATGCTGTTTTCACGAACGTAAATGGATTGCAGTCGGGAAATTATGTACGCTATTCCGGTGTGAATGTAGGCACAGTCAGCGATATTGAAATGATGAAAGGAGGAAGAATATCAGTTCAAATGTCGGTGGATGCAAAAGCAGGCCGCTTCATTAGGAAAGATGCAGTTGCTTCAGTTGCTTCCGATGGTTTGGTTGGCAGCATGGTGGTGAACATCGTTCCTGGAGAAAATCCGAACGCAAGGCGGGTAGTGTCCGGAGATACAATTCATGTGCGCTTCAGGATTGCGACTGATGAGATGCTTGCCACCCTGAGTAAAACCAACAAAAACGCCGCGTTGCTGACCCAGGATTTATTAAAAATTACCCATAAAATTCTCGAAGGCAAAGGGACAATGGGAATCATGCTGAGTGATACATTGATGGCAAAAAACATCCGCAAGTCCGTGGCTCAGATCGAAAAATCGACTGCGGGTACTTCTGCTGCGATTGCCAAAATAAATACCATTATTTCTAAAGTAAATTATGACCAAAGTGCTGCTGCAGTGCTGCTGAGTGATAAAGAATCGGCTGAACAAATTAAAACAGTATTTGCCAATCTTGAGCAATCAAGTAATCATATCAATGATATGACGGAAAATCTGGATGATTACATCAGGGAAATGAAATCCGGAAAAGGTGCACTCAATTATATTACCGGGGATCAGGATTTACCAAAAAATATAGATTCAACGATGGTTAATATCAAGAAAGCCACCGAAAAACTGAACGATAATTTGGAAGCCCTAAAACACAATTTCCTTTTCCGTGGCTATTTTAGAAAGCAGGCAGAACAGAAAAAAAAGGACAGTATCAAACGCAGTAAATTAAAATAATTTTTAATGTTGATTAGTTCCTTAGCAATAGAAAAGTAATTTCATTTTATTTTAAAACCTGCTCAAAATTCCCCAGTGGATTTTGGTGTCGCCGAATTTTATAGGATTTCCAAATTCACTCCCATTGGAGATTTGAAAACTCATTAAACCAATTGGCAGAATAAAATTAAAACCTAATCCCAAACTGTACAATTTCGGTTTTAGTCCTAAGTTTTTATTGTGCAGTTCGCCGTACTGGCCGAAGACATCGAAGAACGCCTGATTTCCGACCAGGTAGCGATATTCGGCAGTTCCGAAATAATAGAAGTCAGCGTACAGCGAATTTTCATTAAATCCCCGGAAAGAATTCCAACCTCCGAACCGCAATAATTCGTTGACCGCAAAATCGTTTTTGGAATTCAGAAGCGCAGTTTCTCCTCTTAAATTTAAATAATTATTCCCGGAAATATGGAAGTTTCTTTCTCCCGAAAAGAAATAATTGGTTTGGCTGGCGTTGATATTTTCGGCCGTATAACTGGTCGCGATATAATCAGCTTCGGCACGGAGACGGGTTTTGAAGAGAAATAATTCAACATCGGATGGTTGGGAATAATCGTACCACATTCCAATTCCTTTTTTATCGTAATCTCTTCCCTGAACGTACAGAGAATCTAGAACGGTGGATGTTTCAAAGGTTCCCCGCAATCCGATTTTCTGATTATTCCGCAAATGCAGATAGAAAGCCGGCGTTAATTTTACGTTCGCATAAGTAGAATCCTGACGGAAAATATTGACTTTAAAATTCCCACCAATATTTGATTTAAACAAATAAGGACTATCACTTTGCAAATCGAAAGTCTGGCCTTTGTCCGGATTTCTTTGCCAGAAAATATTTACCGTTTCGAAACCATTAAACATATTTCTAAAGTTCAGATTAAGACTTCCGTTGAAAGTAAATTTCTCCGTTTTATCGTTTCCAAAACCGATAACGCCGTCGAACGAGTTGGATTTTTTCTTTTGCAGAAAAAGAAAAACCTGAGTAGAATCTTTGGTAAATAAAGTTTGCGGTGGTTTTTCCAATAATAGAAAAGGATGATTTTGCAGCGACTGTGCCAAGTTGGCTAACGTTTGTTCCTGATAGCTTTTCCCCTGATATTCCTTTTCTAAATTCTTCACAAAACGGTGCGGAACCTTCTCATAACCTTTCAAAACAATGCCGTCAATTTTCCTTTGTTCGCCTTTAGCGACAGAAATCTCAATTTGTGCAATTTCCTCTTTCAGCCCTTTAAATTCAGATTTTACGCGGTTAAAAACAAATCCCTGATTTCTATATTTTTCGCTGATTTCCTTTTTTAAAGAATCTAAATTCTTGGTGAAAAACTCCGGTTTATATTTAAAGCTCTTTACAATTTCACCGGAAAGTTTGACCTGTGTTTCATTGTAGTTTTTTCCTTTATTAAAGTAGATTTGTGTTGAATTACCTTCTCTTTTTACTTTTTTTATTTCGGTAAAATAGTAATGGTTTTGGGTTAAAGAATCCAGGAATTTCACCGCAGAAGCAGAATCTTTTGCCATCGTCTTTTTTTTCGTCTGTACGTCGATTAACCAATATTCTTTTGTCTGCGCTTTAAGAAAAACACAGGAAAAAAGGAAAAAAAAGTGAAATAGGGTTTTCAATAAAATTGTTTCTTTGTTTGAACTCAATTTGTGGGCGTTTATTATATGTTCAGCAATATTTTTTTATCTTTATCAAATTAACTGTTTTCAATGAAATGGCGCTTAACTTTGCGCATTTCAGTACTTTTATTTATGAAAAAAATTGGTTTATTTTTCGGGAGTTTTAATCCCATTCACATTGGTCATTTGATTTTGGCAAATTATATTGTTGAAAATACGGATATGGATGAGCTTTGGTTTGTGGTCAGTCCGCAAAATCCGTTTAAAGATAAAAAATCTTTACTGAAAGATCATAACCGTTTGGATATGGTGCAGCTTGCCGTGAAGAATTATCCGAAAATGCGGGCTTCCAATGTTGAGTTTTCTTTGCCCATTCCGAGTTATACGATCGATACTTTGACTTATCTGCACGAGAAATATCCGGATTATTCCTTCTCCTTAATTATGGGCGAAGATAATTTAAACGGTCTTTCAAAATGGAAAAACGCAGAAACTTTAATTAAAAACCATCAGATCATCGTTTATCCAAGAGTTTTTGAGGAGTCGAAAGAAGCGCACGAATATCTACAACACGAAAATGTTTCTTTAATTAAAGCGCCTATTATCGAACTTTCTGCCACTGAAATCCGCAAGATGATTAAAGACGGAAAGAATGTGAGGCCGATGCTGCCGCCTGAAGTTTTTGAGTATCTGGACGGAAGTAATTTTTATAAATAGGAAATTTTAAATCACAATAGTTTTATGATTATTAAAGTCCGTGAAAATATTTCTTAAAGTTCACAAAAAGCAATATTGAAAAACATCAGTTTCATCTTATCAATATTATAATTCTTAAATTTGCTGCTTCACTTTAACTAAAGTTTTTTAACAAAGATTTCTATGCATTTTATCGAGAATTTTTTTGCAAAATATAGCCATGAGCAAATTGTTAAATGGTTTAAACAGATTTGCGTTGCCGAAGCCATTTCCTGCTTTCTACTTTATTGCGTTGCCATGGTTTGGAAACGGTATGATCAGGAAGGTTTGTGGCCGACGGTTTTTATAATCATCATCGGAAACATCCACGGATTATTTTTTACATTGTATTTATTGCTTTTAATTCCTGCCAGAAAAATCTATACCTGGGACGATGAAGATACCGTATTTGCTTTACTGTCGGCGTTTTTCCCTTTCGCTACGATTTGGGTTGATAAAAAACTGGCAAGGCTTGACAGGGAATAAACTGATTAGCAGCACATTATTTAAAAGAGCATAAATTTCTGCTCTTTTTTTGTTTTTTAGGGTAATGTTTTGGTCTGTTTGGTTGTCTTCTATTTGTAGCTTCTAAAAAAGTAAAAATTTTTATTACTGATTATCAGCTATTTAGTTGTTTTAATTAAGTTTGTTCACTACTTTGTATTGCATGATACTAAATAAATGACATATCTTTGCATTGTAATACTACTAAAAAAACTATAACTGAATAAAAGAAGGAAGCAAAAAACCAATAACCCAAACTAATAACCTGCTCTAAACTAATAACACCGCTTCCTTTTTTTTCTTTTTTTAAAATTAAACGCCATGAAAAAACTTTTGATCACCGTCTCACTACTTACCGGATTTGTTGCTTTAGCACAGGGAACTCAAAAAAATGATTCTGCAAAAGTGCAGGAAATCAAAGAAGTCGTAATGACCAAAAAAGTGTTCAAAAAAGAAAGCGACCGTTTTGTATATGATGTTGCGGCTTCGCCAGTTGCTAAAGGAAATACTGCTTTCGGACTGTTAAAAGAAACTCCTTTGGTGTCTTCTACCGACGATAAAACTTTAAAAATTGCCGGAAAATCCAACGCCGTCATTTACATCAACGGAAGAGTTACGCAGATGGATGCAGAATCTTTGGTTCAGTTCTTAAAAAACACGCCGGCAGAAAATATCCAAAAAATCGAAGTGATTACCATGCCCGGAAGTGAATATAAAGTGGAATCTTCCGACGGAATCATCAATATTGTTTTGAAAAAGAAGGCCAGCAACGGTCTGAACGGAAGTTTGAGAATGAATAATCAGCAAAATTATTACAATTCTACAGGTGCCGGTTTAAGCCTGAACTACAGAAAAGACAAGTTGGGAATCAGCACCAACATCAACACCAGTGAAAATATAGAGGAGCAATATTATATTTTAAAAAACGGAAACAGCACCGCGACCAACCAGTCTGAAGGAAGAATTACAGATCCGAATAAAAATTTAGGAGGTTACCTGAATATTGATTATCAGTTGAATGACAAGAACAGTTTGGCATTAACGTATAATTCACGGGCGAACAGAAGTTATAATTCCACCGTCAATCTTTTTAATACCACGACCGATTCCGTTAAAAATGAAACCGATTATACCTGGACGAGAAGTAAAGAAGACGCGCGTTCTTATAACAATTCCGCGAATTTAAATTACGAGTTGAAGACCGATTCTCTGGGAAGTAAACTGAATCTGAATGTTGCAGGTTTACTGTACAAACGATTTCAAAATTCGAATAATTTCACCATCGCTTCTGATCAAAATGGAAATGATGGCAAAAGCCTTCTGAGAATTTATCAGGAACAGCCGCAAGTCATTCATAATTTTTCGGCAACCGCAGATTATGTTCAGAAGTTTAAAAAAGATTTAACTGTTTCTTTCGGTGGAAACTTCAACAAAACAAAAACTGATAATGACACGAAATATGATACTTACAACTATATTACGGATCTTGTAGATCCACAACCCAACCATTTTCTCTATGATGAGAATATTTTTGGCGGTTATCTTACGGTTGAAAAAGTATTTTCCCCAAAATTCTCCGGTAAATTGGGCGCCCGGTATGAACTGACCAACAGCGAAGGCCACTCTGATAATGCGCAGGATGAAAACCTCAGAAATATCAAAAGAGATTATGACAAGCTGCTGCCATATCTGAGTATGAATTATGCAATTAATGACAAGAATACTATTTCCTACGCCTTTTCCAGCAGAATGAGAAGACCAAGTTTTTGGGAACTCAATCCGGTGCGGAATATTTTAACTGAATTTAATTATACCCAAAACAATCCTTTTGTAAAAGCATCTTCGGTCTATAATCAGGAATTGACTTATATGTATAAAAGTTCTTATTTTCTGATATTAAGTCACAGTTTAACCAAAGATCAGATCACACAAGTTCCTTTGCAAGGCGTGATCGACGGGAAAAATCAGCTGAGATACATCCGGACGAATTTCGGCGACAAACAGCAGTTGACTGCGATGCTTGGAATGCAGAAAACTTTCTTTAAAGGCTATTTGACATCCAATTTTAATATCGGTCTGCAAAGGAATATGAACAACGGAAGTTTGAATCAGGATCCCCTGACTGGCGATATTTTTCCAACCTACGAAAATCATATAGCGTCGAACAGTTTATTGATCCAAACCAATAATAATATCCGTCTCGACAAAAACAAGACCTGGTTTTTAGGCGTGAATTATTTCTATGTTGACCGACAGCAGATCGAATTGGGCCAACTTCACAATTTGATGAGTTTAGATTTGAATATTAAAAAAATCTGGGATCAATGGACTTTCTCGCTTGGCTTTAATGATGTTTTAAATACGCACAAAATAGTTATTGAAGATTACCAGCAAAACGGGAATTACAATTATGTCAATCAGAATCAATACAGAAGAGGCGTTGAACTGACCATCGTGTATAACTTCGGAAACCAAAAGGTGAAAAAAGTACGGACCATTGACAGCGCAGATAAAGATATTAAGAACAGAACGAGATAATTTAAATTTTTCATACTTCCTATTAAATTGTAAAAAAAATCCACGACGTTATGTTGTGGATTTTTGATGTTTAAAAAGGGTTGGGATTTTAATCCGGTTGGAAAGTTTTCTTGCGGCAGTAAAAATCAAGTGGTGTTACAAAAAGTATCATAGCCTTCAACCACGGAAACTCTTCCGACATTGAACCCTACCAAAACTAGTCACAAATCGGATTTTTAATTCAACACTGCAAACAAAAAGCCACTCAATAAAGTGGCTTCTTTTTTATAATAAACTGCAGTTTGGTTCGCTTATAAATAATTGCTGTGGAAAAGATGTTTCGTATTCGTCCACAATAACTGATATTAGTTCTTCGGTAGAAAAACTTCCGCCAGCATGCATCTTGCGCTTCCGCCGCCGTTGACTTCAATCGTATTCAGATCGGCATAAATGATTTCGCAGTAATTCTCTATTCTTTGAATTTGTTCCGGAGTCAGTGATTTGTAAGCCGTTTCGCTCATCACTAAAAACTGAGTTCCTTCTTCGTTTTGAACCTGTACCATATTACCGGCAAACTGGTGAAGCTGCTCTTCAGTGATTTCAATGATTTCTTTTTCGGTTGATTTGATGACTTCCTGTACTTTTTCCCTTTCCAGTTCATCATCGATACAATCAAGGCAGATTACCACAAATTGTTCTGCAACGCACATCATCACATTGGTGTGGTAAATGGGTAATCTTTGATTTCCGACATTTTGATGCGAATGGAAAACAACTGGCGTGTAGTCAAACTGCTTACAAAAATCACGGAATAATTCTTCATCTAAACGGAGAGAAACAGAACCGTAGGCGATTTTATAGTCATGGTCGAAAATCATACTTCCCGTTCCTTCCAGAAATTTGTCCTCATTTTCGGGAGATGATAAATCGTCGACCTCCTTAATTACAAAGCCTTCATTGCGAACGGTATCTAAAATATCGGCGCGCCTTTCAACTCTCCGGTTGGGCGCAAACATCGGGTACAAAGCCACTCTTCCGTCTTCATGAAAACTCACCCAGTTATTCGGGAAAATAGAATCCGGGGAATGGGGTTCTAAAGTATCTTTCACCGTAATCACCTGAATTCCTTTGTCTCTAAGTTTTGCAACGAAATTATTGAATTCCTGAAGCGCTTTTTCCTGAATATCGGCTTCTTTTTGTTCAACCTGAAAATAATTGTTTTGAGCAGTTTGAGAATTGTAACCGAAAGCGATCGGTTCTACCATCAGAACGGTATTGGCTGTTTGCATGAATTGTATGTTTTAGCAGGATATTCACCCCTTTATGTCACAAAAATACTTAAATTTATAGACAATAAAAAACCTATGTTAGAAATTGCCTGTTTTGAAGTGACCTCTGCGGAAACCGCCTGCCAGTCGATGGCGGATCGAATCGAATTCTGTGATAATCTGGAGCTCGGCGGTACCACTCCCGACTTTTACGAATTTTTGCATCTCAAAAGAAATTATAAAATGCCTGTTTATGTGATGATCCGACCGAAAGGTGGGCCTTTCTTTTATTCTGAGGATGAATTTGTTCAGATGAAAAACAGTATAATCACTTTTAAAGAAGGAGGAGCAGACGGTTTTGTGTTTGGGGTATTGACTTCTGACAACGAAATTGACGTAGTCAGAAATAAGAAACTTCTCGAGCTTGCCGGAGAAACGCCGTGTACTTTTCACCGTGCTTTCGACCGGACCGCAGATTTGGAAAAATCTATTCAAACTTTAATTAAATTAGGTTTCAAAACGGTGCTCACTTCCGGTGGAAAACCAACAGCCATGGAAGGAAAAGAGATGCTGAAAACTTTAATTGAAAAATATTCCGATAAAATCGAGATTCTGATTGGTGGCGGCGTACGTTCCAAAAATATTTTGGAATTGAAAAAGTTTACGGGCGGAAAAAGTTTTCATTCTTCTGCGATCAGGGATTACGATACTTTCGTTACCGACAATGAAATTAAAAAATTGAAACTGTTAAGTTCTTAGAACCTTTATTTAAACCTCAAAAGACACCGGAGTTTTGTACTTGAAAGAAATTTAAAAGTTCAAAAAAATGGTATTGAAAATCTGACTTTTGTAAATTTAGCGTCATTCAGTTGAAAAAATGTTTACCGCAAAAGATACAAAAGCATTCTGCTATAATAAGTAACTCAAAAGACTGCAAAATGTAAGTGGAATAAAAATTCTGTTTTTTTGAATTCTTTTGGCAATCTATTTTCACATTACTTTTTTGTCTCTTTTGCGGTTAAAAAAGAATTCTATTTTTAAAATTATTCCCTCACCAAAGGCATCGTAGAACATCTGAGCAAGCCACCCATTTTCGAAATCTCACGATACGGAATTTCTTCCACCGTCATTCCCCATTCGTTTCTCAGGTGATTGTTCATTCTTGTAAATGAGGAGTCGGAAACGACGATTTCCGGTGAAATCGAGAAAATATTAGGATACATTTCGAACATTTCTTCATCGGTCACATGAAAGCAGTTTTCTTCACCGAAAATATCCAGGATCAGAAGATAATCGCTTTCATCCACAAAACCGTCTTTATAAATTATGCATTTATCGGTCCCGACAGGATTGAAAGTACAGTCGAGATGCAGGATTCCTTTATAAGGTTCGCGGTCGTTTTTCTTTAATTCAAAATCAAGAATTCTCTTTTTAGGAAAATACTCCTTCAGGATATTAATGGCGTATTCGTTGGTCCGGGCGGTTTTGAAATTTCTGTAATCTTCAGAAAAACAGGTTCCTATGAAAAGAAAATCGTTCCAGACGATCACGTCGCCACCTTCGATGTGGGCTGTTTCTGGAAGATTGATGATGTCTCTCCATTTCACTTCTTCGAAAATTTTACGATAGGCTTCCTGTTCATCCGCACGGTCGGCAATCACATTAGAAATAATCATTTTGTCATCAATAACAAAAGCGACGTCACGGGCAAAAACCTGATTGTAATTTTCGATAATTTCCGGACGGAATACCTGAACACCGTATTTTTTTAATATTTTTTCAAATTCGTTCATCTCGTGTATGACCTCTTTTTCGGTAGGATAAATGCCTTTCTGAATGGTGTCATAAGATTTCGCATCGTAACTTTCCTCTAAAGTGGGAATGGCTCCTAAAGAATTAGGCTGCCCCAGAACAACCGATTTAAGCTTTCCTGTTTCATTTTTGATATTGAGTTTCATACGATATTGCTGATTAGAAATTTAAAGAAGTAATTAGTTTGTTTTGATTTTAAGAATAGGTTTCAAATATAACAAAGATTTTTTTGTCTGTCATCATTTATCTGCTATTTTGTCATTGGAAATGATTCTCAAGAAATTGTTAAAAAACAGGATAGGTAAAGGTAAATTTATTTAAATTTATTTAAAATATGGTAATTGTTGTTAATGTTTAGTTAAAGTTGAAACGAACCCCTTTTTATGAATACTGATTTAGCACTAAATTTGTTTAGTAAACAATTAAATATAACGTTTTAAATATTTTATGACGATGAGAAACACCTTAAAAAAACTGATTCCGTATGCAGTAGTAGGAGTAATGTCTGGAGCCACAACCTTTGGCGCATTCAATTACTTTAATGTAAAAAACCATGATTCAGATTTTAATTATTTTGCTCCCAAGACAAGCGATGCAAAATACGCCTCTTTTAATATGGCGGGAGTAGGCGATGACTTCGTGAAAGCTGCCAAAATGACAGTTCCAGCCGTAGTGAGTATCAAAAACTTTTCCAACAAAAAAAGCAGAACAAGTGATCAGGATATGTTTGATTTCTTTTTCAATCCTTTTGGCGGAAATCCAAGACAGCAGCAACAGGCTCCGCCGCCTAATATGCCTACCGGAATGGGTTCTGGAGTAATCATTTCGCCGGACGGTTATATTATTTCAAACAACCATGTAATTGCCGGTGCAACCAAATTAGAAGTCGTTCTTTCTAACAAGAAGTCTTATGTTGCCAATTTGGTAGGTACGGATCCGACCACCGATATCGCCCTTCTAAAAATCGAAGAAAAAGGATTGCCTTACCTTAATTTTGCGAATTCCGATAATGTAGAAGTCGGGCAATGGGTTTTAGCAGTCGGAAATCCGATGGGTTTAAATTCTACGGTTACCGCAGGGATTGTTTCTGCAAAAGGACGAAGTATCGATTTGCTCAGCCAGCAGTCTAAATCGCCGATTGAAAGCTTTATTCAGACCGATGCGGCCATTAATCCGGGAAATTCAGGTGGAGCGCTGGTTAATCCGAATGGTGAATTGATCGGGATTAATTCTGCGATCTCTTCCAAAACCGGTTATTATGAAGGGTACGGTTTTGCGGTACCATCGAATTTAGCAAGAAAAGTAGTTGAAGATATCAAACAGTTTGGATTGGTACAGAGAGGATTTTTGGGCGTAGTGCCTTTGGATCTTTCCGATGAAAGAACTGTTGCCGCCTACAATCAGCAGAAAAAAAGCAATCTGAAAAGTGGGGACGGTGTTTATTTAATTGAAGTTGCCGATAAAGGGGGAGCTGAAGATGCCGGTTTAAGAACGGGTGATATTATTACCAAAGTTGATAATACGGCGGTTTCCAGTTATTATGACCTGTCCTTTGCGGTAGGAAGTAAAAGACCAGGCGATAAAGTAGCAGTCAGTTACCTGCGTAACGGAAAACAAAACACCGTAAATGTGACTTTGAAAGACCAGACAGGGGGAACTTCA
Organism: Chryseobacterium sp. MDT2-18; assembly: GCF_030815285.1. Taxonomy (NCBI): domain Bacteria; kingdom Pseudomonadati; phylum Bacteroidota; class Flavobacteriia; order Flavobacteriales; family Weeksellaceae; genus Chryseobacterium; species Chryseobacterium sp. MDT2-18. The sequence continues at coordinate 265,166 of NZ_JAUSWQ010000005.1, read as the reverse complement.
CTGAGAAGCAAGGCGGATTTAAGTGTTACCGAGAAAATCGGCTCAGAATTCGAACCATTAAGTGAAAAATTCAAAACCGATTATGGTTTAACCAGTGGCGTTATTGCCAAAAATGTACAGGATGGCAGTGAAATGTCGAAAATCGGAATTGTCGATAATTACATCGTCATCGAAGTGAACGGTAAACCCGTGAATTCCCAAAAAGACATAGAGAAAATTTTGCAGGGTTACAGCGGAAACGTACAGGTGAAATATGTTGACGAAATGGGCAGAATTACGACAAGAGGATTCAAAATGCCTTAACTGGATTGATTAACAAATAAAAAAAACGCAACTTTTTAAAGGTTGCGTTTTTTTTATTTGTTAAGTTTCCGTCGCTGTCTTTTTTTTCTTTCATAAATTACCTCTGTAATCTTGCCGCCGATCCATGCAAAAGGGAAGAAGGTAAGGAAGATTAAAATTTTATAAAAGGTTGGATGATACGGGAAAATAATGATGTCCAGCATCGCCATAAACAGCAAGATAAAACCTATTAATATGGCATAAGCCACTTTCGCGTATTTTACAATAACTGCAGTAACAACACCGCCTACGGTCGCCGCAATGCCGGAAGAAATGAGTAAGGCTACAAAAAAATAAGGTTTGTGCTCCATCGATTTCAACAGTGTTTCCCATCGTTGAAAAGGGGCGTATTCCCCGTAGGTAATCCACGATGAGTTCAGCCTTATTCCCAGTGAAATAAGAATTGCCGCCACAACCAGACCTGTGAGAACTGCAAATGTATTTCTTAGAAAGTTCATTTAAAATTGATGTGCGATCATAGAGATTTCGATGTCTACATTTCTCGGTAAACAAGATACCTGAACTGTTTCTCTTGCCGGATAACTTTCCGGGTTAAGGTAAGAGGCATAGATGTCATTCATCACGGCGAAATCATCCATGTTTTTCAGGAAAATAGTTGCTTTCACCACGTTATCGAAGGTGAGTCCTGCTTCAGTAAGAATCGCTTCTAAATTTTTCATCACCTGATGAGTCGCTTTATCAATGTCTTCTTCTATTTTGCCAGTTTCTGAATTAAAGGGAATCTGCCCGGAAATATAAAGGATTCCATTCACAAAATTCGCTTGTGCATAAGGTCCAATCGCAGCTGGAGCTTTCGAAGTAGAGATAATCTTTTTCATAAGTAGGTAGTTTTTTTAAGTCATATGGAATCGCCTCTATTTGTGTTTGTTTACAGTATTTGATAATGGCGATTTCATAGGATTGATTTTTGGCAAATATAAAACTAAAGTTTAATTCTTTAAAATTTAAAATGGCGCATTGGGTTGGGTGAAACTTCGATCCTTATATTTCACTGCATCACGCAGAATGTTGGCTTTGATTCCGATAAAGAAATCGTACACTTTGTACTGTCCATAGGGAATCCAGTTAAAGTTGATGGTGAAACTTCTTTGGTCACGGGAGAATCCTAACTGCGTGGTCGCGATTTCTTTGGTGACAATATCGTAATATAAGTTTCCTGTGATATTCCAAAAAGGCGTTAATTTAATGCTGCCATCTAGTCCTAATGACGCTACATTGTTCCCGAATCGGGTTAAGGTTCGGGTGTAACCATACTGTGCATTTACATTTAAAGTCCAGGGCTGTTTAAATCTGGCGTAATGATCTTCATCAAAATAATAATCTTCATTCCGTATTTCTCCTTTGGTTTTATATTTCTTCGCGAGTTCTTCTTTTTCACCAAAGATGGCTTCACTCAACGGATAAGAAAGTTGTGCATTGAAACCCTGTATGCTGAAATGTCCGAAGTTTTCTGTTCTGATGCCGGTTTCACTTCCTGGGGCAAAAATAATCTGATAAGGCTCCAATGTTAAGTTGGTGTTCAAATTCAATTTTTCAAATAAGGTGGTTTGTCCGCTGAAACTGAACAGCGACCATTTATGATTGGGTGCCGCGAAATTGTAATTGGTATTGAAATTTAAACTTTCAAAAATTTTCAGCTTCTTCGTTCCGGTAGAGTCTTTTTTAGACTTTACTTTCATCTCTAAATTATTATTGACCGAAAAACTTAGCGCCTGTACCAGACCTGAGTTGGGAGAGCCAATAATACCGCGGTCAAAAATAGAGTAGGGCGTCATTTCGCCACGGTCATTATAATAATTTTTATAATATCCGAAACTGGCCGCGGAAAAATCCGGCGAATAACTGAAGCCGATCTGTGGAGTCATCATGTGACGAATCGCCTGAATGGATGAATTTTTTTTGAAATTTAACATTCCGTACAGAACAGTCTGTAAACTCGTGCTGGTGGAGAAAGAAGAATATCCTGCGATTTTATTGTTTAGCAGATCCTCTACTTTATTGGTAAGCGGGTTGTAATTTCTCGTCAGTGTTTTGGTGGTCAGCGCATTATCTACATTCGCAGAAACCGAGAATGTGAAAAATTTCGCAATAGTGGTATTGGTTCCTAAGGTAATGTTGTTTCGGAGTCCGGTTTGCATTTTATCCCACATCGCTTTGGTAAACAGCTCGCCCTCATTTGTCTGCACGTAATTATTCAGGTTCAGCCCTGTATTTACCGTAATGTTTTCTAATAAGCCTTGTCGGATTCCCGTCTTTGGTTTGAATAAATAAAACTGGTTGATCGCCACATTCATGAGCGGAAGTTTTAAATCTGATAAACCGGTCGAGAAATTCTGAGAATAAGAAGAAGTTCCTGTAATGGTGACCGGTAAAGTCAGGAATCTTTTAACAATACTGACTGATGAATTCTGTTGCGCGTTGAGGTTGTTTTGATTAAAGGCGTAATTATTATTTACGGTATTATTATAGAACTTGTTGCTCACCACATCCACGGATGCCGAGAAAGTAAGAAATGGATTGGCTTTGGAGTCCTGCTGGTGTCGCCACGCAATCCGGTACGTTCCTGTTTTGGAATAATCGGCAAGACCCTTTATCCCACGTACAGTTGTTCCCATATCCGCAGAAAAGTTCCCCGTATATTTGTAATTCTTTTTATAATTGATTTCAGGTTTTAAATTCCAGCTTCCTTTGGTATAGAGGTCGGCCAGAATTTTGAAATCAAAATGTTCCCCGATTGGTTGGTAATAGCCCAGAGAATTCAGGAAAAATCCAACATCTTCTCTTTCACCAAAACTTGGAATTAAAATCCCTGCGCTTCTTTTATCCGAAAAGGGTAAAATCGCAAACGGCATAATCAAAGGCGTAGGAACCTGTTCGATATACATCTGAATCGGTCCGGTAATGACCTGCGATTTATTTTTTCCTTTAATTAATTTAATGTTGGGAGCGAGCAAATAGTAATCCGCGATCGTATCTTTTTTCTTGATGAAATATTCGTCGGTGGTATATTTTCCTCTTTTCATAAAGAAGACCGAATCGTTATATTTCTTTGTTTTTTCGGCAACGATTACCCCTTCGCTTTCCTCAGTCCGGGCATTGAAAGCGATTGCCTGGCGGGTTTTGATGTTGTAGGTGAACTCATCGTACTCGTAAGTTTTGCCTCCCTGAATGGCGGCTGCAGGTTTTATAATCTTCCCCAAAGAATCGAGTTCTCCTCTTGCAAAGACCAGCGACTTGTCCCAGTCAATAGAGATGTAATCGGCATCGATGGTCATGTCCTGGTATTTCACCTGCGCATTTTTGTTCAGGTAGGTCATCTTTTTTGGGATGTCGTTTCTGGTGCGGTCGGCTTTTGTTTTCACCACTGCTTGCAACTGTTCTTTCTTTAGAACAACCGTATCAGATTTGGGTACAGTCTTAGCAACTATCTTATTTCCAGTCAAATTTTGAGCATGCAGATGTGCTAAAAAATTGTTAAAAATTAGGATAATTAAAACGAGAGGTATATTTTTGAAGCCAGTTTTGACCAAAGCGCTTTTATTCTATTATATATTATATATTGCCGTCAAAATTAATATAAATTTTAAAATTTACCGATGATTACTGATAGTTTTTCTTTTAAAAAATATTTATTCCTTTTTTTCTCATTGATATTTATTCTTCCCAGTGCTCAAAAAAAGTTCACGATTGTCCTGGATGCGGGGCATGGTGGCTCTGATCATGGGGCAAACAGGTATTACAGTGAACTTGGAACTTTACGGGAAAAAGATGTTACCCTGGCTGTGGTATTGAAATTAGGGCGTATGCTCGAAAAAAGCAAGGATTTTAAAATCATATACACCCGGAAAATCGATGAATTTCCGTCATTAACCGATCGGACTACCTTAGCGAACCGGAGTAAAGCAGATTTATTCGTCTCCGTTCACTGCAATGCAAGTACGAAAACTTCGCCATATGGAACCGAAACCTTTGTGCAGGGTCCAGATCAGAATAAAACAAATCTTGAAGTGGCCAAAGCAGAAAATGATGTGATTTTCCTGGATGAAAAAGACCGCGAGACCTTTGCTTCGTACGATCCGAAATCTCCTGAATCATTAATTGCGCTTAAAATTCAGCAAAGTAAATATTTAGAAAGCAGTCTTCTCTTCGGCAGTTTTGTAGAAGGGAATTTTGAAAAAAAGAATCAGCGGTTTTCGCGGGGAGTAAAACAACAGAATCTTCACGTGCTGCGGTTAAACGCGATGCCTTCTGTTTTAATTGAAACCGGTTTCATCAGTAATTACGAGGAAGGAATGTATTTGGCCTCGGACAAGGGTCAAAATGAAATTGCGGAAAGTATTTATGACGCTATTGTAAGTTATAAAAAAGCGATTGAAAGAAATGGAAGCATTGTAAATGTGCCAAAAGAACCAGAGAGGCCGGCAGAAATCGCTTTGAAAAATGATTTCAGAATTTTACTGATGTCATCACCGATGAAGTATAACAGCAGTGATCCGGCTTTAAAAGGCCTGAATTACGTTCTAACGATCAAAGACAATGATTTGTATAAGTATTATTATAGCGTGACTAATTTGGCCTCTGTTCGGGATAATAATTTAAAAACGGTTAAAGATGCCGGCTTTAAAAATGCTGTGGCGATATCATTTGTACCCCATCAGAAATTAGGTATTGGTTATTATACTTTAGAAGTTGCGGTGAGTGATCAGAAATTAAGTGCCAATTCTGCGGTGCTCAATACCTTGAAAGACGTGATCCGCACAAAGGAGAAAGGCAAGTTCTACTATACCTACGGCAAGTTTTCCAGTTTAGAAGAAGCGGTAAAAGTGCAAAATGATCTGGAGGGAAAAGGAATTAATAATTCGGTGATTCAAAAAATTTCAAGATAATTTTGAAAAAATGTTGCAGGATTAAAAACTAATTTCTATTTTTGCAGTCCTCAAAGCAAAGGCCTATTCGTCTAGTGGTAAGGACTCAAGATTTTCAGTCTTGCAACAGGGGTTCGATTCCCTTATAGGCTACTAAAGATGAAAGTTTTTGAAAAGTTTATTAAAAAAGATTTTGTAATTAAAAAAAGATTATTATCTTTGCACCCAAGTTTTAAGAAGATATGGCAAATCATAAATCAGCTCTGAAAAGAATCAGACAAAGCGAAAAGAGAAGAGTAATAAACAGATATTACCACAAGACTGCTAGAACGGTTTTGAAAGTATTGAGAAATGAAGAAGATAAAGCTGCCGCTACCTTACAGTTGCCATCAGTAATCTCTTTGTTAGACAAGTTGGTGAAGAAAAACATCATCCACAAAAACAAGGCGGCCAACCTTAAAAGTAAGTTGACTAAGCACGTTAATAAATTAGCGTAATTATATAAAAAAGCAAAGACGCACTGGCCCGTTCGTCTATCGGTTAGGACCTCAGGTTTTCATCCTGGTAAGAGGGGTTCGACTCCCCTACGGGCTACCAAACTTCCGAAATTAATTTTTCGGAAGTTTTTTTTGTGCCCTGTTCATAGGTTTGTCTAAATTTACAATATCATGGAACCAACTTAGGATATCAATGTTTTAATAAATCCTTGCATTTCTCAAGGCGATGAGCTTTTTATCACGCAGGTTAAAGAAAAATGATCAACATAATTTCAAAAAGCGGCATTATTCACTATCATTTTTCGCTGCACAATTTATTCTTGCTGATAAAAAGTTGTCTTATTATTGTAGACTAATCATCAGCAAATTCTATCAAAATATTTTAATTCCAGCCAAAAAAACCTGTGATGAATATAATCGTTACAGGTTTTTAGGTCTTTCCGAGGAGGATTAAGTTATTCTTTTAATGATTCGTGATATAGTTTTTCTGCACTCCATTTTGCATGGCGGGACGGCACGATCTTAATTCCTTTGTTCCGGGAGTACACTTTAGTAAATTCTGCGCCAAAAAAGATGAGCATACAGGAGTAATTAATCCACATCATAATTAAAACGATTGTTCCTGCGGTCCCGAAAGCGGAGGTTGGTTTCAGTTCTGAAAAGTAAAGACTGAGCAAAAACTTGCCGACGGTAAAAAGAAGTGCCGTAAGAAATGCGCCCGGCCAAACCGCTTTCCATGAAATTTCTGCATCCGGAAGAACCTTAAACATAAAAGCGAAAACCAGGATGACCAGGATAAATCCAGACAAATAATTCACGGTCTCCATTAAAACATAGGTTTCAAATCCTAACCGAAACATGATGAAATTATTCAGCAGGCTGATCAGGGAAGAAAGAACCATCGTAATCATTAATAAAAAACCAATCACGATAATCATTCCCAGAGAATTGGCGCGGTCGAGTAAAAATTTGATAATGGCTTTTTTCGGTGCTGCTTCTACGTCCCAAAGTTTATTTAATGATTTTTGAAGCTGAAAGAAAACGGTCGTTCCACCGTAAATCAGCGAAGCGACTCCCAATGCTTTCATGAAGATATTCTGCCGGTCTATCAACGCTCCTGCGATCATGTCCTCGATACTTTGGGCGGCATCCTGTCCCATCACACTGTTGATCTGATGGCTGATTTCACCACGAATGGCTTCTTCCCCGAAAAAGTTTCCGGCAATCCAAATAATGATAATCAATAATCCCGGAATCGAAAAAATCGCATAATAGGCCAAACTCGCAGCGTCTTTACCCGCCGGCGAATTATTCCATTCGGTGAAGGTTTCCATTAAAGTCGTCCATAAAAAAGTTAACTTCTTCATCTCATTATCTTTTTTTTAGAGTAAAACACTTATTTTTTTTACCATAGAGTTACCAAAGAATACTTCAAAAAGTAATGTGGTCTAACTTTTTTCATCAAATTATCAGAAAGGATAACCAATTGCGATATTCAAAATCAAATTGTCTTTTCTCCAGGCACTGCTTCCAAAATCAATTTTATCAAAAGTCCAGCGGTCGCCTTCTTCATAATAAGGAATGCGGAGAGGCATTGCCAAATCCAGTCTTAAAATAAGAATTGAAAAGTCAAGTCTTAATCCGACGCCGGCACCAACTGCGATTTCTTTTACAAAGTCTTTGGAGAATTTTCCACCCGGACGGGTAAGATCCTCATTCACGAGCCAGACATTTCCTGCATCAGCGAATACGGCGGCATTTAAAAACTTATAAATATTCGCGCGGTATTCTGCATTCAGTTCTAATTTAATATCTCCGGACTGATCAAAAAAGAAAGACGCATTTTGGATTCTTGGATCATAACTTCCCGGCCCTAAAGTTCTGGCTCTGAAGGAACGAATACTATTACTTCCGCCCACAAAGAACTGTTTTACGTAAGGCATTGTCATTGAATTTCCGTAAGGATATCCGATTCCTGCAATAAACCGCGTAGCAATAGTACTTTTATCGTTCACCTTTCTGTAATATCTGAAATCATGTTCCATCTTCGCATATTGACTGAAAGGAATATTGAAAAGTTCTTTTTGTTTTCCGGCTTTTGCATCGGCGCCACTCACTAAACCGGTGATTGTTCCTGCCAAATCTGTACTTCCTTTATAATAGAAAGTGTTCTTTTTCGGAAGCATCGTATTGGTATAGGTGTAACTGTAAGTGGGACCAAAAATCAATTGTTTGTCAATTACTCTTTGAAGCGATGGATTTGCCGGGATTTCTTTCGATGGATTTCCCTTAATTTGTTCCAGATACTTCTCTGTTACCTTTTGTGGGGCAACAACGGTTACATCCAAAATTTTTAATTCATGTTCCTTTCTTTCGTTTTCTTTCCAAAGATATCCGAATGAAGTCGTGAAACTGTGCAAAGTATACAATTGAGTTCTGCTCAGATATTCATAACCGATATTGATGTTCGTTCGCGGAACATAAGCACTTGAAGAATGAAATTTGAAAGGCGCCACAATTCTCGGAATAGAAAGTTGCGCATTGGCACCGACTCTGACAATATTGTTCGCGTCTTTTGGACCGCCGACCTGAACATCTGCTGCGCCATAAATAGCCGCTTTTAACTGTTCAGCGCCGCGGAAAAAATTCCGGTGCGTCCAGTTCAGATTAACTTCTCCACCGGTATAATTGGCGGAATTGGTTTTTCCTAAAGTTTCTAAACGCAAAGACTGAAAAGGTCTCGGTGTCAAAAGATAATATGCATCAAATTGATGATTCAGTGAATCTGAAACGATAAACTCATTTTTCACAAATTTGAAAACGCCTAAACTGATCAGTCGGTTCAATGAAAGATTGTGGTCTGTTCGGTTGTATAGATCTCCTTTGTCAAAATAAAGCGTACGGTCGAAAATTTTCGGTTTGAATTTATTTTTAGGATCGATGATGTGAATGTTGTTGTATATTTCTACAGAATCGGTATTATAAGGAACTCCATATTTCCCCAGTTTTACGTCTCTGATATCATAATCTGCAAAAACGATCGTTTTGTCTATCGTGAACTGGTCTTTTGCCAATGCCGGCGTATTGTTTTTCAGTTTTACGAAAAGTTCAACTTCTGGTTTTTGGGTTACGGTACTGTCTGCCTGAACAATAATATTATCAGGACTGAAATAATAAAAACCGCGGTTTTTTAGATGTTCATCAATTCGCTCACGCTCTGCTTTGATTATGTCTAAATCGAAAGGATTTCCTGTTTTTAAAAAAGTTTTATCCTTTATCGATTGGATTTCAGAATTGATAACGGTAGAATCTTCGGGGAAATTAACTTTGCTGATCAAATATCTTGCACCAGGTTTTAAGGTGTAAATAACCTGCGCTTTTTTATTTTTAGAAATGGTGTCTGATGACGCTTTTGCATTAAAAAAACCTTTGTTTTCAGAATAATTTACGATGATCTTTTTATTGAATTCCCGATCGACATCACCCAGCAAAACGGGTTTTTCTCCGATTTTATATTTCAGCCAGTAACCAATTCCTTTTTGTTTTTTAGGTTCTTTGGAGATATTGTAAATGTAAAGTTTAGGCCTTAAACCTAAAAAAGAAGAATTCGGTTTCGGGCGAAGTTGCTCCTGAAGTGCTTCTTTTAAATTTGATTTTTCTTTTTTTGAGAGCGTATCATTTTTAATGTTGATTTTCGCGCCGATATATAACAATTGACCTTCCTGCAGAAATTTGGTATTGCTACAGGATGAAATTAGGAATGCCAAAGAAAGTGTCGTGATTATTTTATAATAAGAATTGTTCAGTTTTATCATTATTTTGAAGACGTATTTTGTTTTCTGAAATTTTTATTTTTCCTGGAACGTTCGAATATTTCCCTGAATTGATCGTAATCTAAGGTGATGATAAATCCAACGCCGGTTTCGATAATCTGTCCTTGCAAGGCGACCTGATAATCGTTTTTACGGTAAGCACGCAGCATGTATCTGCCGTTTTTAGAAAGACTGTAATCCAAAGTAATATCGCCTGCGATATTGGTCATCTGTTCATTTTGTCTGGCATCTCCTTCCAAAGCGAAATTGTTTCCCACCGTCACTTTTAGGCGGTCATCAAATAATCTTTTGGTCAGGCCGACATTCAGATCGGTTTTTTCATTTTTATTGCCGCTGGAATAATCTTCAGTGGATTCCAGATCAAAATTCAATTCTACGCCACCAATTAAATCCGAAGCCAAATTGTTCAGCTGATCCGATAAAATCCGACTCACACTTTGTTTCGCTAAAGTAGAAGCCGACAAACCGGTTTCACTTTGGAAAGGGTTTTCACCCACGAATCTGTTTAAAAGAAGCAAGGCAAAAACCTGTTTATTCATTTCGGATTCCTCGCGCCGCAACTGATCGAGTTTCGCCGTCGTATTGTCAATCACTTCAGAAGAGACAGAATTGTTTTCCTTAGAAGTGGTGATGTCAAAAGTAATCACAGGTTTCAGCAATTCACCTTTCATGATCAGTAAAGTGTTGAACGGTATTCTTTGCTTGTACTGATTGAGTTCGCTGGCAGAAGCGGTTGCCAATTGCTGCTGCAATAAATCGAGTGGTGCTGCGTCGGTTTTGTACACTGCGGTAATGTCTAGATTTGCCGTCATCGGTTCGCCCGTCCAGGTAATGGTGCTTCCTTTTTCGATTTCAAATTTTCTTTTCAGTAAACTTACCGACATTTCGTACGCTCCTTTTTCAACCTGATAAATGCCGACTAAAGTGGTTTTTCCTGAAGGATCGATTCCACCTGTTAATTGTGCTTCACCTTGAAGTTTTACAAAATCACCATTCGCCTGATCGATAATTAATGAGATTTTCGCGTCTTTAACGACTTCGATATTCACGTTCACGTCCATTCCTTTAATTTGGCTTTGGTCGGTTAGTGAATCTGCTTTAATAGTTTTTTGTAAAGCAATTTGATCTTGATCAATGAATTCTACAATTCCTTCACGCTCTTGCAAAGCAGGTGAAGATTGCGGTAAAACAAAAGTGAAATCGGTTTTATCGGTCACCTTTAAATTTCCGTCAACCTTTGGTAAATCCATATTACCACGGATTTTTAAATCGGCATTCATCGCGAGAACGCCGTACATTATTTTGTCGTTGTCTTTTTCAGAATCGACTACTTTAAAGTTTCTCGCTTTTACATCTAAGTTAAAAGCAAAATCTTTGTAAGTTTTGGTAAGCACGGCTCCGTCGATTACAATGGCATTTCCGGATTCATCTTTAATTTTAAAACTATCGAAATCAATTCCACGGTTGGTGAATTTTATTTCATCATTAATGTTTTTAAAACGGCTTCCCAATTGGGTTAGTCCCAGACCAACTTCGTTAAATTTAATTCCGCCCAAAATATTTGGCGCATCGGTTTTTCCGCTTATTTTTAAATTTCCGGAAAGATAACCTTCAGCTTTTTCAATGGCATTCATCGAGAATCCCTGAACCGTTTTCATTTGAAGCTGATTCATGTTGAGGTTCATATCCAAATCGCTGGATTTGGTATTGTAAGTTCCTCCCAGTTTTACATCATTATCAAAGCCGGAAAGTGCGATATCTGCAAGGATTAAATCCGAAGATTGGTTATTGGCTTTAATTTCTAAATTCCCGGCCGGACTTCCGTAAACATACAAATCAGTCACATCAATATCTGACGTAAAAGTCATATTGTTTTGCAAGTCGCGGATTTGTGCAGTTCCATTAATATTCCCTTTTGCCAGAAGCGAATCTTTTTTAATGAGTTCGGTAATGGTTTCAATTTTAAAATCTTTTATGGAAATATTCAAAGGACTGTTTGGAATATTTGTTTCAGATTGAACACTTATTTCACTTCCATTATTTGAAATTGCAAAGTTGTTAGCCAAAATTCCTTTGCTGCTTAACTGGATATAGTTATCAGATGAAACTTGCCAGTTGTCGTAATTTAAAGTTAAACCATCAGGATTTAACCTGATTTTTGTGAGGTCGCCCATCTTTTCAACATTTCCTGCGATCAGAAATTTCGTGACGTCTTTTTCATCTTTGGTAGAAGCGTTGTAGGAGATGAGATTGTCTTTAATGCCGCCATTTAAACTTAATTTCATTAGAGCAATTTTTTCATTTTTAAAGTCTGCCAGTTTCACATCATAAACCAAGGCGTCATTCAAATTATTAATGGTTAAAACGCCGCCGCTGATTTTATTCGCACCGTAAGTCACTTGCGGAATTTGTCCGCTGACTTCTAATTTCCGGGAATCGGCATTATAATTTCCAGCCAAAGTTATCGGTTCAAATTCCGTTAATTCTGGAACAAATTTCCGAAGTAAATTATCGTCTTTAATTTTAGCATTAAAAGTAAAAAACTGGTTTGAATCGATTTTTTCAACTTTCGTTCCCGGCTTTTGAAACTGATAATATTGGTTAATTGTGTTTTTCAGCGAACCTAAGATTTGTGTCAATTTATATTTCCCTGTCAAATCGATATCTGCGATTTGGGATTGCAGTGTAATTTGATTCTGATCTGCGGTTGAAACAGCTTTTAGAGAAACTTCCTGCAACGGAAAAATATCTTTGGTGTCAGAAATCGCAAAGTTTTTTACATTCAAATATCCGTTCGGAGCGTCGGGATTTAAACTCGTGAAATCGCCGTCGATATCTCCGGCCAAAATCATTTGATCTTCGTAAAAACCGAGTTGGTGTAAATCCAGTTTTCGGATCGTTCCTTTCACTTTAATGGTAGGTTCTTTTTGCGAAAAATTACCGGAAGCCAATAATTTTAAGTCCGCATTTGGATCTTTAGAATCGAGATTAACAACATAAGCGCCATGATTTACTTTTCCGTTCAGCGCCATATTTTGGTACGTATAACCTTTGTAAGCAACCGATTTGATGTTTCCTTTAATGTCGGCATTCGCTTTATTGGGATCGAAATTTTGTCCTTTCACCGCGATTTGTCCGGTGATGGAACCAACATCTTTATTCTGAATAATTTTTCCGATTTGTAAATTTTGCAGGTTCGCCCGAACATCGTAACGTTCCTGATTTTTACGTTTCATATCGACTGATGCTCGAATTCCGGCGTTTCCTAAAGTGGAAGTTACGACCAGATTTGTATTGACAATCTGAGTTGTTCCTTTTGCTGTTCCCGCAATTTTAAAATGGGAAGGAAGCGTAATATTAGTAGGAATCGTATTTTTTGGAACTAAATTATAAATAGTTTTTGCAGACGAAGAAAGTTCCCGAACATTTAAATCATAATATAAATGGTCTGTATTCATCGCGTTTTTAATCGTTCCTGAAGCCTTAACTTTTAACTGGTCAATTCCCGAAAGTTGCAGGTTTTGAATCAGTAATTCATTAACTGTTCCTTTCAGTCTGGCATCAATATTCAGAATCGCATTCGGATATTTATCAAATGGAACTGTATTTTTTAAAGTTGGAACGAGCATTAAAATATCTGAAAAACCAACTTTAGATTTTTGGATGTTAGCCGAAATTTTCACTGCGCCAGGATTCGCTGAAAGTTGTTCAATTGAATTATAATTTAAAACAACTTCATCACGCAAAATGGTTTTTGGAGTTTGCAGATACAGTTCTTTCAAATACGCTTGTTGATCTTCAAACACGAAATCGGTGGTGAATTTCTGAATATATAAGCCACGACTTTCCTTAATTTCTGCTGATTTTATAGTTCCGGCAAAGCTTCTGTCTTTCATTTTGAAATCAGAAAGAACGACATCCATTTTAGAAAAACTCAGGTGATTGAAGTCCATTCCACTTTTGGTATGAGCAATCGCGGTATTATCGTAAATTACTTTTACATCGTCTAAAACTAATTTATTCAGTAAAAGCGCTAATGACTTTTCGTCTGTTGAGGTGGAAACTTTTTCTTCTTTTTTCGGATGGGCATTTTGCGCCGGCAGAAATAATTTGGCATTAATGTCTGCTCCTTTTAAATACAGATTTTCAATTCCGAAATTGCTGTTCTCTAAATCGAGTTGATTTATTTTCGTGCTTAATTCTTTGAAAATAATTTTAGCAAAAGTTTTGGTATTGTCGTCGCCGTAATCAATATTGAAATTGGTGAGTTTAATTTTATTTAAACCTAATTTCAGCGGACTTTGTTGTTTTAAAGAATCAACTTTTTCTACAACTTTATTGGCAACTTCTTCAACTAAATCCTGTTTCAATTTCAATCGCAATCCATCCATATTGATGTCATTCACTGCGTAATTATTTTTTTTGAGATCGAAAGTTTTTACGCTGGTGTCAAATGATTTAAAGTAAAGATTAATGTCATTCCGGGATTGATTATCAATAAATGAAATCCCAATATCTTTAAGTTTAATTTTATCCAAAGAAATAATAAACGGTTTCGAAGGAGTCTGCTCTTCATCTTTGGTAGCAAAAGCATCGATGATATAATCGAAATTAAAAGTGCCGTTTTCGTTGCGGACTACATTTGCTTTCACCCCTTCTAAATTGACAGAAGTAATATCAGCTGTGTTTTTGAGAAGTTTAGGAATGTTTAAACCAACATCCAGTTTTCGGGCAAATAAGAGTGTGTCTACCTTTTGACCTTGTATGTACAGATTTTCCATCACCAAACTATTGGGGAAGCTGACATAAACACGGTCTAAAATCACTTTGGTTTTTATTTTTTTTTCCAGATAATTCACCAGTTTTCCTTTGGCAAAATTCTGAACAGAAGGGAATTGTAAACTGAAAACCAGGACCATCAATAACACCAGTAAAGAGGCGATGAAGATTCCGGTGTACTTTAAAATCTTATGATAAATATTCACAAATTAGAGTTTGAGGTGATTACAAAAATACATTTTTCTAAAGGAGGACAATGAACGAAACCTGCGATGCTCCTATTTTACGAAAAATGGGGATGAACCAGTTTTTTTTGTAACAATTATTAAGCCTAAAAGCCTTTATTTTCAGTAAAACCATATCTTTGTAAAAATTTCTACATGAAAATTTTAATATTGAACGGCCCTAATCTCAATCTTTTGGGAACCCGCGAACCGGAAATTTACGGAAGCGTTTCTATGGAACACTATCTTGAGGATTTAAGGCAGGAGTTTCCGCAACACGAACTTCTCTATTATCAGTCGAATGTTGAAGGTGAAATTATCAACCGTCTGCAAGAAGATGATTTTGAAAGTCTGGTGATCAATCCCGGCGCATTTACCCATTATTCCTATGCAATCGCCGATTGCCTGAAAAATATTTCGCAACCGAAAATAGAGGTTCATATCAGTAATATTTACACCAGAGAAGAGTTCCGCCAGAAATCCGTAACGGCTGCAAATGCGGATGGGATTTTAAGTGGTTTCGGAATGAAAGGATACCGATTGGCAATCTTGAGTTTGCATTAGAGAATTCATTTCTTAAACAATCAACCATTTCATATTGCTGGCAGTTTGTTGCCTAATTCTGATATTCCTCATACTCATTCCACTGCGATTCGTCGAAAGAGTGGCTGTCTTCTGCGAGAAGTTCTGCCTCACGATCCAGGTGTTCTGTCATCGTGAAAGTTACTTTGTCGCTCAACTGCTCTTTTGCCAATTTTCGCGTCATCGCTTTATCGATCACCATAAATCTTTGCCCTAATCTTCTGGCCGCATACGCGCGCATTCCGGTTGCTTTTAAAATGTCAACAGCCATATCTACAGCGGTTCCTAACGTTTCACGGTAAATATTTTCCACACCGTTATTGATGAAATCATAAGCATCAAGACGGTTTTTTGCACGGACGAATATTTTCAGTTGTGGAAAGTGTTCGCGGGCATATTCGAGAATAAATTTATTTTTTTCAGGACTGTCCAGACAGAGAATTAAAAGATCTGCGGTTTCTGCACCGGCAGATCGAAGAATTGCCGGTTTGGAAGCGTCACCATAATATACTTTAAATCCTTTGGAACGCAGAAGATTGATACGTTGCGGATCATTATCCAGAACGGTTGCGCTGATTCCGTTCACTCTTAACAGCCGTCCCACGGTACTGCCGAAATGACCAAAACCTACGATGATGATTCTTTGCTTTTCGATAGGCTCTTCCAGTTCAGGTTCATCATTTTTCACGTCGTGAATGTGTGGTTCGATCAACTTTTCATTAATGAGTAAAAGAATTGGCGTTACACACATGGTAATTGCAGTGATGGCCATTAACTGCGCGTTGAGTTTCGGGTCGAATAAATAGAGTTTTGTAGAATAGTTGATCAGGACAAAGGCAAACTCTCCAATTTGTGAAAGTCCAAAAGCCACCAGAAGGTTTTCATGCAGTTTTAATTTAAATAATTTTAAAACGCCTGCCAAGACGATGAATTTCACAATTAAAACAATAATAATGGTAGTGAAAATAAACATCGGATCTCCCATGATGACGTGGAAATTTATTGTAGATCCCACGCTCACGAAAAATACAGCCAACAGTAAACCTTTGAAAGGGTCGATCTGGCTTTCCAGCTCATGGCGGAATTCGCTGGTTGCCAACATTACGCCGGCGATAAATGCGCCTAAGGCGGGGCTTAATCCGACAGCATGCATCAGTTCAGAAACACCAATGACCAGGAAAAGGGAAGAAGCGGTGAGCAATTCGTTCATACCGGAACGGGAAACATACCGGAGAAACGGAACAAATATATAGCGTCCTAAAATAATCAAAGCAATAACACCTAAAATAATCGAAAACGGTTGTAGCCAGTCGGGGAGATATTGCAACAATAACTGGTTCTCGTCAGTATTTGATTTTTTGGCAATAACCGGCAAAAGCGCGATAATTGGGATTACGGCAATATCCTGAAAAAGAAGGATGGAGAAAGAGGCTTCACCAACATCAGTTCTGAAAATATTTTTCTCTTTTAAAGTCTGCAAAACAATTGCTGTGGAAGATAAACTGAAACATAAGGCGGCCACCAATGCCTGATCCTTACGCCAATCTGCCAGGTAAAAAATCAGATATAACAGGGTGACGGTGATGGCCATTTGTCCTAATCCCATCCCGATTATTTTCTTTCGGATTTTCCAGAATTTTTTTGGTTCGATTTCCAGACCAACTAAAAAAAGCAACATGATGACGCCGAATTCTGTGGCTTGCATAATGTCATTGGAATCGTTCCCTGTCAGTTTCAAACCAAAAGGGCCAATGATTATTCCGCCCAATATAAAACCGATCACCGCACTTAGCCCCAGTTTCCGAACCAGTGGAACCATTACGATTGCAGCACCTAAAAAAATTAAGGCAGTTTGGGCTAATGAACTTTCATTCATGATGTTTCTAAAGTTTTTGTAATTTTATGACAGATTGTTTTTAACTGTTCTTCCTGCAGATCATCTGATTCGTAAACGGCAATGATTTCTTTTACCTCAATTCCCGTTACCTCCAAACATAATGCAAGCGGTCTCATCAATTCTTCGATGGTGGTTTTATACAATCCGTTTTTCTGATAATGTTCCTCTTTCGCCCCAATCGTTACAATAATGATGGCGTCTTTATTCATCAGTGGATGATCATTTTCGTCTTCAGCTTTCCAGCTCATGTCGAAAACTTCGTCAATCCATAGACGGAGCAGTGGTGGCAGGCCAAACCAAATTAAGGGAAAGTGAAAAACCAGCCGTTCATATTCTCTTATTCTTTTTCTTTCTTTGAAAGTCGCGATATGAAAATCCGGATATTCTTCATATAAATCTTTAAAAGTCAGCAGGTCAGAAGTTTCATACGCTTTAATAAGTTCAATATTCGTGGTTGAATATTCAAAATAAGGATGGGCAAATATGGCCAGCGTTTTTTTCACGGAATTTGAATTTTTATAAAAATAGTGAAAAAATCAAAAAAATCTCTATTTATTGCAAAGAAACTTTATTATTTTTGAAAAATGAAGGTAATTAATGTGGTGTCGAAAGAGTCGGTTTTAGAGTTTCTGAACTTTCCAAAACTCCTTTTTCGGAAGGATAGAAATTATATCCGGCCTCTGGATCAGGATATTGAAAACGTCTTTGATCCCAGAAAAAATAAATTTTTCAGATCCGGCGAGTGCGAACGGTTCCTCTTTAAAAATGATGACAATAAAACCGTCGGAAAAATTGCAGTTTTCATTAATAAAAAATACACACAGGATCAGCCAACGGGTGGAATAGGTTTTTTTGACTGTATCGATCACCAGAAAACCGCAGATTTTATTTTTAATTTTGCTAAAGAATGGCTGCAGAAAAAAGGAATGGAAGCGATGGATGGGCCGATTAATTTCGGGGAACGCGATAAATTCTGGGGGCTTTTGACCGAAGGTTTTTCAGAACCACTTTATGGGATGAATTATAATCCGTCTTATTATAAAACACTTTTTGAAAATTATGGTTTTCAAATTTATTTCAATCAATTATGCTTTGGGAGAAAAATTCATCATCCGGTTGCAAATCATTTTTTAGCGATGCATCAGCGAATTTCAAAGAATAAAGAGATTAAGGCGAAACCTCTTCAAATCAAATTTTTGGAAAAATTCGCGAAGGATTTTACGGAAGTTTACAATCAGGCGTGGGCAAGTCATGGTGAAGGAAAACAATTGACGGAAATGCAAACGGTGAAAATGTTTAAAAGCCTAAAACCTGTTATCAATGAGCATATTTCCTGGTTCGTCTATGAAAATGAAAGGCCCATCGCGATGTGGATGAATATTCCCGATTTGAACCAGTGGATTAAATTCTTTAATGGAAAATTCGGACTTCTTCAGAAACTCTTATTTTTAATCATTAAAAAATTCAGGAAGAATAAAAAAATGGTAGGGCTGGTTTTCGGAATTATCCCGGAATGGCAGCGAAAAGGGATTGACGGATTTATGATTTGGGAAGGAACGAAACATTTTCGTGAAACCACTGATTTTGAAGATTATGAAATGCAGTGGATCGGAGATTTCAATCCTAAAATGATTAAAATTGCCGAGAATCTGGAAACAAAAGTCACCAGAAAACTGGCGACTTACCGATATCTTTTTGATGAAACTAAAGAATTTAAAAGACAGGAAACGGTTTAGTTAAATCTGTGAAAAATCAGTTGAATTTCACATCACGGATACTCAGAAAATAAGTGACATTTCCTTTCCAGTGATTTTCTTCTGCCGTGAAAGCGATGTCGAACGTTTTCTGTCTGAATTCATCCGCATATTTCCCTAATTTAAAGCCAATACATTCGATGTTTTTGCCGGTAGAATCCTGCTTTATAAAGAATTTAAGATGACTGTTTTCTTTGCCCATTGTTTTTACATAGCCCGAAAGTTTTTGATTTTTTAGAACCAAAACAGGTTTCATATTATCCGGACCAAATGGTGCAAGTTTTCTGTGGAAATTAAAGAAGTCTTTGTTCAGGTCATCAATTTCTACAACAGCGTCAATTTTTATGCTTGGTTCTTTCTGATGCTCCTGGATTTTCTCTGCAACTACTTTTTCGAATTTTTCTTTGAATAAATTTAATTTTTCCTTTTCCATAGAAAGTCCTGCAGCAGCTGGATGACCTCCGAATTTTAAAAATAAATCTGAGCATTCTTCCAGAGCATTATGTACATCGAAATCTGAAACCGATCGGGCAGAAGCAACAATTTCGCCATTGTTTCCATCTGCAAAAACAACGGTAGGTTTGTAGTACGTTTCTGTCAGTCTGGATGCGACAATGCCGATCACTCCCTTGTTCCAGCCGGCGCCATAAACAACGGTCGAGAAATTGGTAACCTGTCCGCTGGTTTCTACCTGCAGAAGAGCTTCGGTGGTACTGCTCATATCCATTTCGCGTCGGGAATCGTTTAAGTTTACGATATCATTTACGATTTGAGTCGCATGTTTCAGGTTGTCGGAAACCATTAATTCCACGGCGGCTTTCCCATGAGAAATCCGTCCGGCAGCATTGATTTTGGGAGCAATTTCGAAAACGATATTGGAGATTTCAAAAGTGGCGAGTTTATCTTCAGGAATTAGCATCCGCAATCCCAGGTTTCTGGACTTTCTTAAGATTTTTAAACCTTGTTTTGCGAGAACCCGGTTTTCCCCCGACATGGAAACGATATCTGCCGCAATAGAAATCGCAAGCAGATCGGTCAATTCAAAAAGTTCGGCTTCGGGGATTTTATAAAGGGTGTTCAGACCCTGACAAAGTTTGAAACCTACGCCACAACCCGAAAGTTCTTTAAAGGGATATCGGCAGTCTTTCCTTTTTGGATCCAAAACGGCAACGGCATCAGGGATTTCTTCGCCCGGTAAATGGTGGTCACAAATAATGAAATCAATTCCCAGTTCTTTGGCATAATCTATTTTGTCGAGTGCTTTGATTCCACAGTCAAGCGCGATGATGAGAGAGAAATCATTTTCTTTGGCATACTCGATTCCTGCTTTAGAAATACCGTAACCTTCAATATTTCGGTCCGGAATATAATAATCCAGGTATTTTTTCTCTACAATTTTACTGAGGTACAGATACATCAAAGCAACTGCGGTCGTCCCGTCAACATCATAATCTCCATAGACCATGATTTTTTCGCCGTTCTCGATCGCTGTTGCAATGCGGTCTACGGCCAACTGCATGTCCTTCATCAGGAAAGGATTGTGTATATCGTTGAGGTTGGGTTTGAAAAACTCTCGTGCTTTTTGATAATCATCGATGCCACGAAGGACGAGAATTTTGGATTCAAAAGTTCCAAATCCAAGAGACGAGCTTATTCCGTCGACAATATCCTCATCGGGTTCGGGTTTGTAAATCCATTTTTGACTCATAATCTCACAAAATTAGGGAAAAAAGTTGGAAGCCGAGGCGGAACTCAAAAGAAAAAACCGCTCAATTTTTTGAACGGTTTGTTTTTAAATATAAGGGAAAAGATATTTTAAGAATACATTTGCTGCTGTAATTCTTTCACTTTCTTATCTTCTAAATATTCGTCGTAGGTCATCTCTCTATCGATAATTCCTTTCGGAGTTAATTCGATAATACGGTTACAGACCGTTTGCAACATTTCGTGGTCATGAGAAGACAGCAAAATGTTTCCTTTAAAGCTAACCAAAGAGTTGTTCAAAGTGGTGATGCTTTCCAGATCCAGGTGATTGGTCGGTTCGTCCATTAACAGGATATTGGCGCGTTGCAACATCATTCTGCTGAACATACACCGCATTTTTTCCCCTCCCGAAAGAACGGTACAGGATTTTAAGGCTTCGTCTCCAGAGAAAAGCATTTTTCCTAAAAATCCTCGCATATATTCTTCATGGCGCTCTTCATCATTCTTTGTAAATTGTCTTAGCCAATCAACCAAGTTGATGTTTTCCTGGAAGAAACTTGAATTGTCAAGGGGCATGTAAGATTGGTTCGTTGTAATTCCCCAATTGAATGTTCCTTTATCAGCTTCTGTATTCCCGCTTAAAACCTGGAAGAATTCGGTAATTGCCAGGGAGTTTTTAGAAATCACGGCTACCTTATCTCCTTTCTTTAAATTCAGATTAATTTTAGAGAAAAGTAATTCGCCATCTTTGGTTTTTTCTAAATCTTTAACTTCCAGAATTTGATCACCGGCTTCACGCTCTGTATCAAAAATTATCGCAGGATAACGTCTGGATGAAGGTTTAATGTCTTCAATATTTAGTTTGTCGATCATCTTCTTACGAGCGGTTGCCTGTTTTGCTTTTGCTACGTTGGAAGAGAACCGGGCGATAAAGTCCTGCAATTCCTTTTTCTTTTCTTCAGCTTTTTTATTGGACTGCTGACGCTGTCTTGTCGCCAATTGAGAAGCTTGGTACCAGAACGAGTAGTTTCCGGTATATAAATTAAGTTTAGAATAATCTAAATCTCCGATGTGTGTACAAACGGTATCCAGGAAGTGACGGTCGTGAGAAACTACAATTACCGTATTTTCGTAAGTTGATAAGAAATCTTCTAACCAAGCGATGGTTTCGATATCCAGATCATTTGTTGGCTCATCCAGAATCAGAACATCTGGGTTTCCGAACAATGCCTGTGCAAGAAGTACTTTTACTTTGTTCTGATTTTCCAGTTCACCCATCATCTGATAGTGCATATCGTCTTTGATGCCGACATTAGAAAGCATCGTCATTGCGTCGGATTCAGAGTTCCAGCCGCCCATTTCGTCATAGATTACGCCAAGTTCACCCGCTTTAATTCCATCGGCATCAGAGAAATCTTCTTTTGCGTACAGCGCATCCATCTCTTCTTTGATTTTGAACAATATTTTGTTCCCTCTCAAAACGGTGTCGAGCACGGTAAAATTATCGTAAGCAAAGTGATCTTGCTCTAATACAGACATTCTTTTCCCCGGTTCAAGAGAAACGGTGCCTGTTGTAGGATCTTGCTGTTTGGTTAGGATTTTCAGGAAAGTAGATTTACCGGCACCATTGGCACCAATAATTCCGTAGCAGTTTCCTTTCGTAAACATAATATTTACCTCGTCAAAAAGTACTCTTTTTCCGAATTGTAAAGATAAATTAGATACTGTTAACATATAGTTTTGTAAATTTGATGCAAAATTACGAAAAGAAATCGGGTTTAATACATTGTTTAAAAAGTGTGAATTTAAACGCAGCGAAATTGATAATGACCAGCCCGATTAAAAAATCTGAAGTGTTATGTTAAAATTTTATAAAATTTAACAGTTTAAAGAATATCAAATTTACCATCAAAATGAAAATTGAAAAATCAATTGCAATCTACAATAAAAGAGCACGCTTTGAATATGAACTTTCTGAAGAAATAGAAGCGGGAATGGTACTTACTGGGACAGAGATTAAATCTTTGCGGTCGTCGAAAGCGAGTATCACCGAGTCCTTTTGTCAGTTTATTGACGGTGAATTGTACATCATAAATATGATGATTGATGAATATAAATTGGGAACTTTTTATAACCATAAGACGAAAAGGGAACGGAAGTTGCTATTGCACAAAAGAGAGTTGCAAAAGTTTGAAAAGAAACTGAAAGATGCTGGTAATACTATAATTCCTTTAAAACTTTATATAAATGATAAAGGAAAAGCCAAGATTCTTATTGCACTCGGTCGTGGAAAAAAACTCTTTGATAAACGCGAAAGCATAAAAGAAAGAGAAAACAAACGAAATCTCGACAGAATATTAAAGAAAAGTTAAAAAAAGACCAAAAATCTTTGTTTATGAAGAAAATTTATATTTATTTTGCATTATCAATTATTTAATCATTTAATTCTATGAAAAATCTAAAATTAGGAATTTCAGCATTGGCACTTACGATTGCCTCTACTGTTTTCGCTCAGACTACCAGCAACCCGTGGTTAATCGGTGTTGGTGCTCACGGAGTAAATCATGCTGCGGCAGGAGGAAATGTGGGAGATGTTTTCTCAACTGCTTTTGGCGGTAGTGATAACGGTCAGTTGTATAACATGAACAATTTTACAATTACACCTCCACTTTCAAAATTAACAGTTGCGAGAAACTTAAGCAAGTACTTAGTTCTTGACTGGCAAACCTCTGTAGGGAATGTTGACAACAAGAAAATCGGAATGGGGAAAGAGTTTTTCCTTATGACTGGTTTAGGTCTTCAATTTAAATTCAATGGTCTTTGGAATGAAGATTCTTGGTTCGATCCATATTTGAGAGCTGGTGCCAATTATTTGAGACATGACTATACCGGACAAGCAAATGCGCTTGACAAGGATGGTAAAAACATCGGTGCTGATCATTTTGCTCTTGCTACCGGTATCGGATCTAACTTCTGGATTACTAAAAGCTTCGGTTTAGGTGTTCAGGGAGATTACGTTTCTACGCCAGGAGACAAATCTAGTGTTGCTAACTTTTGGCAAGCTTCCGCATCTTTATTATTTAGATTCGGAAATACAGACAGAGATAAAGACGGAATTCTAGATAAAGATGACAGATGTCCTGACACTCCAGGTTTAGCGCAATTCCAAGGTTGTCCTGATACTGACGGAGACGGAATCCCAGATATCGATGACCAATGTCCAGATGTTGCAGGTCCAGTTGAAAACAACGGTTGTCCTTGGCCAGATACTGATGGAGATGGTGTTGTTGACAAAGATGATCTTTGTCCACAAGTTCCAGGTCCAGTAGAAAACAATGGTTGTCCTTGGCCAGATACTGACGGAGACGGAGTATTGGATAAAGATGACGCTTGTCCTACAGTTTTCGGACTTAAAGAATACAACGGTTGTCCTAAACCTAAAGAAGTAACAGGAGCTGAAGTTGAAGAGAATCTGAAAGCGGTTTATTTCGACTTTAATAAAGCAACTATCAATGCCAAATCTACAGGAGCATTAGATACAGCTGCTGATATCATTAAGAAAGATGGAGGAAGATTCCTATTAATCGGTGAAACTGATAAAAAAGGATCTGACGCATACAATTTAGAGCTTTCTAAGAAAAGAGCTGCTGCTGTAGTTTCTGCTTTAGACGCTAGAGGTGTTGAGCCAAGTGTACTTAAATCAATCGGTATCGGTGAGCAAAATGCTAAAGTAGCAGAAAACGCTTCAGACGCTGAAAGACAAGTAGACAGAAAAGTAGTCGTTAAATATATCGGTGATGATTCTGAATGGTCTAAATACCAAAAATCAGATGTTGTTGCTGCTAAAAAAGCCGCTGCTAAGAAAAAAGCTGCTGCAAAAAAGAAAAAATAATTAAATTATTATTCTAAATAATAAACACCCTCGGATTTCGAGGGTGTTTTTTTATAAACAAAATTGTATTTTTGTAATCAGAAAAAATCAAATAATATGGGACGCGCATTTGAATATAGAAAAGCTTCTAAAATGGCCCGCTGGGATAAGATGGCCAAAACGTTTTCTAAAATTGGTAAAGATATCGCTCTTGCGGTAAAAGCAGGAGGACCAGATCCCGATACTAATCCAGGGTTGAGAAGATGCATCCAAAATGCTAAAGGTGCTAATATGCCGAAGGATAACGTGGAGCGTGCAATTAAAAAAGCAAGTGGCGCTGACGCGGAAAATTATGAAGAAATTACCTACGAAGGCTATGGACAGGGTGGAGTCGCTTTTTTTATAGACTGTACAACAAATAACCCCACAAGAACTGTCGCCAATGTACGGGCAATATTCAATAAGTTTGACGGGAATCTGGGCAAGAACGGAGAGTTGGCTTTCATCTTTGACCGTAAAGGGATTTTCTCTCTGGACCGTTCCTTAATTAAATTGGATTGGGATGATTTCGAAATGGAAATGATTGATGGCGGCGCAGAAGAAATAGAACAGGACGAAGATGAAGTTTTCATTACCACAGCGTTTGAAGATTTCGGATCATTATCTCATAAATTAGACGAACTGGGTATTGAACCCAAAAGTGCGGAAATTCAAAGAATCCCAAATAACACCAAAGAAGTTTCGGAGGAGCATTTTAAAATAAATATGAAAATGCTGGAGCGTTTCGAAGACGATGATGATGTACAAAACGTATTTCACAATATGGAAATTACAGATGAATTAATGAATTCGCTTTAAGCAAAGGTTGCTAAATATTTTCTTTAGTAACTTTTTAGTTTAAAATGTAGAGAAATTTTCGATCTTAAATTCACCTTATAAAAAAACCAAAACTAAATTTAATAGTTTTGGTTTTTTTATAATCGATATTTTATAAATTATTTTAGAACATTAACTTCCAAAAAGCTGTCACCATATACTTTAATAAATGCTTTGGTGTAATCTTCCTTTACTGCAAAATTTGGATTCTCTAAAAACTTCTGTGGATTAACTGCAAACAACGGAAACCAGGTGCTTGAAATCTGAACCTGTATTTTATGTCCTTTTTTGAACGTATGCAGAACATCCTGCAATTTCACTTCTACTGCAGTTTTTTCATTGGGAACCAATGCTTCACCTTTCTCTCTTGAATTTCTGAATCTTGCCGGCATGATTTCACTTCGAACCAACTGGTGATAATTGCCATAAACGACACCATTCTTTTTTTCTTTCGGTACAAAATCCTGCGGATAAACATCAATTAATTTTACTGCAAAATCAACATCATTAGAAGTCGATGAGAAATTAAGTTTTGCTAAAATTTCTCCCGTCAAGGTAAGATCGTCTGTCAAAATATCGGTGGTAAAAGTTAACACATCCGGTCTTCCTGCGGCAAAACGCTGATCTTCACTCATGTAATTTCTCGGAGTGAAACCATTGAAATCTTTTATGTTTTCTGAGCTTAACACGGGATTTGCCGGATCGCTGTAATATTCTGAACTGCTATTGGAAGGACTTTTTTTAAAGGTTCGGTCTGCAAGATAGAAATTTACTTTCTCTGTATTCTTCGCAGGATAAGTACTGAATTCTTTCCATTCCATTTTTCCGGTGTCAAACATTGTTGCTTCCGGTAATCCTGCGTCAACTTTGGAATTTCCTTTTAAATAATGTTTAAAAAACGGAGTTTCTAATTTGGTTTGATAATAAGTCGCAATACTGTCTCCGAAATAAATCTCATTATGAAATTGATGTCCGGTTTCCCTTGACCAGCCGCCATGCGAGAAAGGTCCCATCACAATTGTATTCTTCGCTTTTGGACTTGTCTTCTCAATTGTTTTATAAATATTCAAAGGACCTGATAAATCTTCGGCATCGAACCAGCCCCCAACCGTCATCACGGCGTGGTTGATATTTTTCAGATGAGGAAGAATGCTTCTCTTCTGCCAATAATCGTCATAATTTGGATGATTCATAATTTCAGTCATAAAGAAATTATCTTTATAGTGTTTTTCATAACCATCTTTCAAAGTTCCCATGTCCCGGTAAAATTTTAATCCATCCTCAGAAGTCTGCTTTACGAAAGTATCCATATACCAGGCTTTATTTTCAGCTTTTGTTTTCTGAACTCCGAACACAGGAAATGTTCTGAAATAGCCAAGCATAAATTTTCCGTTATGAAGAAAATCATCATTCCAAAAATCGGAAATCGGCGCTTGCGGAGATGACGCTACCAAAGCGGGATGGTCAGAAAGAATTCCCGCAGCAGTATAAAACCCAGGATAAGAAGTTCCGTACTGGCCAACTTTTCCATTATTATTTGCAATGTGTTTCAAAAGCCAGTCGATGGTGTCATACGTATCGGTACTTTCGTCGACATCTTTTTTGGTTTTATGTACTACCTGTGGTGTCATGTTGGTAAATGTTCCTTCACTCATATATCTGCCGCGAACATCCTGATAAACGAAGATGTACTGATCTTTCATTAAATATGGGTTAGGACCGAGGGAAGATTTGTACTCATTTTCACCATAGGGCGCAACACTATAGCAGGTTCGCTGCATCAGGAAAGGGTATTTCTGGGATTTAGAAATGTCTTTCGGGATATAAACGGAAGTAAAAAGTTTTACGCCGTCCCGCATCGGGATATAAACTTCTTTTTTGGTATAATGTTCTTTAACAAAACTATTGTCAGGTTTGTTTTGAGCTATTGCTAAGACAAAACAGAGCGTAAAGAAAATCTGAAAGTATTTTTTCATGAAAATTATTTTGAACGAATTTATGAAAAAAAATGTAGAAATTTGAACGAGAATATGAAACAATGGAATTATTTGAAAACCTGCCGGATCCCGAGTTCAATTTACTTCCCCAAGATGGGACAGTCAATTATTACGGCAAAATTTTTAATCAGGAACAGTCAGATTACTTTTATCAGAAGCTTTTGCAAACCATCGACTGGAGAAATGATGAAGCCATTATTTTTGGAAAGAAAATCTTAACCAAAAGAAAAGTGGCGTGGTACGGCGAAGAAAATTTTGAATATACTTATTCAAAGACGACCAAGAATGCGCTTCCGTGGACCAAGGAACTATTAGAACTAAAAAAAACGGTTGAAGAAAAAACCGGTGAGCAGTTCAATTCCTGCTTGCTTAATCTCTATCATGACGGCAGCGAAGGAATGGCTTATCACAGCGATGGAGAAAAATATTTAAAGAAAAACGGAGCTATTGCTTCCTTAAGTTTAGGAGCTGAAAGAAAATTTTCATTTAAACATAAAACAACTAAAGAGAAAATTGAACTCATCTTAGAAAACGGCAGTTTATTAGTGATGAAAGCTCAGACGCAAAGTTTTTGGCTCCACCGGTTGCCGCCGACAAAAAAGATATTCTTGCCCA
This sequence comes from Chryseobacterium sp. MDT2-18, assembly GCF_030815285.1. Taxonomy (NCBI): domain Bacteria; kingdom Pseudomonadati; phylum Bacteroidota; class Flavobacteriia; order Flavobacteriales; family Weeksellaceae; genus Chryseobacterium; species Chryseobacterium sp. MDT2-18. Next base: position 237,309 of record NZ_JAUSWQ010000005.1, on the reverse strand, counting down.
GAATCAATTTGACATTCAGAACAATAGATAAAACCGGCAAACAAATTTGATTTTTAATCGCTATATTTGAGGAGAGTATTTCACGATTTTAATAATGAATTCGCCCGGAATGACAAAAATTTATGAAAAAATTATATTTTTATTATGAAAATGGCTGATAATTTATCATTAAATTTGAGAATAATTTTTAACATTAAACAAATCAATTATGAAAAAAACAATCGCAATGGCTGCTTTGGCAGTTGCAGTTTCTTTCGGGTCAATCGCCTGTAAAAAGAAAGTTTCAGATGCAGAACTGCAAACGCAGGCAACCACGGTAGTAACTTCTAATCAGAACGCGTCGGTTGAAGTGAAAGATGGCCAGGCTCACCTGAGCGGAACGTTCACGGACCAAGCTGCCAGAGACGAAATGATTGCTTCTTTAAAAGCCATTCCAGGGATTAAAGATGTTCATGATATGTCAACGATACAAGCTCCTGTGGTGGTGGAAACTGTTTCAGTCGTAGATCCTGCAGTTCAGCAAAAAGTTGCGGATGCTGTGAAAGATTTCCCTTCGGTGAAAGTAGAGGTAGTAAACGGTGAATTAACTTTAACAGGTAATGTTTCTTCGGAGCAGGCGAAAAAAATCAAAATGTCTGTGGATGCTTTAAAAACTGGGAAAGTTAACTATAATTACACTGTAAAATAATTGAATATGAGTGCTTTACAAGATAAATATGCAAGTGTGATTTCTGCGGCAAAGTCCGCCGGAGTCTCTAATTTACAAGTTGCTGAAAAAGACGGAATTCTTTATATTTCAGGTAATACAACTACTACAGCAGCGAAAGATGCCGTATGGAACGCTCTTGGAGCGATCGATTCCACGTATTCGGCTTCTGACATCAATGTAGATGTGCAGGTTGCAGGATTGGCAGCTGGCGCTTCTCTTACGGTAGCTACGGAGTCTACAAGCCTTAATATGAGACAACAGCCTTCTACTGATGCCGCCGTGGTCGGTAAAGCTGCAAAAGGCGCCACTGTAACTTTGATAGAACAGAGTTCTGATGATTGGTGGAAAGTGAGAAATTCTGACGGTGAAGAAGGATATGCTTATGCAAGATATTTGCAGGCGTAATTTTAGCATTTCTAAAAATAGGAAACCTCTGATTATTCAGGGGTTTTTTATGTGTGTTCATCGCGTAAGAGGATTTGCCGGTGGAAAATTTCCTGAAAAAACTGCGGTCTTTATTATAATCTTTTACGTATTTTCATGTTTTGAAAAAGGATTTCCATTTCAATCGCTTGTCCAGCGCTGAAATTTTAACCATTTTTTAACAAAATAACATATATTTGTAAATCTTATAAGAAAATATAACATGAAAGGTCAAAACAAACTATTCGTCTTCATTATTATCGCTCTCGTAACAGGCGTAATCATGGGTGGCGTCGTGCATACACAGTATCCTGAGAGTTCCGAAGGATTTTCAAAAAATATAAAACTTCTTGGCACCGTCTTTATCCGCTTGGTACAGATGATTATTGCGCCCCTGGTATTTACCACTTTGGTGGTAGGAATTGCCAAGATGAGTGATGTAAAGATGATTGGGCGCGTAGGAACCAAAGCCATGCTTTGGTTTATTACTGCTTCATTAGTCTCTTTACTGATTGGATTAGTTTTTGTGAATTGGTTAGAACCGGGACGAGTAATGCAGCTTCCCAAACCTGCCGCAGATGCTGCCGGAGAAATGGTTGCACACAGTCAGGGGCTTTCTTTGGAGCAGTTTGTGACTCATATTATTCCGAAAAGTTTATTCGAAGCTTTTGCGACCAATGAGGTTTTGCAAATCGTAGTATTCTCTATTATGTTCGGCGTTGCGTTAGCCAATATGGGTGAAGAGTATACAAAACCTATTGTTAGAGGTTTGGATATTTGTGCCCATGCTATTTTAAAAATGGTAGGGTATATCATGTGGTTTGCGCCGCTTGGAGTATTAGGTGCAATTGCTGCGGTTGTCGCTACCAACGGATTTGATATTTTCAAAGTATATGCGATTTACCTGCGGGATTTCTTTTTTGCTTTAGCTGTTTTGTGGTTGGTACTTTGTATCGTAGGGTATATGATCTTGGGAAACCGCTTATTCGAATTATTACGGAGAATCAAAGAGCCTTTATTGATCGCATTTTCTACAACAAGTTCAGAAGCAGTTTTCCCGAAATTGGTTGAAGAACTCGAGAGATTCGGATGTAATAACAGAATTGTATCGTTTATTTTACCTTTAGGTTACTCCTTTAATCTGGATGGAAGTATGATGTATATGACCTTTGCAGCGATTTTTATCGCCCAGATTTACGGGATTGATATGACTCTAGGACAACAGGTTATTATGCTTTTGGTTTTAATGTTAACCTCCAAAGGAATCGCCGGAGTTCCAAGAGCGAGTCTGGTTATTATTGTAGCAACCTGTACCATGTTCGGAATTCCGCCGGAAGGAATTGCTTTGATTTTACCGATTGACCATTTCTGCGATATGGGAAGAAGTATGACCAATGTTTTAGGAAATGCTTTAGCAACTTCTGCAGTTTCGAAATGGGAAGGACAACTGGAAAATCACGGTGGAGATTTGTAAATAGTAAAAAACACTGCTGAATATGGGTAAATCGAGTATTATTAAACAACCCCATCTATTTAGCAATAAAGAAAAACAAAATCCCGAATTTTTTTCGGGATTTTGTTTTATTCAGAAGTATTACTTCAATGCTTTTTTCGCTTCTTCCGCTTTCGTGAGGTGATGCTCTAAAGTTGGCAGATGGGCAGAAGCAAAGGATTTTAGAGAAGCTTCAGTCCCACTGGATATTTCTTTTTTAAATTCTGCAATATCCATTTTGTGATCGCTGATCATTAGTTCAGTATAAGATTTATCAAAATCCATCCCTTTTTTCATTTTCAAATCATCGACTTTTTTCTGTTGGCTGGCGTCCAAAGATGCGGGTAGTTTGTAGCTGCCTTTGGAAGCCCAGTTTTTCAATTCATCGTTAATTTTTGTATGGTCCTCAACCATCATTTTTCCAAATGCTTTCACCTGCTCGTTAGCGGCATTTTTTTCAGCAATTTTTCCGAGCATTACCTCCATCATTCCTCCTTTTGCCGCGGCTTCAGCGAATTTTTTATCCTGATCGGTCATCATATTTATATTTTCTTTGGTTCCTGGCATATTTGCCGATTCTGCCGGCGTGGTGGTAGGCTCAGCCGGAGCTGTAGTAGAGGTGCCATCTGCAGAATGATCTATGGTGGTAGTTTCACTCTTTTTACAAGCTACCAATGCAGAGATAGCGAGAACCGTTACAATTGAATTTTTCATAATAGTGATTTTAAAAATGTTAAATAAATATTATATTTTCATCTCTCTGTATTTCAGCAATTTATTTGCCAAAAAAGCAGTGCATGGTGAGAATTCTTATTTTAAATTTTTAAAATGATTAAAATTTTGCAGTATTGAAAGAAGGCTGGAATCCTTTACTATTCATTGTTTGCTCTTCATGATATGTAAAATAAAAGGCAGCGGATTACATGTTTTTTATTTTTATTTACATAAATCATTATAGTCGTTGAAAATAAAATTGAGAGTTTTTCTTTTCTCCGGTTTTTGCTGAAAAATAGTTTTTGGGAATATTATCGTTGATGAGTTTTGGTGTAAGTATTTGATTTCTATTGATGAAGGAAGGTTCAAAATCTATATTTTACTTTCTTCACCAACCTTTTTATGAGCCGCCTGTCAAAATTTTCCTGCTAAATCTGTTATAAAGAATGGAAATGCCTTCAGGTTTAAATTAAAGACAGAAATGTTTATCTTTGCAAAATTATTTTTCTCACTTAACCCGTTTATAGCATGCAACTGTACAACACCTTAAGCGCAGAAGAAAGAGCTCAACTTATTGATGAAGCCGGTAAGCAACGTCTTACTTTGTCTTTCTATGCGTACGCTAAAATCTCAGATCCAAAAAAATTTCGCGACGAATTATTTATAGCCTGGAACGCACTCGATGCGCTAGGCCGTATTTATGTTGCCCATGAAGGAATTAATGCTCAAATGAGTATTCCTGCAGAAAATATAGACGGTTTCCGCGAGACGCTGGAAGTTTACGATTTTATGAAAGGCATCAGGTTGAATGTGGCTGTTGAGCAAGACGATCATTCTTTTTTAAAACTCACCATTAAAGTCAGACATAAAATTGTTGCCGACGGTTTGAATGATGATTCTTTCGATGTGACCAATAAAGGAATTCACTTGAAAGCCCAGGAATTCAATAGCTTACTTGAAGATCCAAATACGATTGTAGTCGATTTTAGAAATCATTACGAAAGTGAAGTTGGTCATTTTGAAGCCGCAATCACGCCCGATGTGGAAACTTTTAGAGAAAGCCTGCCCATTATTAATCAACAGTTACAGGATTTTAAAGAAGATAAAAACCTGTTGATGTACTGTACAGGCGGAATTCGTTGCGAAAAAGCCAGCGCTTATTTTAAACATCAGGGTTTTAAAAACGTTTACCAGCTGGAAGGCGGAATTATCGAATATACCCGTCAAATCAAAGAAGAAAATATTGAAAGTAAATTCATCGGTAAAAACTTTGTATTTGATCATCGATTAGGCGAAAGAATTACCGACGATATTGTTTCGCAATGCCATCAATGTGGCAAACCCTGTGATAATCATACGAATTGCGCGAATGATGCCTGTCATTTATTATTTATTCAATGTGACGATTGCAAAGCTGCGATGGAAAACTGCTGTTCTACCGAATGTTTAGAAATAACCCATTTACCTTTAGCTGAACAGGTAAAATTAAGAAAGGGAAAAGAAGTCGGAAACAAAGTTTTCCGAAAAGGAAAATCCGATGCTTTGACTTTTAAAAATTCCGGTGATTTACCTGCAAAACCTTTAGCAAAAGCAGAAACGAAAAATATCCGTCAAAAAATATCCGTTAAGAAAGTATGGGTTGGAAAGGCAGAACATTATTACACCAAATCGAGAATTGCCCAGTTTTTAATTGAAAATAAAGAACTTTCAGTAGGAGACAAGGTTCTGATTTCCGGTCCGACAACGGGAGATCAGGAACTGATAATCACTGAAATGTTCGCGAATGGAGGTTCTTGTGAAAACGCTAAAGAAGGCGATCAAGTCACTTTTGAAACTCCGTTTAGAATCCGTTTGTCTGACAAATTATATAAAATTTTAGGATCATGACAAAAAGCGGAAAAATAGAATTAATGTCGCCGGCCGGTGATTTCACTTCCATGCAGGCAGCGATTGATAACGGAGCAGATTCCATTTATTTTGGCGTGGAACAGTTGAATATGAGAGCGAGAGCTTCCATGAATTTCACTTTAGATGATTTGCCGGAAATCTCCAGAAGATGCTCAGAAAAAGGCGTTCGCACTTATCTGACACTGAATACGATTATTTACGATCACGACTTATCCTTAATCAAGACCCTTTTAGATAAGGCAAAAGCTGCTCATCTTACGGCAGTAATTGCGATGGATCAGGCGGTGATATCTTATGCGAGACAAATTGGAATGGAAGTTCATATTTCTACCCAAATTAATATTACTAATATCGAAACGGTGAAATTCTACGCACTTTTCGCCGATACCATGGTGATGAGCCGTGAACTAAGCATGACTCAAATTAAAAAGATCTGCGATCAGATTGTTAAGGAACAGGTAAAAGGTCCTTCAGGAAACTTGGTCGAAGTCGAGATTTTTGGGCACGGAGCGCTTTGTATGGCGGTTTCCGGAAAATGTTATTTGAGTCTGCATTCCGCGAATTCTTCTGCAAACCGTGGAGCCTGCAAACAGAACTGCCGTAAAAAATACACGGTTATTGATCAGGAAACGGGTTTCGAAATCGAGTTGGACAACGAATATATGATGTCGCCAAAAGATTTGTGTACCATCAGTTTTTTAGATCAAATTGTGGACGCTGGAGTTAGCGTTCTTAAAATCGAAGGTCGCGGAAGAGCACCGGAATATGTCGCAACCGTGACAAAATGTTACCGCGAAGCCATCGATGCAATTGCAGAGGAAACTTTCAACCAGGAAAAAGTAGAAGACTGGATGAAACAGCTTGAAACTGTTTATAACAGAGGATTTTGGGGAGGTTATTATTTGGGACAAGAGCTGGGAGAATGGTCTGCAGATAACGGTTCTGCCGCAACCCAGAAAAAGGTCTATATCGGGAAAGGCAGACATTTTTATCCAAAATCAAATATCGCAGAATTTTTAATTGAAGCCTACGATTTAAAAATTGGTGATAAAGTTTTGATTCAGGGACCTACAACAGGTTCGCGGGAAATGATTTTGGAAGCGATGAGAGTAGACGAAAAACCCGATGCAGCAAAAGCCGCGAAATCTGACGTGGTTACTTTTAAAACGGACTTTAAAGTAAGACCTTCTGATAAATTGTATAAAATTGTGCAAGCTAATTAATTGATAAATTATTTTGTACTTGAGAATTTAGGTAAATATTTTACTCAAGCACTCAAATATTCAAGCATCCAACTATTCAAAAATGGTCATTATAACGCTTCAACGGGATAAATGTATCGGCTGTAATTACTGTGCAGAATTTGCACCGGAGTATTTTCGGATGTCGAAAAAAGATGGGAAATCAGTTTTATTGAAAACGGAAAACAAGAAAGGGTTTTACACTTTAAAAATTCCAAATCCAGAAGCGTTTGAACCTTGCGACAAAGCCGCAAAAGCCTGTCCGGTCAAGATTATTTCGGTGAAAGAAATTTGAACTTCAAATAAATGATCAATTGCGTTTCACTGGAACGCGATTTTTTTTCACTATTTTTGAATATGAAAAAAACTGAAATCAGAAAAATATATTTAGCGAAAAAGGAGAAATTAAGTAAAGCCGAGATTGAAGGCTTCTCTAAGAAAATATTTTCCCGTTTTATCTCTGAATTTCAATTGAAGGAAAATCAGAAAGTGCATTGTTTCCTTTCTATTCCTGGGAAAGGTGAAGTTGATACGAAGGAGTTTCTCAACTATTTTTTTGAAAATAAAATCCGTGTTTTTGTACCGAAAATGATAAACACAAAATTAATCGCGCTTGAAATTACCAAAGAAACGACTTTAATTGAGAACTCCTGGGGAATAAAAGAGCCCGCTGGTGAAGAAGATTGTGGCGTCAAAGATTTTGATATCATCATTACGCCGCTTTTGTATTCCGATCATTTTGGAAACAGAGTGGGTTACGGAAAAGGCTTTTATGACCGGTTTTTTTCAGAAATCAATCCGAATGCGGTTAAAGTTGGCGTAAGTTTCTTTCCTCCCGAAGAAAAAGTGGAAGATATTTCAGCTTTTGATGTCCCGTTGGATTATTTGGTAACCCCGACAGAAATACTGTCTTTTGGCACTTTTGAATCGAAATCGACGAAGTAAAATTTGAATTCCTTTTTAAATTTGATGGGTGAAGGTTCCAGTACGTAATGCGCACTTTTTTCAAATGACCCGATTAAGCGGTTTTTGAAATCGAAGTATTCTACATAAAATTTTGCAAGATCCAAAGTGTCGTTCCCTCTGATTTCTTTCGTTACAGAAATATCTCCCACTTTTGCCGTTTGTACTTTCAAGCTGTCGAGTTGCTGGAGAAGTGGTTTTAGTCTATTGGAGTTAGGATCTACGAAATAGCTTTTCATCTGAGCATAAATTACAGAATCAATTTCGGTATCCCGGTTTCCCGCGGTATATAAAGTAGAGAGATCGAGCAGCTCTTGAATCTTTTGTTTCGTAATAAAAGTGATTGCCTGCGCGCTGTCCATTTTGGTGACAGGGTAGGATTTTTTATTGTTGTTGTTTCTAACGATTTCTAAATCAGATATTTGTGTGTTTTCTTTATTACAGGAAAAAGTAATTAAAAGTAAACTGATGAGGAGAAGAACAATTTTATTTTGGTTTTTCATCGGTGGCAATTTTAAATTTAATCATTATTATTTTGTTGTTTTTATCGTTCCTGGTGTCGATGACCTGTAGGTTTTCCAGTGAGGTCGATGGCAGGGTGACCAGATTGATATACCGTTGTTTATCCATGGTTTCTACGCCGTAGGTTTCGTTATCATAAACCTGGTAAATCAGAGCGTCATCACTAATTAGATAATTTAATGATTCTCTTTTCTTCTTTAAATCTTTGATCGATTTTGAATAGTAGAAAAGCATAATCGCATAATCATTAGGTTTCAGCTCGATGGTTTCCGCCTCGGGCGCGGTTTCCAGATTCCGTCGGATGGTATCTGTCTTATAATAGGGTGAAGATACGACCATCGTCAGGTTTTTTGATTTGGTGGTATAAACAAACGCTTCGTTGGGTTTGGCATTATATAAAATCGGCGATTCGTTTTCTTTGAGGATCTGTACTTGTAATTCTGCATTAATTGTTGTATTCCGGTCTGCATCAACAAAGCTATAATAGAATTTTTTACTGAAGAGTTCCTCTTTGAATACTAAAAGTCCCACCAAAACTGCTAAAATAGCAGAGATTCCCAACCAGATATACTTTTTTACAATTGATATGGTTGATTTTTGTTCAGTGGTATCGTAAGTAGTGAATGTGCCTTTCTTTTCCTTAATATTTTGATTATCAGTATTCGATATTTGTAAATCAGATTTTTCAGTCGTCGTTTCAGCCGGGTTATGTGCGGAAATATCCTGTTTCTGGATAATTCTGGTTTGTTGTAATGTGTTTTCTGCGTTTTCAGGATGATTTTCCAATTCGGCCTCTGGATTTTCATCAGAATCTTCTAATTCTTTTAAGATTTCATTGGCAAAAAGATGTTTCTTTTTAAAGTCGTACCATGAGACATAACCCGCATAAATGCTGAGGATGTTAAGCATGTCAATCCTGGGAAGTCTGGTTACAGGAGAATTTTTAAAATAGGTGTAAAACGATTTTTCGCTGATATTTCCTTTAGCGATCTTTCGTAGATCTTCTTGAAAATAGATGATGTCAATCCCTTTCCATTTTGATATATTATCATAGGAAGGGGTGTGTTGGCTTAAATATTGAGTTTGAACCTCATTTTTTAGCTGTTCAAAGTGTAATAAATCTAAATCGCTCAATTGCTATTTTTGTGTAATTTATTGATTTCCAGTTATATTGTTTTGTAAAACGATTTTACAAAGATATTACAATTAATTTTCGAATGCAAATTTATTTCTCACCCTATCTTTGTCCTGTTCAAAATGATAAATGAGAACAAACAAATTTTACAATAACAAAACAATTAAATTTAATTTATTATGAAAAAGTCATTATTCGTAGCTGCTATCGCTGCTTTAGCTCTTGTAGCTTGTAACAAAACTGAAACTGTAGAAACTGCTAACGCAACTGATTCTGCTGCTGCTGTTGTTGATTCTGCTGCTGCTGTTGTTGATTCTGCTGCTACTGTTGTAGATTCTGCTGCTACTGTTACTGCTGATGCTGCTAACGCAACTGTAGAAGGAGCTGCTGATGCTGCTAAAGGTGCTGCTAATGCTGCAACTGATGCTGCTAAAGACGCTAAAGATGCTACTAAATAATTAGTAACTGATTTACAAATTAACCGTTTCTCTTTGAGAAGCGGTTTTTTTTATGTCATTTTTTGTCTTAAAATCTCATAACAGGTGATGGCAACGGCATTGCTCAAATTCAAAGAGTCGATACTTCCCGACATCGGAATAACCGTATTCTTTCCTTTCCCCATCCAGAAATCGGTCAGTCCCGAATGTTCTGTTCCAAAGAGTACTGCGCTTTTTTCTTTTAAATTTCTTGTTTGGATATTTTCAGATGCTTTATCCATGATGGTAGTATAAACTGCGTAACGGTTTTCAGTGAGAAATTCGTACACTTCATCATTGCTGGAATAGAAAATGTTCATCCCAAAAAGACAACCCACACTGGAACGGATCACATTTGGATTATAGAAGTCAACTTTCGCATCAGTTACAATTAAGGCATCAATCCCAAACGCTTCGCAACTCCGCAATATTGCGCCCAGATTTCCTGGTTTCTCGATACTTTCTACGATAATTACCGATGAGTTTTTTTTAGGGTTGAAATCCTTTAAATCAGAGTTTTTCGTGTGGTAAATTCCTATGATTCCTTCTGAAGAACCACGATAGGCAATTTTATCATAGATTTTTTCTGAGACCAAATGTATTTTTCCTTCCGGTAAATCTTCATTAAAAATACTGTCGGCGATATAAAATTCCTGGGCATCAAAACCGAATTTTAACGCTCTATCGTTCTCCTGCTTCCCTTCGATCACGAAAACATTTTCTTTTTTTCGAAACCTGTTGTCTGTCAAAAGTCGGGTGACATATTTTATTTTTTCGTTTTGAAAACTTTCTATCATTTTTATTTAATTGAAATTTTGTTCTTCATCAATACTGAGCGATATCTGATTCTCCGGATTGACCCGCGAGATTAAGTTTTCCGGTAAAGATTTTTTAGCTTTTGCGCCCATTATTTTTAATTTCTGAACACTGTTTACCAAATTCCCTTTTCCTGTAACTAATTTATTCATCGCTCCCTCGTATTCTGTTTTTGTTTCTTCCATTTTTTTTCCAATTCTTAATAAATCGGTAACAAATCCATCGAACTTATCATATAAAGCACCGGCTTGTCTGGCTATTTCTACGGCGTTTTCCTGTTGCTTCTGATTTGTCCACATGCTGTCGATAGTTTTCAGAGTTGCCAAAAGAGTAGAAGGTGTGACAATAATAATGTTTTTTTCAAAAGCTTTATTGTAAAGATGAGTGTCCTCATTCAGCGCAATCGCAAAAGCAGGTTCGATGGGAACGAAAAGTAAGACAAAATCCGGACTTTCGATATGATATAAACTTTGGTAATTTTTATTGCTTAACTGTTCAACGTGACGTTTCAGTGAAAGCACGTGTTCTTTCAAATGACTTGGCTTGAGTTCGTCGTTTTCTTCATTGATCAGTCTTTCATAGGCATTCAGCGAAACTTTTGAATCGATGACCATTTTTTTGCCGTCGGGTAAATTTATGACAACATCAGGCTGCAGGCGTCCGTTTTCGGTTTGATGGCTTTTCTGAACTTCGTATTCTCTACCTTTTTCTAATCCGGATTTTTCCAGAACTCTTTCCAAAACCAGTTCACCCCAATTTCCCTGAATCTTGTTGTCGCCTTTTAAAGCTTTGGTAAGGTTGACGGCTTCTTTGCTCATTTGCTTATTCAAATCCTGCAAACCGATAATTTGTTGTCGCAGAGCCGCGTGATAATCGATACTTTCTTTGTGGGTGTTTTCTACTTTCTTCTCGAAATCGTTGATTTTTTCCTGTAATGGATGGAGTATTGTTTTTAATTGAAGTTGGTTCTGTTCCGTGAATTTTTCTGTTTTTTCTTCTAAAATTTTATTGGCTAAATTTTGAAATTCATTTTTGGCCAGTTCCTGCATGTTGGTAATCTCCTCTTTCTGGTTTTCCAGTGAGTTTTTTAAAGCGTCGTTAATGGCTGAAAGTTCGGAATTCCTGGCGAAAATATTTTGTTTTTCCTGATGTAGATTTTCAATTTGCGAACTTTGTTTGAAGTTAAATTCCCGCTGGTCCTGCAACTGAGAATTGATGGAAACGTTTTCTGCCGAAAGAGTTGCCATCTTATTTTTCAGTTGATTAATGTTTTCCTGCTGAAATTGGCTGGCTTCTTTCTGTTGCGAAATCTCCTCCTGAAATTCCTGATTCCGTTTCGAATAATTCTCTAAATCTGAATTTGTTTTAATAAAACTTTGATTCAAATCATCGAATTTCTGTCGCGGAATATGAGAAGCTTTAAATATGAAATACAGAATAACCGCACCGAAAACAGCGCCGAACATAAAGCCGGTTAATATAGAGGTGAAATCCATTTTTCAAAAATACAAAAGTTAATTTCAGTAATGCAGAAAGAAATTAATCCTCTTAGTTTTTAATGCGCAGAAATTCCTTGGCAAGATCGATCATTTTTGGGTCTCCTGTATACTTTCCGTGTTCATCAGAAAGTTTTACCGTTGGAATCCAGTCGCCGTTAATCGATTGTGCGGCAATGAGTTTCATGACGATATTCATTGGTTTTAAACCGACATCGTTTGTTAAATTAGTTCCGATTCCGAAAGAAATTCCGATTCTGCCTTTGCAGGCTTTCGTGATTTCTTCCACTTTTTCCAGATTCAGTCCGTCGGAAAAAATAATGTATTTAAATAAAGGATTGATTCCGTTTTTCCTATAATGTTCAATGGTTTTATTGGCAAATTCGATTGGATCTCCGCTGTCGTGACGAACGCCATCAAATAATTTTGCGAATTTCTTATCAAACTGCTGAAAGAAAACTTCTGTCGTATAAGTATCCGAAAGGGCAACTCCCAAATCACCGCGGTACACATCTACCCAGTGTTCTAGCGAAAGCGCGTTGGCCATCTTGAATCCGTATTCTGCAGCGTGAAACATAAACCATTCGTGCGCATGGGTTCCGATGGGTTTTATGCCATATTTCATGGCAAAGTGAACATTTGAACTTCCGATGAAATTTCCGGATCGATTGTTCCTTACCAGAGAATCTACCACCAAGTCGTGTACTTTATAAGAATGCCTTCTGCGCGTGCCAAATTCGGCGAAAGTAACACCAAGAATGTTGAGTTGATCGGCCTTTTCTAAAGTTGTTTGAATAACCGCTTCATTAGAATTACGCTCCATGTGATTCATCTCATAATGTAATTCTGAAATCAAAGACAAAATAGGCACTTCCCACAAAATGGTCCTGTACCATTCGCCGTCCACGGTAACTTCTAAAGAATCTTCGGTCTGCACAATTTGTACTTCTGCGGGATCGTAATGATAGCCTGCTAGAAAATCTAAATAGGGAAGGTCTAAATAAGGACAGGTTTCTTTTAAGAATTGCTTTTCATCTTTGCTTAATTTCAGCTCTGCCATTGCGTTGACCGATTTTCTGAGTTCTTCTGCAAATCCAGTAGGGAAGTTATGGTTGCCGCGATTGATGAACTGGTATTTCACTTTCTCGTTCGGAAAAAGTTTAATCACAGCATTTTGCATCGTGATTTTATAGAAATCATTATCGAGAATTGACTTTAGACGGACTTCAATCATGGTTTATTATATATTCAAACAAATGTAAAAATTCAAAAACAAAAATCGCCTTTAAAAAGACGATTTCTTCGGTTGGTGATTTTTTTAACTGTTATTTTCCGAGATAGGAGTTGTACATCCACACTTCTTTTTCCTGCTCCGGAATGTAATCACTCATCAGGGAATTCGTTCCTTCATCACCCGCTTTTTCGGTAAGATCTAAGAGTTCCCTTTGCGAATCAATAACGGTTTTAAAGGAAGCCAAAATGTTTTCTACCGCTTTATCAGCGTTGGAAACTTCTTTACTTTCTTTGATGGTAGAAAGCGTTAAATAATCCGAATAATTATGGTTGGGCGTAGATCCTAATGTAAGAATTCTTTCTGCAATTTCATCTATTTTTAAAACCAGATTATTGTAGAGTTCTTCAAATTTGGGATGTAGGGTAAAAAACTGGTCTCCTTTAATATTCCAGTGTGCGCCTCTCGTATTTTGATAAAAAACAGAATAATCGGCTAAAAGAATATTTAATTTTTCTGAAATTTTTTTACAGTCGGTTTCGTCTAAACCGATAATTTTTGAATTGTTCATAATCTTTATTTAAAGTCAAATATACTGATCATAAAAGGGTTTTCCTATTTTTATTGATTGACGAAAACTATCGTGATTATTTTATCGATTGTCGTTTTCTATTAAATCTTGATGAATTTAAACGATTTCAAACCATCAGAAGTTTTAATTGAAATGATATAAGTTGCCGACGGTAAAAGGCTGATGTCGATTCTTTTCGATTTTTCAGTCATGATTAATTTTCCGCTTAAATCAAAAATAAATACTTTTTCAATATTGGATTTGCTGGTTTTGATGTTGATTAAATCTTTCGCCGGATTCGGGTAAACAGTTAAATCTGTTTTGACTTCGGCAGTGGCCAGTTCTATTGCCAAAGTAATAGGTTCCCGAAAGAACGAAATTTCCATCAGTTCTTTTGGAAGGACTTCAAAAAAATAGGCTTCACAAGTGTAATCCGCAAAATCTTCGTTTGCAACATTGCCGATGTAATATTTTTCTGAATTAAGCGGAGTTTTCTGATCTAAGTTTTTAAACCAGGAATATTGATACTCATTTCCTGAAAGGGATTGCGGTAAAGTTGCAGCACTGCCTATACCTGCAAAAACAGTTTTCGCCTCATCATATCTTTGTGGTGAATAGCTGAAATCTGCCAGTGATTTATTTTTCAGTAAAAATGTTCTGATATCCTGCTTCGTAAATTGGTTGTTGTCGATAAAAGTGAGCGCGGGAATAGTTTCCGGTATTTCACCAGACAGCTGATTGTTGTTGAGCGACAGCATTTGCAGTTTTTTTAACTGAAGAAGCCCACTTGGGAAAGAACCCGAAATGAGATTTTTATCCAGATAAATCTGTTCTAAGTTTTGCAAACCTGCTAAATTTTCCAAGCCGCCTGAAATTTGATTATCAGAGAAATTCAAATGAATTAACTGTGTTAATTGTGAAAGTTGCGCTGGGAATTTCATCATCTGGTTTCCTGCAAAAGACAGCCATTCTAAATTTTTCAATTGCGCTAAAGCTGCGGTGAAATTAGGTGAGATGGTATTGTTGCTTAAATCCAGACTGTTTAATTGACTAAGCGTGGATAATTCTGTTGGTATTTTTGTCAGCTGATTTCCCGAAAGATTTAATTCTTTTAAAGAGAGTGCCGTTGAAAGATAATTGAATTTCTGAGAAATCGAATTGTTGCTTAAATTCAAAGATTTGAGCTTCATTAAAGTGGAAATCTTTTGTGGAACTGCGTTTAAACCAATATGTGCTAAATCCAGAATTTCCATATCCTGAAAGTTTTGCAGGAATGTTTCGATATCTGCAAAAACAAATGTATTGTTTCCGAGTGACATTTCCTGAAGTTGCGAAAGTGGTAAAAGACTCGCAGTTGGATCCCCGAAAAAACGGTTATTGCTTATGTCCAGACGTGTTAAAGTAGTTAATCCTGAAACCGCCATTGAAACTTCGCCAGATAATTGGTTCGAACTCAGATCGAGTTTTTCAAGTTTTGACAGACCCGAAACAGCAACCGGGAAATTTCCTTTCAAAGCATTTCCTCGAAGATTAATTTCGCTTACGTTTCCATTTTTGATTTTAATGCCGTACCAATATTTAGGATCTTTGGTTAAATCCCATGTTGTACTCCAGTTTTCGCCGTGAGTACTGTTGAACAGATTGATCAGCGAAGATCTTTCAGCAAAAGAAATACTCCAGTTTTGTCCAAAGCAAAAGCTGGACAGAAGAATAAAGAATAGAATTTTTTTCACTCAATTTTTAGTTTTTATGCAATACAAATATATACTAAAAGTTGATTTGTGAAATTTTTTTAAATTAAATAAACATCTTCCTTTTAAATTTCGATAATTAAAAGTTATGAGATTCTTGTGTCAATCTGCATTTGAAAGTTTGATGCCGTCTTCTTCCAGTTTGTTTTTCAGTATCCGTAATGCATTACTCTTTATTTTCATAATGTTTTCGCCGCTTTTCATGAAAAATCGGGCTTGAAAATAGAAAATGCCAAAAGACTGTTTCAGGATAATAACCTGGGATTCTTCAATATGGTCTGTGAAATCAAAACTTTTGATCTGGTCTAAAATAATCTCTCTTGTTTTTTCTAAATCCTGACTGCCGGCCACCTGTAATTCCAGAAAAACTTTCCGCTGTCCGGAAGATGAATAATTGGTAAAAGGAGCACTGAAAATTAATTGGTTGGGTACGAAGACTTTTTTTCCGTCGTCTGTAATAATCTTCGTAGTCAAAAATCCGATTTTTTCTACCACACCGGTTACGTCTTTGATGGAAACATAATCGCCATCGGCAAAAGATTTATCGATTCCCACCAGCGCTCCCGAAAACATGGAGGAGACTAAATCTTTCAAAGCGACACCGGCCACAACTCCCGCAACTCCCAAACTGCCGATGAATTTTAGAATAAATCCGCCCAATCCCATTATTTCAAAGGCGATAAATGCTCCTGAAAGAATAATTAAAAACTTAAAGACTTTAATTAAAGTCACAATGGAACTGTTGTTGCTTTTTGGGAAAAACTTATGAAAAATTCTTACCGATATCTTGCTCAGGTAGGTGCTCAGCGTTAAAAAGAGCAGGAATACCAAAATCCCAACTGCAAGTTTAGGGGTCGCCTGTGCAAAGCTTTTGTACCAGCGGTCCAGCACAGACATAATGATTTCATAATAATTCATAATTCAGATATATCAATAATTCAAGGTGTCTTCACAGCAAATTTCTTTCCAAAAAAAAATTACTGTAAATTTTCAACTTTATGTATCTTTGTTGTCCACAAGAAAAACGGCCTGTTGATTCCCGATTCGTTGGGGGTAGGAAAGTCCGGACACCATAGAGCAGCAAAGCGGATAACATCCGTCGGTCGCGAGATCAGGACAAGTGCAACAGAAAGTATGTATATTAATTTATAGTGAAACCAGGTAAACTCTTTGCGGTGCAATGTTAAGTATATCGGATTTTTTCAGCAATGAAAATAGGAGCGGCTCGCTCCAAAAACCGAGGGGTAAACAGCAAAAGTTTTGCAGCAATGTAAAGCGCAGATAAATAACAGGCATTTTGACTTCGGTCAATGTACAGAATCCGGCTTATAGTTTTTCTTGTGGGTTTTTTAAAAATTGAAAAAGCAGAAGTTGAGGTTTCTGCTTTTTTCATTTTCTTTTTCATTTTTCAAAACAAATATTTAAAAATTCACCGGTTTAAAATGAATCCTGTATTTTTCGATAAATTCACCATTCACTTTTCACCATTGCTATTCACTTTTCATCTGCTTCTTCGCATCAGCTAACTCGGCTGTTTGATTTTCTGAAAGGGTGGGATATTGCAAATCCATTTTTTCCATTGCATCGATAATAATCTGAATGGCAGCCACTCTCGTAAACCATTTGTGGTCAGCCGGAATCACGTACCATGGTGCATCATCTTTTGATGTTTCATTGATGGCTTCTTCGTATGCAGACATGTACTTATTCCACAGGGCGCGTTCGGGTAAATCTCCTGCGGCGAATTTCCAGTTTTTGGTGGGATTGTCAATCCGTTCCAGGAATCTTTTTTTCTGTTCTTTTTGGGAGACGTTCAAAAATATTTTAATAATCGTCGTTCCGTTTTCAGCTAAAGTTTTTTCAAAGTTTCTGATGCTTCTGTACCGGTTTTCCCAGAATTCGTTATCAAAATCATCCACTGATTTCCAGACTTTTTCATTCAGATTATATTCAGGATGAACTTTACATACCAGAACACTTTCGTAATGGCTTCTGTTGAAAATACCGATTTTTCCTTTTTCAGGCAGTGCGGTATAATGTCTCCACAGGAAATCATGGGCATATTCTTTATTATTTGGCGTTTTGAAACTGGTTACTGCACAGCCCTGCGGATTTACCCCACTAAACACGTGCTTGATCAGAGAATCTTTTCCAGCTGCATCCATCGCTTGCAAAACAATCAGTATAGATTTGCTGCCATCACTGTACAGCCGTTCCTGAAGTTCACGGAGTTTTTCTTTCTCCTTAGCCAGCATTTTTTTTGCAGCGTCTTTCGAGAGTTTTCCCTCGTATTCTGTAGAGAAATCTTTGAGAGAGAATTTTCCGTTCACGATGAAATTATCCGTAAAATCTAAATCCATTGTTGTAATATTTCTACTAAAATAAAAAAATCATTTCAATTCTGAAATGATTTTAGATTTTTTATTTGTTAGCACAAATTACAGTGCCTGTAATTTTTTTGCCGTTGCTTTTTTAGCTGCAGGAGCAACTTTCATCGTTTGTGGAGTACTCATTAATTTAGCTTCAGTCTTAATCGCTGTTTGTGGAGCGATGGTAGCTGATGCCTCGCCTACATTTCCTTTAATAGTGATTACAGATCTGCTGTTTTCGGTATCATTAGAATATACTTCGATAATCTTTGTAAAAGGTCCTACGATTTTGGTGTCGTAACCTACTTTTAATTCAGCGGTTTTTCCCGGCATGATTGGGTCTTTGGTAACCTCAGGAGTTGTACAGCCACAAGATGCCTGCGTTCTTGAAATAATAAGAGGTTTATCGCCAGTGTTTTTAATGATAAAAATTCTGTGGCCATCAGCGCCAACTGGAACATTCCCATATTCGTAAACTGTTTTATCGAAGGAAATAGTTTGTGCTGATGCTAATGCAAAAGTTCCGGCTAAAAATAGGCCTGCGAAGATTTTTTTCATTTTTTTAATTTTTAGTAATTGGTTTTTTGATTAAATTTAACAAACAAAGTTAAAAATTATTTTAATAGTACGGTCAATTTTCTTTATTTCGCTATTTTTGCAACTATTAAGCCAAAGATTTTATATATGCAGATTTCAGAGAAATATACGCCCCAGGAAACAGAACAGAAATGGTATGATTTCTGGCTAAAAAATAATTATTTTCACTCCGAACCCAACGAAAAACCTCCCTATACGATCGTCATCCCGCCACCCAACGTGACAGGGATTCTTCACATGGGACATATGCTGAACAATACCATTCAGGATATTTTGGTTCGCAGAGCCAGAATGCAGGGGTTTAATGCATGCTGGGTTCCGGGAACTGACCATGCATCAATTGCGACGGAAGCGAAGGTAGTGGCGAAACTGAAAGAAGAAGGAATCAATAAAGCAGATATTTCCCGCGAAGAATTTCTAAAACATGCGTGGGACTGGACTGACAAATATGGCGGTACTATTCTGGAACAGTTGAAAAAACTGGGTTGTTCCTGCGATTGGGAGCGTACCCGTTTCACTATGGAACCAAAACTTTCACAGCAGGTGGTGAAGTCGTTTGTCGATTTGTATAATAAAGGTTTGATTTATAGAGGATACCGAATGGTAAACTGGGATCCGGAAGCGAAAACCAATATTTCTGATGAAGAAGTTATTTTCAAAGAGCAAAACGGAAAACTGTTTTATTTAAAATATAAAATCGAAGGCACAGAAGATTTCCTTTCTGTTGCGACCACACGTCCGGAAACGATTTTCGGTGATACTGCCGTTTGTATCAATCCTAATGATGAAAGATATGCACATTTAAATGGGAAGAATGTAATTGTTCCGATCGTAAACCGCGTGATTCCGATTATTGAAGATGATTATGTGGATATCGAATTCGGAACCGGGGCTTTGAAAATTACACCGGCTCATGATACCAATGACTATGAAATCGGAAAGCGGCATCAGTTGCCAATGATCGATTCTTTGGATGATGATGCCAATTTGAATGAGCACGGTTTACATTATGCCGGTAAAAACAGATTCGTCGTCCGCAAAGAAATCGTAAAAGAATTAGAGCAAAATGATCTTTTGTTAAAAGCAGAAGACTACGTAAATAAAGTGGGAACATCTGAAAGAACGGGAGCAGTAATCGAACCGAAAGTTTCTGTTCAATGGTTTTTAAAAATGTCGGAAATGGCAAAACCAGCCTTGGATGTGGTCATGAATGATGAGGTGAAATTTCACCCGGAAAAATTCAAAAACACCTACAAACACTGGATGGAAAATATCCGCGACTGGAATATTTCCCGTCAACTTTGGTGGGGTCAGCAAATTCCGGCTTTCTTCTATGGTGATGGTCAGGATGATTTTGTCGTAGCAGAAACGATTGAAGATGCCCTGGTTTTAGCAAGAGAAAAGTCTCAAATGTCAAATCTTCAAATCTCAGATCTTCGTCAGGATGAAGACGCGCTCGATACCTGGTTTTCTTCCTGGTTGTGGCCGATGTCGGTTTTCGACGGACTTCTGGATCCTGAAAATAAAGAGATCAATTATTATTATCCAACTTCTGATTTGGTTACCGGTCCGGATATTATCTTTTTCTGGGTCGCCCGGATGATTATGGCGGGAATTGAATATAGAAAAGAAGTTCCTTTTAAAAATGTTTATTTCACCGGAATTGTCCGTGATAAGCAAAGACGGAAAATGTCGAAATCGCTGGGTAATTCGCCAGATCCAATTGAATTGATTGAGAAATATGGAGCAGACGGTGTTCGTGTCGGGATTTTATTGAGTTCGGCTGCCGGAAACGATTTGCTTTTTGATGAAGAGTTAATGTTGCAGGGAAGAAATTTCGCCACCAAAATCTGGAATTCAAATAAATTAATTCAAGGCTGGAAAAAAGACGATTCGATAAAAGCGAATGAGGCAGATCAACAGGCAATCGCCTGGTTTGGAAATCAAATGGATAAAACCATTGCTGAAATAGCAGATCAATTTGAAAAATTCCGTATTTCTGATGCTTTGCATTTGGTGTATAAACTAATCTGGGACGATTTCTGTTCCTGGTATTTAGAAGCCATTAAACCTAATTTTGGTGAACCGATTTCTACTGAAGTTTATGATCAGACGATCCAGTATTTTGAAGAATTAATGAAATTACTGCACCCTTTCATGCCGTTCTTATCTGAAGAATTATGGCAGAATATTTCTGAAAGAACAGTGGAAAATGCTTTGGTAATTGCGCAGCAAAGAAAAGTACAGTCTTATAATTCAGAGGTGATCAAACAGTTTGAAGTTTCGAAAGAATTGATTTCCGGCGTTAGAAATTACCGTCAGAGCAAAGGGATTTCACCACGTGAAAGTGTTGAGGTATTCACCAATGCTACTTCTTTTGACAATATGAATTTAGTAAAGAAACTGGCGAATATTGCACAAATCCATTTTGCTGAAAAAACAGACAAACCTACTTTTTCATTCTTAATTGGAGGAACAGAAGTTTCGATTCCGTTAAGTGAAAACTTAGATTTAGCAGAAGAGAAAGCAAAAACTGAAGAAGAAATCAAATATCTGAAAGGATTCATGATGTCTGTAGATAAAAAATTATCCAACGAAAAATTCATGGCAGGAGCGCCGCAGCAAGTGGTAGATAATGAATTGAAAAAGAAAAAAGACGCGCAGGATAAATTAATCCTTCTCGAAGAAAAACTGAAAACGCTATCATGAACCACATTGAAAATATCAAAAAACTTTTCACCAGAAATTTTATAGAAAGTCCTTTGATTGAGACTTTCGACGCAGGAAATATTACGCTTACAACTGGGAAGCTGGTGATCTGCGATCCTTTGATTACCAGCGAAATGCCGGTTTTCACCACAGATTTCCCTAAAGGGGATTTTTCGGTTTTAGTTCATAAAGAAATCGAAAGCAATTGCATCGCTTATGTAGAAATCGTTTTTAATGATTCAGAAATTACAGATTGGAAGCTCGCAACTTCGGAAGGTCAGAATATAGCTGATTTACAGGAGGAAGAAATCTTCGGTTTTCCCGTAGAAAGTGGGATGGGATGTTTGATGGATTTCGAAACGCAACAAAATCTGAATCTTCTGGAACAGCATTTGTTCAAAAGAAAAGGAGCCGATTTTATGGGAATTTATGAAGAGTTTTTTCATGAGCATTTTTTTCAGGAAGAAGGCGCTGTCAATCAGTACGCTTTTCTAAAACCGAACGAAAAAAAACCGGGTAACCTGTTCGCTTTTGAAACGGGTTATGGTGAAGGATTTTATGCGAGTTATATAGGTTTTGACCGAAATAACAATGCTGTAAAAGTCGTTTCTGAATTCGTAGAAATTAATTAGGATGTAATATTTCCTAATCATTCTATATTTAAGTACATTTGAAAGATAAGTTATCAGCACAATGAATATCACTTCCGAGCAACCGAAAATTATTGTAATTGGCAGTTCTTCTATCGATTTAGTTTTGAACACCGCGCATACTCCACAGCCTAATGAAACGGTTATGGCAGAAAAGTCTGAAAGTTTTTTTGGTGGAAAAGGAGCCAATCAGGCAGTCGCAACTTCCAGATTGGGCGCAAGCGTTTACTTTATCGGAGCGGTTGGTATGGATCCTTTTGGCCAGCAGATTTTCCGCAATTTAGTGGATGAAGGGGTAAATGTCAGCTATGTTGTCGAAATTGAAGACGCCCCAACCGGAACCGCGTACGTTGTTGCAGCAAAAGGAATTAATTCCATTGTCGTTGTTCCCGCATCGAATTATTACCTGCAGCCAAAACATGTAGAGGAGGCTGAAAAGCTTTTTGCTACCGCAGATCTGGTTTTAATTCAGCTTGAAATTCCGATGGACGTTGTAGAGTATACTGCGCAATTGGTGAAGAAAAATGATAAAAAATTGGGAATTTACGCTTCTCCTGCCAAACCTCTTTCTTCTGAAGTGATTGATACCGCCTCTTTCATCGTTGCCAAAAGCAATGAATTATCAATTATTTTTGGTGATGAACCCAGAGAACAGATTTTAAGAAGATATCCGAATAAATTATTTGTCCGCGATGACACCAATTCTACAACCTATTTCAATGGTACAGAAATGAAGTATTATCGGAATGATCATGATTCTGTATCTCACAAAATGGGTATGGGCGATGCCTTTACCGCAGGTTTTGCGGTCGCGCTTTGTCACCGGAATAATATCGACGACTGCGTGAAATTTGGTAATGATGTGTCTTTGAAAGTAACCAAAAACAGAGGTTCCCAAAGCGGACTACCGTACCTGAAAGATATAATTGAAGGATAATTTGCTATATTGAGCATATCGGTTTTTCCTTTTATTTCATTTAAATTTTATATTTTTAAAAAAGCAATTCCACTTATTGAAAGGTGGAATTTTTATTAAATGAAAGAACTTACTTTAAATACTCCAGATAAAATCCAACTTTCTGTAAAGATTTTCGAACCGGAATCTTCAAACGGAAAATTATTGCTCATTAATTCTGCAACCGGAGTGAAACAGCAGATTTATTTTTCCTTCGCAAAATATTTAGCAGATAACGGATTTGTCGTCATCACCTACGATTATCGGGGAATCGGGGAATCGAAACCAGAACAAATGAGCGGTTTCAAAGCCTCGATGAGAATTTGGGGAACGGTAGATTTTAAAACGGTTACTGATTTTATTCAACAGGAATATCCGGATTATACTAAATTTTGTTTAGGCCATTCCGTCGGTGCTTTAATTCTTGGGATGAATGATTATTCTGGTAATTTCGAGAAATTTATTTTTGTAGGAACGCAGGACGCTTATATTGGAAATTTAAATTTCAGCGTTGCGGTTACCGCTTTGCTGGGCTTCGGGATCGCACTTCCGGTGATGACTCATTTTTTTGGATATTTCCCGGCACACCGTTTCGGTTTGGGAGAATCTTTACCAAAAGGAGTTGCTTTCGACTGGCAGACTTTAATTTTAAATAAAAAATCCACAAGCCAACTTTATAGAGAAATTAAAGAAAATCATGCCCGGAAATTAAAACAGAAAACCTTTATTATCCACGCCGAAGATGACAACTGGGTGACTGAAAAAGGGATGAAAAATCTCCTGAAAAATGTTTATCCTGATTTAAAAACAACATTTAGAGAACTTAAAGCTTCTGAATCTGAGAAAGGCGAAATCGGACACATCAATTTTTTCAGAAGTTTCAATAAAAGACTTTGGAAGATTGTACTAGATGAACTTTAAAAAAAAATCTGGAAGTTTTAGTTCCCGGAATTTTTTTAATTATTGAAATTGATTTTCGAGATTTTTAAGCTCCGAAATGATGTGGTCTAATTTTGCATCCTGTTTTTTAATTTCCTTTTTACCGAGATAAAAATAAGCAAAAAGCATCCATAAATAAGTGATCACAAAAGTGAGAATCATCTTCCATAAATCTACATTTTTTAGTAATTCATAGAGATAAACTCCGAGTGCAATACTTAGTAAAGTGTAATAAACCGGCATGTTCCAAGATCTCTGTTTTTTCTGAAAAGCTCTGAAATTCTGCCATTGTTTCAAATGAAAACCAGGGGTTTGCGTTTCATCAATTTTATTGATTTCATTTGCTGTGAAAAGCATTAATAGCGCTTGAAGAAAACAAGTTGATGAAATAATGACCATTGATGAAATGATTGGAATGGTTTGTAATTTAGAGTCTAATAAAAACATTAAAACCAAGATGAAAATCCCTGTAAGCATCAATAATATGGCTCCTTTTGTGTAAGTGTTTTTCAGTTTCATACGATTGTTTTTTATTTTTGAAATGTTTGTGCTTTTTGTTGGAACCTTGGTTTCTGATTGTTTCCAAAGGTTTTCCAGTTCGTTAAATTCTTCCATAATTCATATATGTTTCCTGAAGTTCTTTTTTTATTCTGTGAATTTTCACACGCAGATTATTTTCGGTAATTCCTGTGATTTCTGCAATTTCTTCATAAGGTTTTTCTTCCAAAACCAAAGTGATGATAATTCTCTCACTTTCTTTCAATTTGCTGATGCATTCGTACAATCGGTTGATTTCCTTAGAGTTGTCATAAGTTTCTTCATGAACGAGTTTTGATAAAATCAGTTCAGAATTCTCCGCTTTGTTTTTTTGCTTTTTAATTCCAACCAAGCATGTATTAATGGCGATTCTGTAAATCCAAGTGCTGATTTTGCTTTCGTTCCGGAATTTGGGCAAACTGTTCCAAACTGAAATCCACGTTTCCTGGTGAAGATCGTCCGCAAATAATTTTTCACCCGAGTAACTCAAACATAATTTGTAAATTCTGGCAGAAAACTCTTTATAAAGTTGATCAAAATCGTAAGTCATCTTTTGAATATTTTGTAAAGGTCAATTTTGAATTTATAATTTTTCATTTAAAAGCTATTGGTGTTAATAAAATCAGATTTTCTGGTTTCTGTACATTGGATACAAATAGTCTAAAATTATTACAAAAATGGATGAAAAAAATCGATCGTGTCAAATAATTAAATTCTTTATTACGGCAACTCTTTTAAAATCATTAAATTTACAACAAAGTAAATCCAATGAAAATCTACACCAAAACCGGTGACAAAGGCGAAACTGCACTATATGGCGGAACCCGCGTTTCCAAAGCGTCCGCAAGAGTAGAATCTTACGGGACGATCGATGAACTCAACTCTTTTATCGGTGTTGCGAAATGTGAAATTATAGAAGAGGAGATTTTAAATCAACTCAGGAAAATTCAGTTTGATTTATTTACCGTCGGTTCAGAATCGGCGACACCTACCGATAAATTAACTTTAGCCAATGGGAAATCACGCCTGGCTTTAATGATTACCGATAAAGAAATTGAAGAACTCGAAAACTGGATGGATGCTTTTGAGAAAGAACTGGAGCCTTTACAATATTTTATTCTTCCGGGAGGCGGCAAATCTGCCACGACACTTCATGTTTGCAGAACTGTTTGCAGACGGGCAGAACGCAGCTTGGTTTTTCTCGGTGAATCTGAAGAAGTTCGCCCGGAACTCATCAAATATCTGAACCGACTTTCCGATTATTTATTCGTTTTGGCACGTTATGTTTCAAAAATAAATGGGGAAACCGAAGAATACTGGAATCCAAATGACCGATAAAGCGCTCCTTTTCATCAACGGAATCCCGCCAAAATATCTTCCACAAACTGAGGGGTATTCGTTAATAGCCTGTTCCGATGGAGCATTTCATTATTTGAAAGAGATGGATTTTCCATTTGAAAAACTCGATTTTATTTCCGGGGATTTCGATTCGCATTCCGGGAAAGACGAACAAATTTATAATGATAAATTTATATATACGCCAGATCAGGATAGAACCGATTTTGAAAAATCACTCGAGATTATCAAAGAAAAAGGATTTAAAACGATTGACGTTTACGGCGGAAGTGGTGGCGAAATGGATCATTTTTTAGGGAATCTGACCGTGGCATTTTTATTTAAAGACGATTTAAAGATTACTTTTTTTGATGAATATTCCACCTATTTTTTTGCGCCGAAAAAATTAGTTCTCGAAAACAGTAAGAATTGCATGATTTCATTATATCCGTATCCTGTGGCAGAAAAGGTGATAACAAAAGGTCTGAACTGGCCTTTAAATAAGGAAAACTTAGATATCACCAGCAGAATTGGAACGCGGAATTTCGCAAAAGATGACCAGGTGACCATCGAATTTGAAAGTGGAAATTTAGTCGTCTTTGTAGGAAAAACAGACCAACGCTAATTTTTAAGGAATTTTAAAATAAAAACCCAACTTTTTTCCTCAACTTTGCATTTTTAAAACTGTAAAATTTCAGCAACAAAATGAAAATTAAATATTCAGAACTTATCGATCAAACTTTGTATTTTCCAACCGAAGAATTTAACGTCTCGGAAAATATGCTTCAATTTCATGACATTCCTTTGATGGAGGTTATTGAACAGTTCGGTACGCCTCTGAAATTTAATTATCTGCCGAAAATATCTACCAATATTCAGCGTGCAAAAGCATGGTTCAAAGAAGCTTTCGAAATCAATGATTACAAAAAAAGTTACCGATACTGCTACTGTACCAAATCCAGCCACTTTGCTTTTGTGCTGGAAGAAGCACTGAAAAATGACATTTCACTCGAGACTTCTTCTGCTTATGATATCGATATCGTAAGATCTCTTTACGAAAAAGGGAAGTTCGATAAAACGGTGGAAGTGATTTGCAACGGTTTTAAAACCGATGATTATTTGGCAAAAATCTCTGATTTAATTAATAAAGGTTTTCACAATATTACACCGATTCTCGATAACTACCGGGAACTCGACAAACTGACAGAAAGCATCGATTCTACCTTCAATATCGGGATCCGTATCGCCTCGGAAGAGGAACCGAAATTCGAATTTTACACCTCCAGATTGGGGATTGGATACAAAGATATTATTCCTTATTACAGCCAGAAAATTGCAGACCATCCGAATGCAAGATTGAAAATGCTGCACTTTTTCATCAATACCGGAATCAAGGATACGGCTTACTATTGGAATGAATTATACAAATGTTTACGCGTTTATGCCCGTTTAAAAAAAATCGCGCCCGAAGTTGATTCTTTGAATATTGGTGGTGGTTTTCCGATAAAAACTTCTTTGAATTTCGATTACGATTACCAATATATGGTGAACGAAATTGTTTCTCAAATCAAAAAATTCTGTGAAGAAGAAGGCGTAGAAGAACCAAATATTTATACCGAATTTGGTAGTTTTACCGTTGGCGAAAGTGGTGGACATCTTTATAAAATAATCTCTCAAAAACGCCAGAACGACCGCGAGAAATGGAATATGATCGATTCGTCTTTTATGACGACTTTACCAGATACCTGGGCGATTTCCCGCAAATTTATTATGTTGCCACTCAACCGTTGGGAAGATACGTACGAACGGGTTTTCTTAGGAGGATTAACCTGTGATTCAGACGATTACTATAATTCAGAGCAGCATACCAATGCGATTTATTTACCGACTTTCAGCGACACAAAACCTTTGTATATCGGTTTTTTCAATACCGGTGCCTATCAGGAAACCATCGGCGGTTACGGCGGCGTTCACCACTGTTTGATGCCTCAGCCGAAACATATTTTGATCGATAAAGACGAAGAAGGCAATTTTGTATATACCGTTTTCCGGGAAGAGCAAAAACCGGATGATGTTTTGAAATTATTAGGATATTAAAATAAATAAGGAGCAACCAGATTGGTGCTCCTTTTTATTTTTCGGTCCCGCTGTCCACTATATCTTTTTCTTTCACTGTCGTGAAAAGAAAAAGGATGCCGTTTCCATCGGGGCTAAAACAACTTTCAGGTTTTTTTTCAAAGGCAACCTCTCTAAAAATACTTTCGACGATTATGTCTTTAGAATAAAAAATAAAATCAACTTACCGTTAAAAGTATTTAATAATTTTTTCAATCTCAATCTCCGAAAAATTAGAAATCAAAAGATTGGCTTGGTCATAATTCTGATTGATGGAATGTTCACTTTTGTAGGCGGTGCAGAAAATCCCGGCCGAGTGAGCTGCCATGATTCCGTTGGTAGAATCTTCAATGACCATGCAGCTTTCTCTTTTTTCGTCAGCGATTTCAGAGGCTAACAGAAAGATTTCAGGATGCGGTTTCGATTCCTTTAAATCGGCGCCACTGATTTTTCCAAGAAAATATTTGCCCAAATCAAACTTTTCAAAAACCATATCAATCGTAGTCATGCTGGCAGACGAAGCCAAAACGAGTTTTATATTATTTTCAAAATAATTTTCAATCAGATTTTTGACACCCGGAATTAAATTAAAATCTGCATCGCCGTAAAAATACTGTTTGAAATATTTTCTTTTGACAATTGCTAATTCTTCGGGAGTATTTTCAAGTTGGAATCTTTCGATAAGGGTGTTAGAAACTTTTTTTGTAGAAGCGCCGGTGAAGGTCGTGTATAACTCTTCAGAAACTTCAATTCCCAAATCGGCGAACATCTGGAAATAGGCTTTCCTGTGAAGAGGTTCGGTATCAACGATAACACCGTCCATATCGAATAAAACAGCTTTTAATGGCATTGATTGTTTTTTGTAAAAATAAGGGTTTTTACAGAGTTTCCGGAAATTTTCACTAAAGATTTAGATGACGGTAATAAATAGCAGCAGGCATTTTCTTATCTTTGAAAATCGAAAACTTATCATTTAAAATTTAAAAACTCATGAAAACCTACGCCGATATTCCAGAAGAAAATGCTCAGTTAGAAACCTCGAAAGTGATGCTGGTAACTGTTCCTTATGACGGAACTTCTACTTGGGGAAAAGGTGCTGACAAAGGCCCGGAACTTTTTTTAGACGCTTCCGAAAACATGGAACTGTACGATATCGAAACCAGTACAGAACCTTATTTGGAAGGTGTTTTTCTCGCAGGGGAAATCACCGAGAAATCTTCGCCGGAAGCGATGACGGCAGCGGTTTATAATAAAACCAAAGAACTTTTGGCGAACGACGGAAAATTATTTACCCTTTTCGGCGGCGAACATTCTGTATCGATTGGCTCCATTCGCGCGGTGGGTGAAAAATATGAAAACCTGACTGTTTTGCAGTTAGATGCGCACACCGATTTGCGTCCGGAGTTCCACGGATCTAAGTCTAATCACGCCTGCGCGGTTTATGAAGCCAGCCAAAAACATAATTTAGTTCAGGTAGGGATTCGTTCCATGGATATTGAAGAAATGGAATATGTGAACAAGGAGCAGTGTTTTTGGGCGCACCAAATTGCCAATAACGAAAACTGGATCAATGATGTTTTAGAAAAAGTTTCAGGGAATGTTTATATCACGATTGATTTGGATGCGTTCGATCCTTCGATTGCACCGTCCACAGGAACTCCGGAACCAGGCGGTTTACAATGGTATCCAACTTTGGAACTGCTGAGAAAAGTATTTGAAAAATGCAATGTGGTTGCTTTTGATATTGTTGAATTAATGGATTCTCCGATGCCAAAACCTACGGCGTTCTTAGCTGCAAAACTTTACTACAAAATGTTGGCGTATTATCACATCAGTAAGAATTAAGAAACGATAAATCAAAAATAAAAAACCCGTAGAATTTCTATGGGTTTTTTATTTTAACGTTCTAATAAAATATCGTCAACGTCTTTCATTCGTTGCATAACGGAACGCGCATAGGAGCAATGCGGATATATTTTCCAGTTGTTTTCTCTGGCGAAATTGATGCCTTCTTCGACCAGGTATTTGCCCATTCCTTTTCCTTCGAATTTTGAATGAACCAAGACGTAAGAGATAACTAATTTATTTTCGTCCGGGAAAATGGTGTAGGTTAATCTTCCAACTTCTTCGTCGTCATTGCTTAAAATCAGTACGCCGCCGTTTCCGGATCTGTTATTTTCGTATTTCATGATAATCGATTTTGTTCTTTAAATTTAAGGAAAATAAATTAAAAGACGTTTTTCTGCTTAAATACAGTTTTTCGTTTTGATAAAATCGCTGCGCCATAAGATTTAGATTAAAGATCTTTTCCGGTATAAAAATTATAATCTTTGATGATGACGTTGATGAATTGTCGCTCCGTCATTTTCGTTGGATCGATTTCTAATTTCAGGATTTCTTTAATTTTAGTTGAGAGTTTTGAAACGACTTGTCGGTCATCAATTTTCAAGGCTTTTTGATAATTTTCTTTAATGATTCTCACGTCGTTATCGGTCAGCGCAATGACTTGCGGAAAAAGGGGAACGTAGTCTTCTTTCAGGTTTTCAAGAATCGTCTGCGAAATAGTCACTCCGTTTTTTAAAGAAATAACTGCCGTGCCGGAGGCGATATCTCCTAACCGCTGGTTGTTTTTAGAAACAATCATGCTGATTAATCCGACCACGCCGGAGTTGGAGAAAACATCGATCAGACGGAAAAACCAGCGCATCAGATAATCGCCAAAGCCAGCCTGAAATCCATCGATTTTCACCACTTTTATTTTGACGATTTTCTTCCCAATAGTCTGCCCTTCCATGAGACTTTCGCACACCAGAGTGTAAATGTAAATCGGAAATGTGATGATGAGAATAACTGCCATTCTCGACCAATTATCCATACCGTCGAGCACCGAACCAAGATTTAGAATTCGAAAAAACACCAAAAAAAGAACAAATAAATAGGCTGCTTTTATTAAAATATCAATAAAGAAAGCCAGGATTCTTTCGCCAATACTTGCCGTATTGAAATTAATATTTACATTTTGTGAAGTATTTATAGCGATCAGCGACATATTTTTATTATTTTAGCGTCAGATGAGAGAGGTTGCATTTATCAAACAAAATAAAGAAAAATGGTTGGGAATCGAGCAGGTTATCGCGGGAAAAGTTAAAAAAAATCCGGATGATCTCTCTTCGCTGTACATTAATTTGGTGAATGACCTTTCTTTTGCACAGACCTACTTTCCCAAAAGCAAAACCACGGTTTACCTGAACCATCTTTCTTCCCTTATTTTCCAAAGAATTTATAAAACAAAAAGAGCCGAACAAAACCGACTGTTTGAGTTTTTCAAAACTGAAGTTCCGCTTTTGGTTCATCAGTACCGCAGGTATTTGTTTTATGCGTTCGGATTTTTTATTTTGTTTACGTTAATCGGTTTTATTTCAGCGTATTACGATAAAGAATTTGTCAGAATTATTTTGGGTGATGAATATGTAAATACAACGCTTGAGAATATTGAAAAGGGAAATGCGGTGGGCGTTTATCAGCAAGGTTCGGATTGGGGAAGTGCCATTGCCATCATTTTTAACAATCTGAAAGTCGGCGCTATTCTATTTGTCTATGGCGTTTTCGGTGGCGTAGGAACTTTGTATGCTTTGTTGCAGAACAGTATTATGCTCGGCTCATTTCAGTATTTTTTTCACGAACATGGCGCATTGAAAGAAAGTGCGAGTGGAATCTGGCTCCACGGCGTTTTCGAAATTTTCAGCATGGTTGTAGAAGCGATGGCAGGATTGATTTTAGGCGCTTCCATTTTATTTCCGAAAACCTATTCGCGTTTTAATTCCTTTAAATTGGGTTTTAAAGATGCTTTTAAAATATTTTTAAGTACCGTTCCCTTTACTATTGTCGCGGGAATTATCGAAGGTTATGTGACAAGATATGCGTTGGTAATGCCGGGAATTATTAATGGACTTATCATTTTCGGCACGCTTTCATTGGTCGGTTACTATTATTTTATCTATCCATATTCAGTAGCAAAAAAAACAAGAATATATGATGCAGTTTTATCAGAAACGGGACTTCGGAACCTTTATTAGCGACACATTTGCCTTTTTTAAAGAACACGGAAAAAACTACTTTAAAAATTATCTTTTAATCAACGGGATTTTATTAATTCTGATGGTTCTGATTTTTGTTTTAGGATACCGTGAATTATTCTCACAAATGATGGGTTCCAATACCAGCGGACAGAATTATTATTTTGAGGCTTATTTTCAGGAAAACCAGACGATGCTTATTTTCGTTTCCACTATTGTGTTTATTCTGTTTCTGGCCGTCACGATGGTTTCCTATTCGTACCCGATTCTGTATCTGAAAAGGCTGACTGAAACCGGTGATAAAAATATTAAAGCCGACGATATTTTAAGTGATCTGAAAAGCAATATCGGACGGTTTCTGAAATTGTTTCTCGGACTGCTTTTTATCGTAACACCGCTGGCGATGATCGTCTTCGGACTCTCGGTGATGTTGATGTTTATCCTGATCGGGTTTTTGCTGATATTTTTAGTCGGACCCACTTTGATGAACATCGTTAATTTTTTAATGTTTGATTATTTCAATACCAGGAAAGGTTTTTTCGAATCTTTGAGTTATGCCGTAAGAGCGCAGTTCTCTTATCGAAACGGTCGGGAAAAATCTCCTTTTTGGAAATATTGGGGATCCACCGTCGTGATGTATTTAATCATTCAAACGGTTTCGTCCATTTTCACGATGATACCGATGATGTTTATTTTTGGCGGCATGATGACGGTTCCGCAAACGGGAGAATTGCAGCAAAACCCTTTTGAAGGGACTATGGGAATTTTTATTTTTATCATCTACGGAATTTCCCTTCTTTTTTCTTTTTTAATGATTAACGTTATTTTTGTAAACTCCGGGTTGCAGTATTATGACAGCCGCACAGACCTTCACAGGAATTTAGACTTATCAGAAATCGATACGATTGGCAGCAATGAAATTTAAGATATTCCTCTTCTTTTTTATATTACAGTTTATAGCCGGGAATTCTCAGGAACTTCCGCCACCGCCCATTACCCGTTTTTCGGATTCGCTGGAAACTTATGAAAACGGACAATATTACACCGATTCGCTTCTGCTCGAAAAGCCTACGACCAATAATATTGTTTTTCCCAAAAGTTTTGATCAAAAATTTCAGTCCAAATATAAAGGGTCAGATTATGATTACACGACAGTAAAACCCAGAGAATCGATCTGGCAAAAGATTCAGAAAAGAATAATGAAAATTCTGGAAGCGATTTTTGGAAAAGTTGATCCCAGTAAAACTGCTTCGTATGCGGAAAATATCATGCGGATTTTCGCAGTGATCATTATCGGTTTTGTCCTCTATTTTTTAATTAAATTTTTACTGGGCAAAGACGGAAATTTATTTTTCAGTAAGAAAAATAAGAAAATCAATATCGACGATCAGGATCTTCACGAAAATATCCATGAAATAAATTTCAGTGAAAGCATTGAAAAATTTGAAAGTCAGAAAGAGTATCGTTCCGCGGTTCGTTATCAGTTTTTATTGGTTTTAAAGAAACTGGCCGATAAAAAACTGATTGCCTGGAATCCCGAAAAAACCAATAAAGATTATCTTTCAGAATTAAAATCAAAAGATGTAAAATCGGGTTTTAAAGAACTGGCTTACGTTTTCGAGTATGTCTGGTATGGCGAATTTGAGATTAATGAAGAGAATTATCTTTATTTTAAACAGAAATTTTTAAATTTTAAGATCTAGAAATCTCATTGGGATTTAGTGAAACATGAATAAAACATTCAAATTATATGGCTTGATTTTCATCATCGTGATGGCGGTTTTGGCGTTGCTGGAACTGACAAAATCCGACGTTACCGATTGGCGAAAGAATTTCGATGTTCATGAAAAGTCGCCTTTTGGTTTGTTGATCTTTAGCAAAGAAGTGGATCACCTTTTAAAAAATAAAGTACAGCGAACCGATCTTTCACCTTATGATTTCTATAAAACGCAAAAATTAAAAGCTCATAATATTTTAATGGTCCAGTCAGAAATCGATTCGGAATCCTGGAATAAAATTCTGCAGAACGTCGAAACCGGATCCGATGCATTCATTATTTCAGATTCTTTCAATAAAAAAGTGGCGGACTCGCTCGGTTTTTCAGCTTCAAGAATAAGTTATGAAGATTCTAATCTTTTATTGTTGACCGACGAAAAATTCGCTCAGGATTCTTTAAAAATCGATAAGTTACCGTCTGGAAAAGGATTTGAACTTATTCTTGAAAGTGATGAAATCTTAGGAAAAGAAGCAAGTGACAGTAAAATGGCGAATTTTATTAAAGTCGGTCACGGCAAAGGAAATCTTTATTTACATGCAGAACCATTGATTTTAACTAATTATTATTTGCTAAAGCCCGGGAATGAAAAATATGTTCAGGATGTATTTTCTTATCTTCCGGACCGGGAAACGGTTTGGTTTTCGGGAGCCAATAAAAACAGAACAGAATCCCGGTCGCCACTGCGGTTTATTTTGTCGAAACCCGCGCTCCGTTACGCCTGGTGGTTGTTTTTAGGTGGACTTTTATTGTTTATCATTTTTAATGCGAAACGCAAACAGAGAATCGTTCCCGTGATTGAACCAAAGAAAAATAAGTCGGTCGAATTTGTAAAAAGCATCGGGAATTTATATTTGCAGGAAGGCGATTTCCACGATATGATGGCAAAAAAAGCGCAATATTTTCTCAATCGGGTGAGAATGGATCTGTTAATCGATACCAAGGATTTAGATGAGAAATTCATTCATCTTCTCCATCTGAAAACCGGAAAAAGTGTAGAGGAAATTACAGAAGCCACCGAATTGATTAAGAAAGGTCAGGATCCTTATGCCAGCGTGATGAAAGAAGATTTAATAAAAATGAATACATTGTTAGACGGGATTTTACAATAAAATCCATCAACTTTAATTAAAAAAAAGACCATTCAACCCAAAATAATTATGGAAAATTTTGCAACTCAAAATCAAGAAAATCTAAATACTGAATTTCGCCCGCGATTGGATATGACCGAACTTCAACAAAGTTTGGAAGGTGTAAAAACCGAAATAGGGAAAGTGATTATCGGCCAGGAATCGATGATCGAACATTTGTTGGTGGCACTTTTGTCTAATGGTCATGTTTTGATCGAAGGCGTTCCCGGAGTTGCAAAAACCATCACGGCAAAATTACTGGCGAAAACGGTAGAGGTCGGTTTCAACAGAATTCAGTTTACACCGGATTTGATGCCTTCTGATATTTTGGGAACGTCAATTTTTAATGTTAAAAATTCAGAATTTGAATTCAAAAAAGGACCAATATTCTCCAGTTTTATTTTGATTGATGAAATCAACCGTTCACCTGCGAAAACCCAAGCCGCTTTATTTGAAGTGATGGAAGAACGCCAAATCACGATGGATGGGAAGCAATACGAAATGCAGGAACCTTTTTTGGTGGTCGCCACACAAAATCCAATCGAACATGAAGGAACATATCGCCTTCCGGAAGCGCAACTCGACCGTTTTCTTTTCAAAATAAATGTCGGTTATCCAAATCTTTCGCAAGAAATAGAAATCATTAAAAATCAGCATGAAAATAAACTGGAAGATAAAACCGATGCTGTGCAGAAAGTGATTACCGGCGCACAGTTGAAAAATTATCAAAATCTGGTGAAAGA
This sequence comes from Chryseobacterium sp. MDT2-18, assembly GCF_030815285.1. Lineage (NCBI taxonomy): Bacteria > Pseudomonadati > Bacteroidota > Flavobacteriia > Flavobacteriales > Weeksellaceae > Chryseobacterium > Chryseobacterium sp. MDT2-18. The sequence continues at coordinate 201,932 of NZ_JAUSWQ010000005.1, read as the reverse complement.
CGTTGTTGTGGAAACTCAGCTGCTCGAATATATTGCAAAAATCATTGTGAATACGAGAGAAAATCAATTCCTTTATTTGGGCGCTTCCCCCAGAGCGAGTTTGGCCTTACTGACGGCTTCTAAATCATTTGCCGCCGTTCGTGGACGAGATTTTGTAACGCCGGAAGATATCAAAGAAGCCAGTTACGCCGTTCTTCGCCACCGCGTGATGGTTTCCCCGGAACGCGAAATGGAAGGTTTAACGGCTGACGAAATTATCCGTCAAATTTTGGAAGCGATAGAAATTCCGAGGTAATGAATTTTGTGGTGAAAATATTAAAACATTAAAAAATGAAAAACCTATACCTTAACAACCGTCTTTTCTTCGCGCTTTTCGGTGTGGGATTTACTTACGTTCTGGCGTTTTTCTTTCCGGTTTTAATGTGGATTGCACATGGGGTTTTGGTTTTAATTCTCATCGTATTTATCGTTGATTATATGCTTTTATTTAATCAAAAAAAGGCAGTTCAGGCACAAAGAATTTTACCTGAAAAATTATCAAATGGCGATCAGAATTCGATAAAAATTGATCTTAAAAACAATTATCCGTTTACCATTAAAACGAAAGTGATTGATGAAATTCCTTTTCAGTTTCAGAAGCGGGATTTCAATATTGAAAGAACCATTAAACCAAATGAAAATATCCTTTTTGAATATCTACTTGAACCGAAAGAACGCGGTGAATACAGTTTTGGGAACCTCAATGTTTTTGTAGAATCGCCTTTGGGATTGGTTTCCAGAAGATTTACTTATCAGAAAGAAGCGGTGTTGCCGAGTTATCCATCTTTTATTCATTTAAGAAAATATGAATTGATGGCGCTTCAAAACGAATTTCTTTTGGGTGGAATTAAAAAAATCCGCAAATTGGGTCACACGATGGAATTTGAACAAATCAAAGAATATGTGCCCGGTGATGACGTAAGAACGATTAACTGGAAGGCGACTTCGAAAAGAAATCAATTGATGGTCAATCAGTTTCAGGACGAGAAATCGCAACGGATTTTCATGTTGATCGATAGTGGCAGAACGATGCAAATGCCTTTTAATGGATTAAATTTACTCGATTATTCGATTAATGCAACGATGGCTTTAAGTCACATTATCCTGAAAAAAAATGACCGTGCCGGAATGATGACTTTCTCCAAAAAAACAGAACATAAAGTCGCTGCTGACAATAAATCAGGACAGTTGAAAAAGATTTCGGAAGCGCTTTATAATATTCAAACTAATTTTTTCGAAAGTGATTTCAGCAGATTGTATCAGGATGTAAAATATACAGTGGGACAAAGAAGTTTGATTTTACTTTTTACTAATTTTGAAACTTTGGACGCGGTAAACCGACAAATGAAATATCTCCGCGGAATTGCAAAAAACCATTTGTTGGTGATTATTTTCTTTAAAAATGCTGAACTTCAGAGTTTAATCAATACCAATCCTGAAAACATTCAGGAAGTCTATGATGAGATCATCGCCGAAAAATTCGAGTACGAAAAGAAATTAATTATTCAGGAACTTCGGAAATACGGGATTTATACGGTTTATACTTTGCCGGAAAATTTGAATATTGAAGTCATTAATAAATATCTGGAAATAAAAGCGAGAGGAATTTTATAATTTCTTTAATCATGATATATTTTACCGCAAAAGAGACAAAAGTTTCAGTGTGAAAAACGAGCAAATCAAAGAATGCAAAAGTTATGGTCTGCAATTTTTTTAGTTTTTAAAAATGAGAAAACTGACTTTTGTGTACTGGCTTTTTTATAGAAATCCAATAAAGTTTTAATAAATTTGAGATATGAAAATTACCCTAAATAGAATCAACGATGATTACTTGTTTGAATGCACCAATTCGTTGGGCAACAAAATTCTTTTAGACAACACGTCGCAATCTGAAGGAACGAAAGGCGTTTCTCCCATGGAAACTCTTTTGATGGCTGTTGCCGGTTGCAGCGGAATCGACATGGTTTCAATCCTGAAAAAGCAAAGACAGGAAATTACCAAATTTTCTGCAGAAGTTGTTGGTGAAAGAGTTCAGGTTGACGAAGCAAAACCGTTTAAAACCATTTTGGTTACATTTTTTGTTGACGGAAATATAGATCCGAAAAAAGCCGAACGAGCCGCTGCATTATCTTTCGAAAAATACTGTTCGGTTTCTAAAACCCTGGAACCGAATGTGACGGTGAATTACGAGGTTTTCGTGAATGGTGAGAAAGTAGGAATATAGTAAAAATTTTAAATAAAAAAATGAATAAAAAAATGAATAAAAAGATATTTTATTATGTCGCGTGTATATATTTATTAGTTAAAGGTGTTGCTGCATTACGAAAAATAATATTTATTAAAGATAGTATAATCATAAGCAGTTCAACTGAATCAATGGCTTATAAAATCGGATATGTATCAGGAATTGTTGCCGAAATTATCATTTGTCTTACTTTAGTAATATTTATTTTTCAGAATTTTATAATGAAAAAATCCTTAACCGAACTGAAATCCATTAAACAGATTTAAAAATTTGTAGAAACTGATCAATCACATTTAAAAATAATAAAAGCAGCATTTCAAAATGCTGCTTTTTCATAATTCTTACCTCGGCCTCGAACCCATTCTCGGCTGTATCAATTTTGCAATCGTCGCCGTCCAGCCGGTTTGGTGAGATGCACCAATTCCTTCGCCCGTATCACCGTTGAAATATTCGTGAAACATAATGTAGTTTTTGAAAAATTCATTGTGGTTCAACAGATCATTTCCGCCATTGAAAGGCCTGTTCCCGTTTTCATCTTTACTGAAAATCGAGTAGAGTCTTTTGCTCAAGTCGGTAGCGATAAAATCGAGATTCCGGCTTTTTCCGCTGTTGGTAGGATATTCGATCTGCAAACTGTCGCCATAATAATAATGGAAACGCTGTAAACTCTCTACAATCAGAAAATTAATTGGGAACCAAATGGGGCCGCGCCAGTTGCTGTTACCCCCGAACATGCTGCTGTCACTTTCTGCAGGAGTATATTTTACTTTGAAATCTTTGCCATCGACGGTGAAGAGATAGGGCTCATTTTCATAAATTTTCGACATCGAACGGATTCCGTAATCTGATAAGAATTCATTTTCATCAACCATTCGGCACAGAACTCTTTTCAGCCGGGTTTTTCGCAGAATGCTCATCAGGTGTTTTCCGCCTTTTCCTTCTACTTCCCAATGTGAAACCAAATCAGCCAAATGCGGTTTGTTTTTAAGAATCCACTGCATTCTATCCAGAAAATTAGGCAGTTTTTCCAGCATACTGTGTTCTACAATTTCTACGGCAAACAAAGGAATTAACCCAACAATACTTCTCAATTTTAAGGAAATAGAATCGCCATTGTTCAATTGCAGAAGGTCGTAGAAAAAACCGTCTTCGTCATTCCACAAACCATTTTTCGTTTCGCCGATATTTTCCATGGCTTCGGCGATATAGAGATAATGCTCGAAAAATTTAATCGCCATATCTTCATAAATCGGATTGTACTGTGCCAGTTCCATTGAAATCCGCATCATGTTCAGAGCAAACATCGCCATCCAACTCGTGCCGTCGGCCTGCTCTAAATGGTCGCCGTTTTTGAATTCCATATTACGGTCAAAAGCACCGATATTATCCAAGCCTAAAAATCCGCCACCAAAGACATTGTTTCCTTTTTTATCTTTTCGGTTCACCCACCAGGTAAAATTCAATAATAATTTTTGAAAAACACTTTCCAGAAAAGGGACATCGGGTTTTCCGTTGATCATCTGGTCAATTTTAAAAACCCGGAAAGTGGACCACGCATGAACAGGCGGATTGACGTCGCTGAAATCCCACTCATAAGCCGGCAACTGTCCGTTCGGATGAATGTACCATTCTTTCGTGAGTAACCTTAATTGTTGTTTCGCAAAACCTGAATCCAGAATAGCAAAAGGGACACAGTGAAACGCCAAATCCCACGTCGCAAACCACGGATATTCCCATTTGTCGGGCATCGAAATAATGTCCTTATTCTGCATGTGTTCCCATTCTTTATTTCTCACATGATGATGGAAATTTCTTGGGGCATTCAGTTTCGGCTCTCCTTTCAGCCATTTAGAGACATTATAATGGTAGAACTGTTTGTTCCATAATAGTCCTGCAAATGCCTGTCTTTGAATCATTTTTTCTTCTTCATCGGTAATTTCTTTTTGGATTCCTTGGTAGTATTCGTCGGCTTCTTTTTTTCTTAAACTAAAAACGTCGTCGAAGTCAAAGAAAGCATTTTTCATATCATGCGGACTCAACCGGAAATCGAAAGTTTTGCTTTCGCCGGCTTCAATTTCTGTATCGATTGCGAAACAGGCTTTAGTTCCGGTTTGGTCAGGATTTACAGCATTTCGGTCGTCATGAATTATAAAATTATTGATGCCGTCTTTATAGTATTTTGGTTCACTGCTCGCGCCATGAATTGTAGCCGGATTACTTTCGTTATTGCAAAAAAGAGCTTCTGTATTTTGATCCCGGGAATATAATTTGATGACGGGTAAAGACTCATGATGAATTTCAATGTCGCCGGTTGCCGAAGATTTTAGTTGAGGTTGATAATCTCCGAAGCCCCAGTTCCAGTTGTTTCTAAACCAGATTGTTGGTAAAATAACAAGCGGCGCTTTGTGACGGCTCCGGTTTACTGCCGTGACACGGATTAGATAATCATCATGATTTATTTTAGCATATTCAATGAAAAGATCAAAGTAATTATTGTCATTAAATATCCCGGTGTCGATCAACTCAAATTCCGGATCGTGCTTCGATCTCCTTGCGTTTTCTGCAATTAAATAGTCATAAGGAAATTCACTGACCGGATATTTATACACCATTTTCATGTAAGAATGGGTCGGTGTATTATCCAGATAATAGTAGAGTTCTTTTAAATCCTCGCCATGATTTCCTTCATGATTACTCAATCCAAAGAAACGTTCTTTGATCATTTTGTCTTTGCGGTTCCAAAATGAAAAAGCAAAACATAATCTTTGTTTAGAGTCACAGATTCCTGCGATTCCGTCCTCACTCCAGCGATAGGCTCTGCTGATGGCCTGGTTGTAAGTTGTATATCCCCAGGCATTTCCATCATTGCTGTAATCTTCCCGAACCGTTCCCCATTGTCTGTTGCTTACGTACGGTCCCCACGTTTTCCAGTTCTCATCGAGCATTCTTTCTTTCTCCGTCATCTTTCTAAAATAATTTCTGGTGCGAAATTAAGGAATAAAATAGATTCCTAAAATTTGTGAGATTATATTTTAATGCTTTCCTTTGCACCGAAATAAGTTCATTTACATATTTGAAAATGTTATTAAGAAAGGTGGAGAGATTAGACTCAATGAAACCTTGGCAACCCTTCGGAAACGGAGAAGGTGCTACATTCTATCCCGATTTGGGAAGAGATAACAGAAACTATTTTTACCTTTCTCAGGTAGCATTTTCAATTTTAATTTTAAGAAAAATTGAAAAATTCGCTACAACATCTCAAACTCAAAAATCATCATTTAGTATCAGGAAAAATCCTTGATATTGATTTATCGTATCAACTTTATGGTAAAGATTTACACGCTGCTCCAATTATTTTGGTCAATCATGCCTTAACCGGAAATTCGAATGTTGCCGGAGAAAACGGCTGGTGGAATTCTTTAATCGGAGAGCATAAAATTATTGATACCAATACTTTTTCTGTCATCTGTTTTAATATTCCCGGCAATGGTTTCGATGGAAATTTAATTGAAAATGAACAGGATTTTGCACCAAAAGATATTGCGGCTATTTTCCTTAAAGGTTTATCATTTTTAAATATTTCCAGACTTCATACTTTGATTGGCGGATCCTTAGGCGGAGCGATTGGCTGGGAAATGTTGGCATTAAAACCCGACTTGGCAGAAAGTTTCATTCCGGTAGCCTGTGATTATAAAACCTCCGATTGGTTGCATGCGCAGTGCTTGGTTCAGCAATTCTTATTGAATCAAAATGACCAGCCTTTGCAAAAAGCCAGAATTCACGCCATGTTGTGTTACCGAACGCCGGCATCTTTAAATGAAAGATTTAAAAATGAAATTCATCCAGAAAAGCAGATTCTGAAATCCCACGACTGGCTCAGTTTCCACGGTGAAAAATTAAACGAGAGATTTAGTTTGAATGCCTATCGGTTGATGAATCATCTGTTGATGACCATTAATACAGATCAAAAGAAACTCAAAAAAATCAAAGCCAATATTCATCTCATCGCTGTCGATTCCGATTTGTTTTTCCCCGCTTTTGATATGCAAAAATGTTATCAGTTTTTACTCGAATCAAAATCAAATACTTTCTACCACGAAATAAAATCCATTCACGGGCACGACGCTTTTTTAATGGAATACGACCAACTTAATCAAATTTTAAATACCATCATTCATGAAAAATAAAACCGCAATAAAGATTTTAAAAAACAGATCCATCATCAAATTCGAAGGAAAAGATTTCTTAGGCGAAGTCGGTATCGACGGCAGAATCTTCAAAGCACTGACTTACGCAAGAATCAGCGTGGGCGTTATTTCCCAACAGGCAATAGAAAACGGCATTTCAGTTTTGGTGAACGAAAGTGATTCCGAAAAAGCAGTGAACTGTTTGATCGATGAATTTGAAAAAGAAAGAAAATCAGGAAAAGTAAGTCAGATTTTCAGCATTAATAATGTTTCTGTTTTAGGATTTGTTGCCCAAGATTTTAATAAGATCATGTCGGAACTGGCGAGGAATAATATTTTTCCTTTGATTCTGAATCAGATTGCGGCCGAAAACAGGATCAATATCGTGGTCACTTCTTTGCAGGACGAGAAAGCGAAAAACATCATCGAAGCCGAAATCAATTCAAAACCTAAAACGGTCCATTTAGCGGTGATCGGACATGGGAAAGTGGGATCGACGCTGATTGAGCAGGTTCTGCAAAATTCAAAAGAAATCAGGAATCGTAAAAATCTTGATTTAAAAATTATTGCAGTGGCAAATTCCAGAAAAATCGCATTTAATAAAAAAGGGTTTAATGAAAACTGGGAACAGGACGTTTTAGTCGCGGAACATGAATCGAACATGGATTCCTTAATACAGTTTTCACAGGTTAATCAACTCGAAAATCTAATCGTAGTCGATAATACCGCAAGTGTCGATTTTGTGAAAAACTATACGCTTCTGGCAGAAAACGGCTTCGATCTGGTTTCATCCAACAAGATTTTCAACACTTTATCTATTTCTGAATACCGGGATTTCCGACGTGTTTTAAATAAGAGAAATAAAAAATATTTATATGAAACCAATGTTGGAGCAGGTTTACCTTTAATTGATACCATTAAATTACTGCATTTGTCGGGAGAAAATATTACCGGGATAAAAGGCGTTTTCTCCGGTTCTCTCAGTTATATTTTTAATAATTTTTCAGTTCGTGATGAGAAGTTTTCGACGGTTTTGAAAGAAGCGATTGATCAAGGATTCACAGAGCCGGATCCGCGCGAAGATTTATCAGGAAATGACGTTGCCAGAAAACTATTAATCCTGGCCAGAGAACTTGATTTAAGCAATGAATTTAGCGATATCAATGTTGAAAGTCTAATTCCTGAACATCTGTCAAAGATTGAACAATCTGAATTTCTGAATGGATTAAACCTTTTAGATGCGCATTTTGAAGAATTGAAAAAGAATCAAAAAGAAAATCACGTTCTGCGTTTGGTAGGAGATTTACATGGTGATTTGCAACAAGAAAAAGGAGAACTCGATGTTCAGTTAATTTCAGTTCCTTCCAATTCTGCCCTCGGACAGTTAAAAGATTCAGATTCTATTTTTGAAATTTATACCGAAAGTTATGGTGAAAATCCGATCGTAATTATGGGTGCCGGAGCCGGAGCAAAAGTAACTGCCAGAGGTGTGTTCGGAGATATTCTGAGATTATCTGAAAATAAATAACCGTCATTTTAATTTTATTGGAAAAAAATGAAAAATACAGCAGCACTTTATAAAGTCTTAAATGAAAGAATCCTCGTCCTCGATGGGGCGATGGGAACGATGCTTCAACGCTATAAATTTTCAGAAGAAGATTACCGAGGTGAACGATTCAAAGATTGGGAATATTCTCTAAAAGGAAACAACGATTTACTTTCACTTACGCAACCTCACGCCATCGAAGAAGTTCACAGAAAGTATTTAGAAGCCGATGCTGATATTATTGAAACGAATACTTTTTCGGGAACTACCATCGCTATGGCTGATTACCACATGGAAGAATTGGTTTACGAACTCAATTATGAATCGGCAAAAATTGCGCGCAAAATTTGCGATGAGTTTACTTTAAAAAATCCTGATAAACCTAGATTTGTGGCAGGGTCCATGGGTCCGACCAATAAAACAGCGAGTTTAAGTCCGGATGTGAATGATCCGGGTTTTCGGGCGGTTACTTTTGATGAATTGCGACTGGCGTACAAATTACAGGCAGAAGCACTTCTAGACGGAGGTTCAGATATTCTTTTGGTCGAAACAATTTTCGATACTTTAAATGCGAAAGCAGCGCTTTTTGCGATTGATGAAATTCAGGAAGAAAGAAATATTAAAATTCCAATCATGGTTTCGGGAACGATTACTGACGCTTCGGGACGAACTTTGAGCGGACAGACCGCAGAAGCATTTTTAATTTCTGTTTCACATTTAAATTTATTGAGTGTTGGATTAAACTGCGCTTTGGGAGCAAAACAATTAACGCCTTATTTGGAAACTTTATCCAAAAATTCCGACTTCTATATTTCTGCTTATCCCAATGCAGGATTACCCAATGCTTTCGGTCAATACGATGAAAGCCCGGAATTTATGGCAGAACAGATTCGCGAATATGCCGAAAAAGGTCTCATCAATATTATTGGCGGTTGCTGCGGAACAACACCGCCACATATCAAAGCCATCGCTGATTTGGTGAAGGATTACGTACCGCGTTTAAAAAATGTACCAGTTTAGTGATGTAACAATTTACCAATCATGGTCTTCATCGTTACATTGCTACACTTTTATATTGTTACATTAAAATATTATGAAATATCTAAAACTCTCAGGTCTCGAACCTTTAATTATAACGCCGGAATCCAATTTTATTAATGTTGGAGAACGAACCAATGTCGCTGGTTCTAAGAAATTTCTTCGACTCATTAAAGAAGGAAACTATTCAGAAGCACTTAATATTGCCCGCGATCAGGTGGATGGCGGCGCACAAATCCTCGATGTTAATTTTGATGATGGATTGCTCGACGGAAAAATGGCAATGGTGAAATTCCTGAATTTAATTGCTTCCGAACCGGATATTTCCCGGATTCCGATGATGATCGATTCCTCAAAATGGGAAATTCTGGAAGCCGGATTACAGGTCGTTCAGGGAAAATGTGTGGTGAATTCCATCAGTTTAAAAGAAGGAGAAAAGGAATTTATCAGCCATGCAAAGACGATAAAAAGATACGGCGCTGCAGTAATTGTAATGGCTTTCGACGAAAATGGACAAGCCGATAATTACGACCGAAGAATAGAAATTTGCAAACGATCCTACGATATTCTAGTGAACCAAGTGGGGTTTCCATCCGAGGATATTATTTTCGATCTCAATATTTTCCCCGTCGCAACGGGAATGGAAGAACACCGCAGAAACGCTTTGGATTTCATTGAGGCCACAAAATGGGTTCGAGGAAATTTGGCAAATGTTTCGGTGAGTGGAGGCGTTTCCAATGTTTCGTTTTCTTTCCGTGGAAATGATAATGTACGGGAAGCGATGCATTCCGTTTTTCTTTATCATGCAATCAGAGCCGGAATGAATATTGGAATTGTGAATCCATCGATGTTAGAAGTGTATGACGAAATTCCGAAAGAGTTGCTGGAGTTGGTAGAAGATGTGATGCTCGACAGAAGAGACGACGCAACCGAGCGACTTTTAGATTATTCCGAGCGGGTAAAATCTACTAAAAAAGAATTTGTAGAAGAATTAGAATGGCGGAAAGAACCATTACAAAATAGAATCACCCACGCTTTGGTAAAAGGAATTGATCGATTCATTATTGAAGATGTTGAAGAAGCAAGAATTATTTCTAAAAGACCTTTAGATGTTATTGAAATTAATCTTATGACCGGAATGGGTGTTGTCGGCGATCTTTTCGGAAGCGGAAAAATGTTTTTGCCGCAAGTCGTAAAATCCGCGCGGGTAATGAAAAAAGCCGTTGCTTATTTGCAGCCTTTTATTGAAGCGGAAAAAGATGAAAAGCAAAAACCCAATGGCAAAATTTTGATGGCGACTGTAAAAGGCGATGTCCACGATATTGGAAAAAATATTGTGAGCGTAGTTTTAGGCTGCAACAATTATGAAATCATCGATTTGGGTGTCATGGTTCCGGCGGAGAAAATTATTCAGGCAGCGATTGACCACAATGTTGATGTGATCGGTTTGAGCGGATTGATTACACCGAGTTTAGACGAAATGGTTCACGTCGCGGAAGAACTGCAAAGAAAAAATCTGAATTTTCCATTGTTAATAGGTGGTGCCACCACTTCAAAAGCGCATACTGCCGTGAAAATCTTCCCCAAATATGGAAACACAGTTGTTCATGTCAATGATGCTTCCAGGGCAGTTGGCGTAGTTTCGCAGCTTTTGGATCATAATAATGAACAGTATAAAGCAGATTTAAAAGTTGATTATGAAGATTTCCGAGAGAAATTTTTGAACCGGCAAATTGAAAAAGAATATGTTTCTATCGAAGACGCCAGAAAACAAAAGTTCACGATCGACTGGAAAAACGAAGAACCCGTAAAACCTAAAACTTTAGGAATCTATATTATAGAAAATCAAGATTTAAGAGAATTATTAGATTTTATGGATTGGACTCCTTTTTTCAGAAGTTGGGAACTCCACGGGAAATTTCCTCAGATTTTAACTGATGAGTTTGTGGGTGAACAAGCAACCGAATTGTATAAAGAAGCCAAAGTTTTATTAAATAAAATTTTGGATGAAAAATTATTTACCGCGAAAGGGATTTTTGGAATTTTCCCGGCAAATTCAAACGAAGAGGATGATATTTTGCTTTATGATAAAGATGGAAATGAAATCTCACAATTCCGAACTTTAAGACAGCAACTGAAGAAATCTGCAGGGAAAAAATATTTGGCTTTAAGTGATTTTATCGCGCCGGAATCTTCCGGTAAAAAAGATTATGTGGGCGCTTTTGCGGTGACGACAGGATTTGGAACAGAAGAATTGGCGCAGAAATATTACGATGATGGTGATGATTACAATGCAATTATTGTTAAAGCATTAGCCGATCGTTTGGCAGAAGCGTTTGCCGAATTTCTGCATCATAAAGTGCGGACAGAATTTTGGGGATACGCAGAAAGTGAAAATTTAGAAAATGAGGACTTAATCGCAGAGAAATATTCAGGAATCCGCCCGGCTCCCGGTTATCCGGCCTGTCCCGATCATTTGGAAAAAACCACGATCTGGAATTTATTAGAAGTAAAAGAAAATATCGGATTGGAATTGACTGAAAGTTTAGCCATGTTTCCAACAGCCGCAGTTTCGGGTTATTATTTCGCCAATCCGGAAGCTAAATATTTCGGCGTTGGAAAAATTAAAGAGGACCAGTTGAAAAATTATGCTGAAAGAAAAAGAATCGATTTGGAATTCGCAAGAAAATGGTTGAGTCCGAATCTTGCGGAATAATCGGGATATGCGTAAAGCGCTGTTAGAGCTTCAAGCTCTAACAGCGCTCTGGAACCGATGGGATTTGCATCCTTTTTTGCCAGCGTAAACGTCGGTCATAAATAACACAAAAACAACTATGAGCAAATATTGCTTGGCTTCCCTAACAATGACAAAATGAAAATTACAGAACATATCAATAACGCCAAAGGTAAAACCTTGTTTTCCATCGAAATTGTGCCGCCCACCAAAGGAACAGGTATCGAAGATCTCTATAAAAACATCGATCCTTTAATGGAATTCAAACCTCCATTCATCGACGTCACAACTTCGCGGGAAGAGTATATTTATCTCGATAAAGGCAACGGTTTGATGGAGCGGAAAATTACCAGAATGCGGCCGGGAACTTTGGGGATCTGCGCGGCAATTCAGCATAAATATAATGTAGATACCGTTCCGCACGTTTTGTGCGGCGGCTTTACTAAAGAGGAAACAGAGTATCTTTTGGTCGACTGTATGTATCTGGGAATCGAAAATATTATGGCTTTAAGAGGCGATGCGATGAAAGGACAACAGTATTTCGAACCAACCGAAGGCGGTCATAAAAATGCAGTGGATTTGGTTCGACAAATGAACGATTTGGGACGCGGGAAATATCTTCATGATGAAAAAATCTGTGACGGAAACAACAAATTCTGTATTGGCGTTGCGGGGTATCCCGAAAAACATATCGAAGCACCCTCGATGAATTACGATTTAAAATGGCTGAAACAAAAAGTAGATGCCGGTGCGGATTATGTCGTTTCCCAGATGTTTTTCGATAATAAAAAATTTATTGATTTTGTAAAAAGTGCCCGGGAAATCGGCATTAATGTTCCGATTATTCCGGGAATTAAGCCCATTGCAACGAAGAAACAGCTGCAACTTTTGCCACAGGTTTTTAAAATTGATTTGCCGGAAGATTTGATTTCCGCCGTAGAAAATGCAAAGGATAATGCCACTGTAAAGCAAATCGGAATCGAATGGACGATCAATCAATGTCGTGAATTATTGGATTTCGGTGTTCCGGTCTTGCATTTTTACTCGATGGGGAAAAGCGATAATATTAAAAAAATTGCTCGCGAACTTTTTTAATTAAAGATAAATAACGCAAAAAACCCACGTTCAAAAAAATTGAAACGTGGGTTTTTTAGACTGAATTATTGATTCAGGAAATTTCGGGATTTTATTAAATCCTGTTCCTTATTATTAGGTTTGGGCTTATTTTTATCAGTAAACTCTTTTATGTTCTTTACCGGGAAATCGGCTCAGAATCTTTTAGCCAGGACACTTTGATTTTAATACAAATTAATCCATTTTGTTGTATTTCCTCATTAAATTCTCATAAAAGTTCTGCGGCAGAATCCATTTTAGCGGAATCCCAATCTTCTGTCCGAATTTCCCAAAATAAAAATGGGCTTTCCATGATTTTTTATTTAAAAGTTTTTCAATATACGCTGCGACTTCAAGTGGCTCTGTTCCATCGTCTACGTGAGAATTCATTAGAGAATATACTTTATTAAAAGTAGATTGATACGGTTCAGAAACTTTGGTTTTTACTCTGTTTTCAGCAATATTTGTTTTAATGTCTCCTAAATGCAAAACACAAACCTGAATATTCCAGGGAGAAACTTCGTAGCGGATTGCTTCTGTCACTTTATCTAAAGCCGATTTTGAAGCCGAATAAAATCCACGGAACGGCAATCCCATTTCACTGCCGATACTGGAAATATTAATGATTTTTCCCAATTTTTGCGCCCGCATTGTCGGCAGCACAGCGGTCATCATCTGTACGGAACCAACTAAATTTAAGTTAAATAATTTCAGGATTTCCTCCTGTGAAGAATCTTCAACTGCGCCCACCATTCCCATTCCTGCATTATTGATGAGAATATCGATTCTGGATTCTGTTTTTAATATTTCGGCAATTGCATTCTGAACCTGAGTATTGTCTGTAACGTCGGTCGCAATTGTTTTAAAATAGGTAGAGTCCGCACTTTTTCTGCTTAATCCGTAAACGGTATGTCCTTTCTTGCCGAGATAGTTAGCCAGGGTAAAACCAATTCCGGCAGAAGTTCCGGTGATAAGTATTGTCATTTTTGTAATTTAATGTTGATCAAGAACCTGGGCGAAATCATCCCAAAACTGTGGATAGGATTTTTCGACCACTTGTTCATTTTCAATTGTTAGCGGCGTGATGAGGCAAAACGGTGCAAAACTCATGGCCATCCGGTGATCGTTATAGGTTTCAATCGAAATATTTTCATTCGCCTCAAAGAATTTTACCGAGTAAATGGAATCGTCGGTGATTTCAGAAATACAACCGATTTTGAAAAGTTCATTTTTTAAAGCGACCAGACGGTCGGTTTCTTTTACTTTTAAAGTTGATAATCCTGTGATTTCAAAAGGGATTTGTAATGCCGTTGCCGTGACACAAAGCGTTTGCGCAATGTCCGGGCAGTCATTCATGTCCAGAGAAATGTATTCCGGAAAAACAAATGAACTTTCCGGCATTAGTGAAATCTTACTTTCCGAACCTTGAGAAATCGTGTTGACTCCGAAAAACTTCCAGTAAATTTCCTTGATTACAGAATCGCCCTGAAGCGAGTGTGGCCGGAAACTTTTAAGGTTAATGGACTTTCTGCCGATAGCTGCCAAAGAATAAAAGTAGGAAGCAGAACTCCAGTCGCTTTCACAAATACATTTGATAATCTGCGAACTTTTATCGCTGTGAATATTTGGGAAAATCTGAATCACCTGGCCTTCCCATTGCGTTAAAATCCCAATGTTTCGAAGGATTTTTAAAGTCATTTCCAGATAAGGCCGCGATGTAATTTTTCCAACCAGATTAATTTCCAGGCCGTTTTCTAATTTCGATCCGATCAACATTAAGGAAGAAATAAACTGACTTGAAATATTCGCAGGAATTGCTACCGAACTTTTTTCCAGTTTTTTTCCGTTAATCTTTAATGGAGGAAAACCTTCTTTTTCTAGATAAGAAATATCGGCTCCCAAATCCCGTAAAGCATCGACCAGGAATTGAATCGGTCTCTCTTTCATCCGCTCAGATCCCGTCAAAACGGTCGTCTTTCCTTCCTGAATTGCAAAGTAGGAGGTGAGGAACCGCATCGCCGTTCCGGCATGATGAATGTCGACGAGGTCTGCATTGCTTTCCAGAGCTCTGTGTAAAAGTTGAGTGTCCTGAGAATTAGAAAGGTTTTCAATTTTCAGGTTTTTAAAAAGATAGCTTAAAATTAAAAGACGATTCGAAATACTTTTCGAACCGCTTATTTTAATCGTTTCATTGTCTTTTAAGGTTGATTTTTCCAGCCTCATATTGATACTTTTGTCTGATTAAATTCTGAATTTTTTGATTCTTATTTCAGTTTTTCGTTTTTCTGATGACGGTCTTTGTCGCGGTCTGTTTTAACTTTCATTTTTCGGTCAAATGCTTCCTGCAGGTTAGTTCCGGTTTGATTCGCCAGGCATAAAGTGACAAATAAAACATCCGCTAATTCTTCACCGAGATCTTTCACTTTATCAGATTCTTTTTCACTTTGTTCACCATATCTTCTGGCAATAATTCGCGCAACTTCACCCACTTCCTCAGTAAGCATCGCCATATTCGTAAGTTCGTTAAAATACCGGACGCCGATGGTTTTTATCCATTGATCGACTTCTTCCTGGAGTTTAATTATTTCCATATTTCTTTTATTTGGGCAGAACTGAATTATTGATAAGCGCCCATACTTGGATTGACCAATCGGGAAATTTTCACAATATCCAAAGGCGCTGTCGCAGCTGCCGCCGTATTTCCTTTTCCTTTTGCCGGAGAATCAGCTTTTAATCTCAGATTCATTTTTTGGGTAAAATAATTCTGGAATTTCGGATCTTGATTCTTCATCGAACCTGCATCCAAAGTATAATTTGCGGAACTTCCGTATTTCAGTAATGAAGTCTGGAAACTGTAATTAAAAGTCTGTCCGGCTGTTGGTTTAAAAAGAACTGCGTTGTCATTATCGGTATAAATAATCGAGTTTTTAACATTTAAAGTTAAAGCTCCCTGTTCAATGGACGTTCCGTTATCGTACTCATTGGTGGCGTACAATCCAAGTCCCGGAAGTGCTGAATTTAGGCTCCAATAATTCGCCAAAGTAGAATGGATGATATTATAAGTTCCGCCTTTAAAAATGGCAAAGTCGGCATTTCCACAATTATTCATCACCAGGTTTTTCGCAGTAACAATCGAGTTGATCGCCATAATTCCAAATTCCTGATGCGTATGGAAAATAGAATTATCAATCGTTGCAGTTGTTTGATTCATTTCTAAACCAACGGTTCCGCCGAAAACTTTCGCATAATTCATATTTAAAATAGAGTTGGCCTCCATTGAAATTCCCTGCCAGTTTTTAGGAATCGTGTCATAGCGCGTGTCATTTCGGTCGCCACGGAAAATGATTTCTTCTCCTAAATCACCATTAATATTCAGTTTGGCATTTTTAGAAATCTTCAGTCCACTGTTTTTGTGAAAATAAATTTTAGTTCCTTTTTCAATATTTAAAGTTTTTCCTTCCGCCAAAGTCAAATCTCCGAAAATGATTTTCGCCTTATTGCCGGTCCACAATGTATTTGAATTTAAAATATTTGGATTGGTTTTACTTTCAATATAAAATTCAGCATCCTGAACGACTGAAAACAAAGTCACATGTTGATTTCCGGCCGGCGTTTGAAAATTAATACGATCCTCGGCAATCGCTTCCGGTGCGTTGGCAATCGGTGCAATTTCTACAAAAATATACAGACTGTCTTTTTTCCGCAAAGGAATATTACTGAAATCTGTCCCCGCTTTGCCATCAACATTGATTCGGTATAAAGAGCCGGCTCCTTTTTCAAGAGAGATTTTCGGAATCATAACGTCTTTGTCTTCGTTGTTATAAATTTTCACAGCGTAAGTTTCCGACCGGACCTGATTATAAACAGTATCCAGGAAAAGGGTGTCTTGCGAAAAACGAAGCAGCTGAGTGGGGGATTCAAAGTTGATATCGTCTCTGTTACAGCTTATTGCCGTTAAAAAAATCCAAAAAGAAAAAGCAAGAATAAGTTTAAATTTGTTCATTTATGTAGGAATAGATGTAGGTTTCAAATTTAATTAAAATTGTTGAACATAAAAATTATTAATTAAGTTGATATACTATTTGGAGATAAGAAAATTATTTGTACTTTTGCGGTCTAAAATTTAGCAGAGAAATACCATTACTATTTCGAAAGCAAAGCTTTAATTATTAATAATAAAATAAGTTATGAAAAACGGAATCCACCCAGAAAATTATAGACTTGTTGTTTTCAAAGATATGAGTAACGACGAGATGTTTCTTTGCAAATCTACTGCAGATACAAAAGATACAATTGAATATGAAGGTTCAACTTACCCATTGATCAAAATGGAAATCTCTTCAACTTCTCACCCTTTCTATACCGGAAAAGTGAAATTAGTTGATACCGCAGGTAGAGTTGACAAATTCATGAACAAGTACAAAAAATTCGCGAAGTAATTTTCGAATTTTAATGATAATTAAAGTCTTTCAAGTTTTTTGAAAGACTTTTTTTAGTGTAAATTTGATTCACTTTGTCAAACTATTAATTTTTGATAAAGTTTGTAATAAAAATAGAACTTTAAACTTAAGCCGATATGCAACTCGTATTTTCAGACGCCCAGTTTTGGGAAGATTTTTTACCGCTTACTTTTACCAGGCCTGTCGCAGAAATGCGTTGCGGGATTTTGACTTTTTCGGAAAGATGGCAAAAGCTGTTGGGTTCCGCAGATGTTTCTTATCTCACAGAAGATTATTTGCAGGAAAAGTTTAAAAAATACGACCTGAAAGAAAGCCTTTTCATTGTTCCTAATTTTCTGCCCAGCGAAAATCTTTTAAACCAAATTAAAGACTTGCAATTGGGAGAAGCGTTGGTTTACAAAGATGAATTACTCGCAGTCAGAATTAATATGGATAATTTTTCCTTAAGTCACATTAATAAAATGACTGATATTGAGGAAGAAGTTTTGTTTTTTAATCAACCAACCGATTTGTTTTCATTTAATGAAAAAGCAATCGATTTTGATTTTGAACTTCTTACAAAAGGGCGAGTTTCGGCACCTCTTTCTGAAACCAATGGTTTCTTAGGTGACAAAAAAGATTTGTTCATCGAAGAAGGAGCAGAAGTTGAGTTCTCAACCTTAAATACCAAAACCGGAAAAATCTACATCGGTAAAAATGCAGAAGTGATGGAAGGTTGCAATCTTCGTGGCCCAATCGCATTGTGTGAAGAATCGAAATTTAATTTAGGCGCAAAAATTTACGGTGCGACAACGGTTGGTCCGCATTGCAAAGTCGGTGGTGAAGTGAATAATGTCGTCATTTTTGGATATACCAATAAAGGTCATGACGGGTTCATTGGTAATTCGGTCATTGGCGAATGGTGCAATCTCGGTGCAGATACCAATTCGTCGAATCTTAAAAATAATTACGCTATGGTAAAGCTGTGGAATTACAAAGCGAAAAAATTTGTGAATACCGGATTGCAATTTGTAGGTTTGATTATGGGTGATCATTCGAAATCGGCGATCAATACACAGTTTAATACCGGAACAGTGGTAGGAGTTGCTGCCAATATTTTCAAAAGCGGCTTTCCGCCAAACCTGATCGAGAGTTTTTCCTGGGGCGGAATGAAAGGCGATGAAAAATTCAAATTGGAAAAAGCGTATGAAGTTGCGGAGTTGGCGATGGCGAGAAGGAAAGTGGCTTTTACTGTAATAGATCAGAAAATTTTAAAAACGATTTACGAATTTTTTTAATCTCCAGGTATCAAATATAAAACAGGATGATTTTTTTTGGCCTGGAGCATTTACAAAAACCCCGCTCAGTTCATTCGATAAAAAGAATGTAGATTAATTCAACGACAATTCTACCAGGACCGGACAATGATCAGAATGAACGGCTTCTTTCAAAATCGCAGCACGCGAAAGCTGCTGCTTCAGCGAGTAAGACACGAAATTATAATCTAATCTCCACCCTTTATTTCTTGCTCTGGAATTTTGTCGGTAACTCCACCAGGAATAATTATCGGGTTGATCATTGAAAAACCTGAAGCTGTCGATTAGCTCGCATTCTTCGATGAACAGAGTCATCCATTCTCTTTCCATCGGCAGGAATCCGGAAGTGTTCTTTAAACCTTCAGGATTGTGAATGTCAATAGCGTGATGACAGATATTGAAATCTCCGCATATAACCAAGTTAGGGATTGTTTTTTTTAATTCTTTAATATAAGTCAGGAAATCGCAACAGAACTTCATTTTAAAATCGAGTCTTTCGATATTGGATGCAGACGGGACATATACAGAAATCACCGAAAAACCTTCGAAATCTGCGCGCATAATTCTGCCTTCAGAATCATAGTCTTCAATACCGCAGCCATATTCAATGTGCTTGGGTTTGATTTTTGAAGCGATTCCAACGCCGGAATAGCCTTTTTTCTGGGCAGAATGCCAGTAACTGAAATAACCGTTTTTTTCTAAACTTTCGATATCGATTTGGTCGTTGCCTGCTTTGCTTTCCTGGATGCAGATGACATCAGGATCGGCCACATTCAGCCAGCCTAAAAAATCTTTGGTAAAAGCCGCCCGAATTCCATTGACATTATAAGAGATGATTTTCATAAAATTGTTTAATGCCCAAAAATACAAATTACGATTTGTAACTAGTAATGAAAATGAGTTAATCAAAAGAAAATACAGAGATTCCAAAAAAAAATGATTGCTTTATCACGGGTTTATCCAAGTGTTTTTACTTTATATTTATATACCTTTGAAGCCTGTTTGTTACAGAATCATTATGGTAAAAGGCTTGATTTTGATGCTCTTGTTTAATTTGGGAACTCTTTCAGAACATTTTCGATCTACGAAAAGCGGTGAAGATTTGTTGCACACCCAGCTAGAAAAAAGGCAGGGAGGCGATAGTTATTTATGGACTTCTTTTTTTAATCAGAAAAGCAATGCTTATTTAATGGCTTTACTGAAGGAATGGAATATCAAAACTCTTTTTCTTTCTGTGAATCCGACAATGGATTTGGCAAAACTGCGTTCTTTTAAAATTCTTGCTTCACAAAATGGAATTAAAGTCGATTTTCTAATCGGAGAAAATTCTTATCTGGAAGAAGATGATGGATTTACCCACTTAGAAAAAGTAATGATCGAAGGTAGAGATCTAGGATTTGCCGGAATCCATCTGGATATTGAGCCACATACTTTTGATGATTACCATGAAAATATAAAGGTTTATTCGAAAAGGCAAATCAAGTTATACACCCAGGCGAAAAAATGGTGTGCCGATAACGGCATGGATCTGAGCACAAGTGTTCCGATGCATTTACCAATTGAGGTGGCAAAAAACTTGAGCAGAAATAATATCACAACCTATATTATGGCCTACGACCATTTGAGTTTAGAAAAAAAGATGGACAAAACAGAAGCCATCAGAAAAATTTTAAAAAATAATTACCGCTGGGTATTCGAGATTGATGATTTTCCGGATTATACCAGTTTGCAGGAAACTGAAAATAAATTAATTGAAAAAGGAATCAAAGGGTTTGCCTATCATGATTTGTCTCAGATGAATTTGTTTAAAAAATAATGGAAATTTTAGATCATTTTTTAAAAAGATTTTTGCGCGTGAAAATGGTGGTCAATAAAAAAGCGGAAAGAATCTAAGATTCTCTCCGCCCTAGAGCCCAAAATCAAATAAACTATGAAAAAAACTATTTGGGTTCTAATATGCTGATCGGAATAATGCATTCCTCCAAAGAAATCCCGCCATGTTGATAGGTTTCTTTGTAATAGTTTACAAAATGATTATAATTTTTCGGATAAGCCAAAAAAGTATTATTCTTTGCAAAGATGTATTTGGAACTTAAATTTCCTTTCGGTAAAAATAATTTCTCGGGATTGGAAATTGCCCATACATCATTGTTTTCGTAGGTTAAACTTCTGCCCGTTTTATACCGGATATTTGTTGAAGTTTCTCTGTCGCCAACCACTTTACTGGGTTTCTTCACATAAATAGTTCCGTGGTCAGTCGTGATGACGAGTTTGAAACCATTTTCTGCGGCCTGTTTAATAATCTTTAATAATGAAGAGTTTTCAAACCAGTTATACGTCAGTGACCGGAAGGTCTTGTCATCTCTGATCAGTTGATTGACAATGACGTTGTCTGTTTTTGCATGAGATAATATATCGATGAAATTATAGACAATGACCAACAAATCGTTGTTTTTATGCTGGTTGAAATCTTCTAAAATTTTGCGTTCAAAATCTGCATTTAATATTTTCAAATACTTCATAGACTTTCCGGATAAACCGAGGCGTTTCATTTGATCTTCTAAAAAATCGCGTTCGTGCTCGTTTTTATTGCCATCTTCATTATCATTAATCCAATATTGCGGAAATCTCTTTTCAATTTCTGACGGCATTAATCCGGCGAAGAAAGCATTTCTCGCGTACTGTGTTGCCGTGGGGAGAATGCTGTAATAATAATCTTCAGATGTTTTCTGATAAAATTTGGTAAATAGCGGCTCGATGACTTTCCACTGATCATAGCGCAGATTATCAATCATTAATAAAAGAACTTTATCTTTTTCTACTTCCGGCTTTATTTTATCTTTAAACAACGTATGGCTCATCATCGGTTTATCAGATGAATTCAACCAATGTTCATAATTTTTTTCAATGAACTTTCCGAACTGAATATTGGCTTCCTCTTTTTGAGATTGCAGCAAATCTGAAAACTCATTGTCGAAAACTTTATCAAATTTAATTTCCCAGTTCAGGATTTTCTTATAATATTCTGCCCATTCCTGATAGGTTTTCAAATAAGACAACTCCATCGAGAGATTTCGGAATTCCTGCTGGTATTCGAGTATGGTTTTTTGCTCGATTAAGGTTTCCTCCTGCAAATTCTTTTTTAATGAAAGTAAAATCTGATTCGGATTTACCGGTTTCAAAATATAATCTGCAATCTGTGAACCAATGGCCTGTTCCATAATCAGTTCTTCTTCGTTTTTGGTAACCATTACGATTTTAATGGCGGAGTCGATATTCTTAATCATCGGAATTGCCTCCAGCCCAGAAATCCCAGGCATATTTTCGTCCAGCAAAGCCAATTGAAAATTTTCTTTTTCAATCATTTCTAAGGCTTCATTCACGTTATTCACCGGTGAAACTTTGTAGCCTTTGTTTTCTAAAAATACAATATGAGGTTTTAGTAAATCTACTTCATCATCTATCCAAATAATTTTTGACATCTATTTCTTAATTTGTTTATTGTTACAGAAAGGAGTATTGATACTCGCAATTCTATTATCTAACTGCCATCAAAAATACAACCAAAAACTGCCAACTTTTCTGTAATATCAAGTTAAAGTTGCGTTAAATTTAATCATAATTGATAAATGCTCGATGTGAATAATTCATAACCGACACCGAAGCACTTACCTTAAAACTAAATTGTAAATTTGCAGATCGAAGTTTCTATTATGACCAATAAATTTAAAATAATCAATGATCCGGTACACGGATTTATCAATATTCCCCACGAAATTCTTTTTGATGTGATCGAGCATCCTTATTTTCAAAGATTACGGCGGATTTCGCAGACCGGTTTATTGAATTTAATTTTTCCCGGTGCAACACATACCAGATTTCATCATGCTTTAGGCGCAATGCATTTGATGTTTACCGCGTTGGAAACTTTGAAATTGAAAGGTGTTACAATCTCTAAAGAAGAAGAAAAAGCCGCAATGCTGGCCATTCTTCTCCATGATATTGGGCACGGTCCGTTTTCGCACGCTTTAGAAAATATGCTGATGGATGACTGGCATCACGAGAAACTGTCGCTGTTGCTGATGAATAAAATGAATGAGGAGTTCAATGGTGAACTTTCGATGGCGATAGAAATGTTTCAGGGAAAATACCAGAGAAAATTCTTTAATCAGCTGATTTCCTCCCAGTTGGATGTCGACCGTCTTGATTATTTAAAGCGCGACAGCTTCTATACAGGAGTCGTAGAGGGAAATGTAAACACCCAGAGAATTATTTCGATGATGAATGTTTCTGAAGACGAACTGGTGATCGATGCAAAGGGGATTTATTCCATCGAAAATTTTCTGACGGCACGGATGTTTATGTATTGGCAGGTGTATTATCATAAAACGTCTGCATTGGCAGAATATCTTTTGGTGAAAATTTTAGCACGGGCAAAATTTCTGGTTTCTCAGGGCAATGAACTTCCAGCTTCAGAAAACCTGGCTTATTTCCTACACAAAAATGAGTTTGAAAAAGCGACCGGAGAAGACATTCAGCGTTTTACAGAACTTGATGATAATGATGTAATTCAAGCCATTAAATTCTGGACAAAAAGTGATGATGTTGTTTTGTCTTATCTGTGTAATTGTGTTATTCAAAGAAAATTTCCGAAAACACTGATGTCTTCCAAACCTTTCGATAAAGAATTTATTGAAGATAAAATCGCCAGAACAAATCTAAAATTTGGACAAGATATCGGTTCAGAACTTGTAGATCAGATAGCCAGAAATCTTCTGCCGTATAATGCAGAGCATCAGCCGATTTATTTACTGCAAAAAGATGGCGAAAAAACCAAGCTTGACCATTCTGAGAATCAAATTCTGTCCTCCTTTATCAATCAACTGAATACCAAGTATATTTTATCATTTCCCCGAGAAATTTAAAGCCGTTTTTTGTCACCTAAATGATTTGCAATATTTGGGAATTTGTTATCTTTGCAGGATATGGAATTTACCGCATCGCAGATTGCAAATTTTATTAACGGACGAATCATAGGGGATGAGCATGCGCTCATCACGGGCGTATCGCCTATAGAAAGTGGAGAAGAAGGCCATCTTTCTTTCGTCGCGCAAGAAAGATTTGCAGAGCATATTGATCGATCGAAATGCTCAGTTCTAATTGTTTCTGAGAAACTATTAACCGAAAAAACTTATCAACCCACTATTATTGCTGTAGAAGATGCTTATCTGGCGTTTCAGGTTTTAATGAATCTGTATCAGGAAATGCAGGGGCGTAAATCTGGAATTGAAGATGGAGCGGTGTTTCACGAGTCTGCCTCGGTAGGCGAGAATGTATATGTAGGCGCTTTTACCTGCGTCTCTGAAAAGGTAAAAATAGGAGATGGTTCCCAAATTTATCCGCAGGTATTTATCGGTAAAAATGTAAAGATTGGTAAAAACTGTGTCTTATACAGTGGTGTAAGAGTTTACGATTATTGTGTGATTGGCGATAACTGCATCATTCATTCCAATACGGTAATCGGTTCAGATGGTTTTGGTTTTCAACCGACGAAAGATGGCTATCAGAAAATTCCGCAGTTAGGAAATGTTATTTTAGAAGATCATGTAGAAATTGGTTCTAACTGTAGCATTGACAGAGGAACTATCGGATCGACGGTTATTGGGAAAGGTACCAAAATCGATAACTTAATCCAAATCGCTCATAATGTAAAAATTGGCCAGAATAATGTAATTGCCGCACAAGCCGGAATTGCAGGTTCTACAGTAATTGGCGACTGGAATCAAATCGGCGGTCAAGTCGGTATTGTGGGACATATTCAGATTGGTAATCAAGTAAAAATACAGGCACAAAGTGGTGTGAATTCTAACACCAAAGACGGCGAAATTCTGTACGGCTCCCCTGCCATCAACGCAGGCGAATACCGAAGAAACTATGTGCATTTCAGAAATTTCACCGATATTGTTAAACGAATAAATAATCTTGAGCTCAACTCAAAAGATAAAACTAATGAGTGATAAACAAAAAACCTTAAACGAAGAGATCTCTCTCTCCGGAATCGGCCTTCATACTGGTCGGGAAGTAACCCTTACCATGAAACCTGCAAAAGAAAATACAGGTTTCGTTTTCGTAAGAACCGATCTTGAGGGGAATCCTCATATCGAAGCAGATGTCAACTATGTTACCACCACTGAAAGAGGAACAACTCTGGAAAAATTGGGCGTCAGAATACATACCTGCGAGCATTTGCTTGCTGCTTTGGTAGGATGTGATATCGATAATGTCATCTTGGAAATGGACAGTGCAGAACCACCAATTTTAGATGGATCTTCTAAATTTTTCGTGGAAGCAATCGAGAAAGCAGGGATCATCGAACAATCTGCAGCAAGAGAATATCTGATTGTAAAAGAGGTGCTGAGTTACAGTGATCCTGCAACCGGTTCAGAAATTACAATTATTCCCTCCGATACGTATGAAGTAACAACCATGGTCGATTTTGGAACCAAAGTATTGGGAACCCAAAACGCCACTTTAAAGGATATTTCAGAATTCAAAACCGAAATATCATCAGCAAGAACTTTCAGCTTTTTACACGAGCTGGAAATGCTTTTGGATGCCGGCTTAATTAAAGGTGGTGACATTTCAAACGCCATCGTCTATGTTGATAAAGAACTTACTCCTGAAACAGCAGAGAGACTGAAAAAAGCGTTCGGAAAAGATGAAGTTTCAATCCGTCCGAATGGAATTTTAGACAATCTTACCTTAAATTATCCTAACGAAGCAGCACGTCATAAATTACTCGATGTGATAGGCGATTTGGCTCTGGTTGGTGTTAAAATCAAAGGAAAAGTTATTGCAAACAAACCGGGACATTTCGTCAATACACAGTTTGCAAAGAAATTAAACAGACAGTGGAAACTGCAGAAAAAGAAAAATGTTCCCGATATCGATATTTATAAAGAACCGGTTTACGACATCAATGGAATTATGAAATTGATGCCGCACAGACCACCGTTTTTATTAATTGACAAGATTTTAGAACTTTCAGATTCTCACGTGGTCGGTTTAAAAAATGTAACGATGAACGAACCGTTTTTCGTTGGGCATTTTCCGAAAGAACCTGTGATGCCAGGCGTTTTACAAGTAGAAGCTTTAGCCCAGACCGGAGGTATTTTGGTTCTGGCAAGCGTACCCGATCCCGAAAATTACTCGACTTATTTTATTAAAATGGATAAAGTAAAGTTCAAGAAAAAAGTAGTGCCGGGAGATACGATGGTATTTAAAATAGAATTGATTTCACCTATCAGACGGGGAATTGTGCACATGCAAGGATACGGATATGTCGGCGACAGCGTTGTGGTAGAAGCAGAGCTGATGGCCCAGGTGGCAAAAAACAAACCGGATTAAATGGTACATCAATTAGCTGCCGTAGACCAGCGTGCAAAAATAGGCAAAAACGTTACCGTAGAACCGTTTACAACGATTGCCGGTGATGTGGAAATTGGCGAAGGAACTTGGATTGGGTCGAATGTGACCATCATGGATGGAGCCAGAATCGGCAAAAATTGTAGGATTTTTCCGGGCACTGTAATTTCCGCAATTCCACAGGATTTGAAATTCGACGGTGAAGAAACGCAGGTGATTATCGGCGACAGAACAACCGTTAGAGAATGTGTGACCATCAACAGAGGAACAAAAGCCCTTGGTTATACCAAAATTGGTGAAGATTGTTTGATCATGGCTACTGTTCATATTGCCCACGATTGCGTTTTGGGTGATCATGTTATCATTGTAAACGGCTCTGCGCTTGCAGGTCATGTAGAGGTGGGCGATTATACCGTTATGGGAGGACTTTCGGCCGTACATCAATTTGGTAAAATTGGCAAACATGTCATGATTTCAGGAGGAACTTTAGTGAGAAAAGACATTCCTCCTTATGTTAAAGTGGCGCGTGAACCAATGAATTACGCTGGAATTAATTCCGTGGGTCTTAGAAGAAGAGGGTTTACCAATGATAAAATTTTTGAAATTCAGAAAATTTACCGCGCTGTTTATCAAATGAAAATGAATGTTTCTCAAGCTTCAAGTTATATAGAAAAAGAAATGCTGCCTACTGCAGAGCGTGATGAAATTCTTGAGTTCATCAGAAATTCACCACGCGGAATCGTAAAAGGATATGGGACCGGTAAAGAATAATATCGGTTTTCATAAATCCCCAAAGGGATCATTTAATAAAGAACAGGAGATAATCCGCTGACTATTACCAATAAAAAAACAACAAGTCCCGAAGGGAAAGAACAGGACGTAATCCTGTGATTATAATAACATAATATATGGCAACAAGCAACGATATTAAAAAAGGAATGTGTATCGAATTCAGTAACGATATTTTCAAAATTATTGATTTTTTACACGTGAAACCAGGTAAAGGTCCAGCTTTCGTAAGAACAAAAATGAAGTCGGTTACCAATGGTAAAGTCTTAGACAATACTTTTTCGGCAGGTCACAAAATCGATGAGGTCAAGGTAATTACCAGAAAATTCCAATATCTGTATGAAGATGATAATGGATATCACTTTATGAATAATGAAGATTTTTCGCAGATCTATCTTGATAAAGAAATGATTGAAAACGCTCAGTTTATGAAGGCAGGCGAAGAAGTAACCATCATTTTAAAAGACAGCGACGAATCTCCTTTGTCAGCCGAAATCCCACCAACAGTTTATTTGGAAGTAATTGAAGCAGATCCGGGAGTGAAAGGAAATACTGCAACCAACGCATTGAAAAATGCCATCGTAGAAACAGGAGCCAGAGTAATGGTGCCATTGTTCATCGAAGCTGGTGATAAAATTAAAGTAAATACCGAAGATGGATCTTACTTGGAAAGAGTGAAATAATTTTAATAAAACCGACCGATGACTTTTACAAAACCACAAACCCTGAAATCAATCTCAGAAATTATTGGCGCTAAAATGATTGGCGACGAAAATTTTCCGGTTTTAGGAACCAATGAAATTCATAGGGTGAAAAGTGGAGAAATTGTTTTTGTAAATCATCCGAAATATTATGATAAAGCACTCCATTCTGCGGCAACCATTATTCTTATCGATAAGGAAGTAGAGTGCCCAGCCGGAAAAGCACTGCTCGTTTCTGATGATCCGTTCAGGGATTTTAATAAAATCAATACCCATTTTACAAAAATTACCAACTTCGGCGAAGCGCTGCATGAACTGGAAGTAGGAGAACGCACGCAAATTCATTCTTCTGTAGTCATTGGTAATAATGTGAAAGTCGGAAACGACTGTATCATCTTTCCGAATGTTGTGATTGGCGACCGAACGATAATTGGTGATAACGTCATCATTCAGTCCAATACAGTTTTGGGCGGTGATGCCTTTTATTACAGAAAACTTAACGGAAATTTTGACCGGTTAATTTCAGTCGGAAATGTCATTATAGAAAATAATGTAGAAATAGGAAACGGCTGTACCATCGACAGAGGAGTTACCGATGCTACGGTGATTGGCGAAGGTTCTGTTTTAGACAATCAAATCCAGATCGGACACGACACCATTATCGGAAAAAAATGCCTCATTGCTTCCCAAACAGGCATTGCAGGATGCTGCATCATCGAAGATGAAGTCACCATTTGGGGACAGGTGGGGATGGCCTCAGGTGTCCGTGTAGAAAGCGGAACGGTTCTTTTAGCAAAATGCGGTGTAAACAGGGATTTGCAAAAAGGAACTTATTTCGGACCCATTGCGGAAGAATTCCGGCAGTATTTAAGAAAGGAAGTGAAGCTTAAGAAGTTGAAATAACGGCTATAGATGCCAGCAAGTTCAAATATTATTAAGTAATTTTGTAATCATTAATTGAATAATAAATTTAAAAAATAAAAAATGTCAGTATTAGTAAACAAAGATTCTAAAGTAATCGTACAGGGATTTACCGGAAATGAAGGAACTTTCCATGCAGGGCAAATGATCGAATACGGAACAAATGTCGTAGGTGGAGTTACCCCAGGAAAAGGAGGTTCTGAGCATTTGGGAAAACCGGTTTTTAATACGGTTGCAGATGCGGTAGAAAAAGCCGGAGCTAATGTGAGTATTATTTTCGTGCCGCCGGCATTTGCTGCAGATGCGATTATGGAAGCAGCAGAAGCAGGAATCAAAGTAATCGTATGTATTACCGAAGGAATTCCGGTTGCAGATATGGTGAAAGTGAAAGCATACCTTGCTGACAAAGATAGCAGATTGATTGGGCCAAACTGCCCGGGAATTATTACTTCTGATGAAGCTAAAATCGGAATTATGCCTGGTTTCGTTTTCAAAAAAGGAAAAATAGGAATCGTTTCTAAATCAGGAACTTTAACTTACGAAGCAGCAGACCAGGTGGTAAAAGCCGGTTACGGTGTTTCTACAGCAATCGGAATTGGTGGTGACCCGATTATCGGAACAACGACAAAAGAAGCGTTGGAATTATTCATCAATGACCCGGAAACTGAAGCAGTAGTGATGATTGGTGAAATCGGTGGTAACTTAGAAGCTGAAGCTGCAAGATGGTACAAAGAAAGTGGTTCTAAAAAACCGGTTGTTGGATTTATCGCGGGACAAACTGCTCCTAAAGGTAGAACAATGGGTCATGCAGGTGCAATCGTTGGTGGTGATGATGATACTGCTCAGGCAAAAATGGCCATTATGAGAGAAAACGGAATTCACGTAGTAGATTCTCCAGCGGAGATCGGCGCTACGGTGGCCAAAGTTTTAGGATAATTTTCCTTAATAATATAAAGCGTCTTGTAATTTTTGCAAGACGCTTTTTTGTTGGTTGCATTTTTTTATATCTTTGTATGAACGCAAGTACAAAACAGATTTTAAAAAACACAATATGAAAAAATTATTACTCAGTTCAGCACTATGTGCAGCTGCCGTTTTATCAGCTCAAATTGATTTCAGCAGCACGCGATTCGGAATTACCGCAGGAGGAACTTATTCGAGGATAAGTAATGCCCATAATCCATCAGGTCCCAGATTTTCTGGTTATGGTGGGGTTTTGGCAATGATCCCTGTAGACAGTAATAACCAGTTTTACATTCAGCCTCAGGTTGAATATCTGGGAGCCGGTGAAACCGGAAAGGATAAAGATGCGAAAGGAAAAATTGGGTACGATGCAGTTTATGCCAACAACTATATCAGTGTTCCTATTTATTTTAAAGCGTATTTTTCTGAAGCCGAGTCCGAGTTTTTTGCAATGGCCGGACCGAAATTTAATTTTTTGGTGAATCAGAAAGTCACCGATCCAAGTAAGCCATATTATGCTGTTGACGAACTGTCTGCTTACCCAGGCGTAAACGGAAAGGCAAACAGTTTTAATTTTGCTTTGGGTTTCGGCGTGGGTTATTCATTGAAGCGGCAACTTGAAATCGCTGCAAGATATGATCTTGGATTGAGCAATACCTACAAAGGTTTAATGAATGAACCGGGATCTGATCCCAATATTGCAAAAAAGAAATCGGAACAGGTGCTTAGCCTGGGCTTAAGTTATATTTTTCAATAATAAATAAAAATTCCATCAATTAATTTTGATGGAATTTTTTATTTTGAAATTTTTGTCTTAAAATGATGTGGTAAATTGCTTTTTTTAAACAACTTCATTTTATTTGAAGTCAGACTTAATTCACCTCAAACTTTCTTTCTCTGATTAACTCTGCGATTGCCAACATATCTTCGCCGATCAGTCGGTCTTCTTCTAATTTGGCTACTTTCGTCCGGATTAATGAATAGGCGTTTTCTACAAACTTTCCGCATTTTGCCGGTCGCCGGAATTCTAATCCCTGC
Organism: Chryseobacterium sp. MDT2-18; assembly: GCF_030815285.1. Lineage (NCBI taxonomy): Bacteria > Pseudomonadati > Bacteroidota > Flavobacteriia > Flavobacteriales > Weeksellaceae > Chryseobacterium > Chryseobacterium sp. MDT2-18. Next base: position 171,438 of record NZ_JAUSWQ010000005.1, on the reverse strand, counting down.
GCTCCAAACATTAATTCTACAGCAAGAATATTTTCTAAATTCCCCAAAACCTGATTGAATTTTCTACCGGAAATACTTCCCATAGAAACGTGGTCTTCCTGTCCCAAACTCGTTGGAATAGAATCTGCCGAAGCCGGAAAACACAAGGTTTTATTCTCCGTAACCAACGCAGCAGAAGTGTATTGTGGAATCATAAAGCCGGAATTTAATCCTGAACTTTCCGTTAATAATCTTGGTAAACCATATTTTCCTTCCAGTAAAAGATAACTTCTTCGGTCAGAAATATTTCCCAGTTCCGCTACAGCTAAAGTGGCGTAATCCAATGGTAAAGCCAATAACTGTCCGTGAAAATTACCACCTGAAATCGACTCTTCCGCACTTAATACAATCGGATTATCCGTCACCGAATTCAATTCGGTTTCTGCTAAATTTTTTAAATGTTCAAAAGAATTTCTGCTCGCCCCATGAACCTGAGGAACACAACGCATAGAATAAGGATCCTGAACACGGTCACAAAATTCATGACTTTTTAAATTGTCAGAATCTTTTAAAAATTTCCGCATCCTTGATGCCACTTTCCGGCTGCCGTCAAACGGACGGATATCATGAAGTTCCTTTTTAAACGGACTTGCCGAACCGCGATAAGCTTCCAAACTTACAGCCGCCGTTAAATCTGCCAGGTCGAGTAAATATTCAAATCGATGCAAACCTAAAATAGCATGTGCTAAAATAAACTGGGTACCGTTAATTAGACCCAATCCTTCTTTCGGACCGAGTTGCAACGGTTTTAAACCATGCTTTTTCAGAACTTTTCCAGTCTCTTGAATTTCATCTTTTTGCCAAACTTTTCCCAAACCTAAAAGCGGTAAAACCAAATGCGCCAGCGGAGCCAAATCTCCGGAAGCGCCTACAGAACCTTGCTCAGGCACCACCGGAATAATATCATTTTCAAGCATCAGAATCAATCGCTCAATCACTTCCAGAGAAACGCCTGAAAATCCTTTTGACAACGCATGAATTTTTGCAATCATCATCACTTTCGAATAATCCTTGGCAATTGGTTTTCCAACGCCTACTGCATGCGAAATAATTAAATTATACTGAAGTTGAGCTGTTTCTTCTTCCGAAATTTTCACATCGCAAAGCGGACCAAAACCTGTATTGATTCCATAAACCGTTCGGTCAGAAGCTACGATTTTCTGCACGTTTTGCTGAGATTTCAGAATTTTCTGTTTGGCTTCTTTGTTGAGTTTTGCTTTTTTAGGGTTGTCTAAAATCGCCATTACATCGGTAATTGTAAAAGTATCTACGCCGTAAATTTTCATTAATTAGATTTTGTCTAAAAATACAATTTTTTAACAATCTGCAGGAATAGTTCGGTGCTTTTTTATTTGCTGACAAAAGTCATACAATCAGCGTATTATTAAAGTTGCTATCCGATACATAATTAAAAATTTAATTCTAATTTTGATGGGTGTTTAAAATTATCTAATTAATAAAAGGACCAATAAAAAATATGAATAAGAAAAAACCCGCGCACAATTTTCACATTCCGGTAATGGGATTGGCATATACAATCGACAGTCCGATTCGAGTTGCACAATACGGAATTTCGTCTGTAATTTCAATTATCGATGACGAGATTATCGAGAAAATGAACTGTCTTTATCACAAAAGAAATAATTTCAGCTATACCGGAATTTCCAATAAGATTGAAGATTACCGTGCCAAAAGAATCACCGCTTACCTGGATATGGTTCACGATGTGGTGAATATGAAATTCGAAAATTTCAAGCAGGAATTAAGTAAAAGCAAGGAAGCACTTAGTCAGTACATCGATATTCTTCCCAACAAATCTGAACTTAAAAAGGGACTGGAGAACCTCGCTGATCAAAAGGAAAATTTCACCGAAAATGTTCGGAAATTTTTAGAAAGTCACCTTTCTCCCGGAAGTATTGATGTGAATATCATGACCAAAGTAGACAAGGATAATTTCGTAAAAGGGGAGCAGTTGCCAGTCATTTATAATGATGCGCACGTTTCTTTGAGAGGTTTTGCCAACAGTAAACTTTCGTCTTCCATTGTACTTTCTGCAGGAATGAATCCGAGATTATACAGTTATTTTGAATCTTTCCCCGATTTTTTTCCAAATGAAAAAGGAGAACTCAAAAAGAAAATTATTTTGAAAGTAAGTGATTTCCGGTCTGCGATGATTCAGGGGAATTTCCTGGCAAAAAAAGGGCTTTGGGTTTCGGAATATCGGGTAGAATCGGGCTTGAATTGTGGAGGTCACGCCTTTGCAACAGATGGTTTATTGCTGGGACCGATTATGGAAGAGTTCAAACAAAAGAAAAACGATCTGATTTCGTCTGCTCATGAATTGATGGTAAATGCTTTGACTCAAAAGGAAATTCCTTGTCCGAGTGAACCATTAGAAATGAAAATCACCGTTCAGGGAGGAGTGGGGACCGCCGAAGAACACGAGTTTTTGCTGGAGAATTACCAAGTTGACAGCATCGGTTGGGGATCGCCTTTTTTACTTGTTCCCGAAGCGACTTCTGTGGACAGAGAAACGCGGGAACTGTTAGCAAAATCTAAAGAAGAAGATTTTTATTTAAGCAATATTTCTCCGCTCGGGATTCCTTTTAATACGATTAAAGGAAGTTCGAATGAGTTTTTCAAACAGGAAAAAATTAATAAAGAAAAAGCCGGAAGTTCTTGCCCGAAAAAGTATTTGGCTTTAAGCAAAGAATTTGGACCCGAAGGAATTTGTACCGCTTCCCGAAAATATCAAACCGTAAAACTGAATGATTTAGAGGAGGTTAAAGAGGAAATATCTTTAAAAGAATACGACAAAAGAAAATCAAAAATCACAGAGAAATCCTGCCTATGTGTTGGTTTGGTGAATTCGTCTTATCTCGAAAGCGAAATCCAGATTAAAGGAGAAAAGCAGGGAGTCGTGGTTTGTCCCGGACCTAATCTCGCTTATTTCGACAAAGAAGTTTCGCTTTCTGATATGGTGAAACATATTTACGGAAACGAAAACGTAATGCCGGAGCAGAACCGTCCGAATATTTTCGTCAATGAACTGAAAATGTATGTGGAATATCTGAAAAATGAAATTGAAGAATTCTCCGACAGTTTCACCAATGCTCAGACTAAAAAATGGAAAACCTTTAAAACCAATTTGATTGAAGGCGTGAATTATTATGAAAAATTATTTGCAGAAACTCCTTTTTTCAAAAAGAATGTAAAAATGGTCGAACTTCAGCTGGCTGATTATAAAAACGAAATAATCGCTCTGGAGATTCCTGAAAATGTAAAAGCGTAACATTTTTAAAATTTAATTTTAAACCAGTCTGTCCATTTCGGCAGGCTGGTTTTATTTTTAGCAGTTCTTTTTTACGAAGCAAATCCCTATTTTTGTAACATGAATGCTGATCTTGAACTTCAACTGAAAACTTTGCCATCCGATCCCGGAGTTTATCGGTATTATGATAAAAAAGGTAATTTACTCTACGTTGGAAAAGCGAAGAATTTAAAGAAAAGAGTACTTTCTTACTTTAATAAAAATCAGCCGGGTTACCGTACGAAAATTATGGTCGCCAAAATATTCCGGCTGGAAACTACCGTCGTGAATAGCGAATACGACGCGCTTTTGTTGGAAAATAATTTAATTAAAGAACATCAGCCGTTTTACAATGTCATGCTCAAAGATGACAAAACCTATCCCTGGATCTGCATTAAAAATGAAGATTTTCCGCGTGTTTTTTTAACGCGGACGAAAATTAAAGATGGTTCAGAATATTTCGGACCTTATGCGAAAGTCCGCCCAGCCAAGGTTTTGCTCGATACCATCAAACACCTCTATAAAATCCGGACCTGTAATCTGAACCTTTCACCCAAAAAAATTGCGGAAGGAAAATACAGGGTTTGCCTGGAATATCATATCAAAAACTGCGAAGGTCCCTGCGAAATGCTGGAATTGAAAGAAAGTTATGATAGAAAAATTGATGCGATACGCGGAATTATTAAAGGTGATTTCCGGACGGCGAAAGAATATCTGACCAATCAGATGATAGCTTTTGCTAAAAATTTGGAATTTGAAAATGCTCAGACAATAAAGGAGAAAATCGATTTGCTGGAAGATTTTCAGCACAAGCACACGGTGGTCAATCCAAACATTGATGATGTGGATGTTTTTGGGATGACGAGCGATGAAACTGCGGCCTACATTAATTATTTTAAAATTCAGAACGGAAATATTATCCAGAGTTTCACCACAGAAATAAAGAAAATTCTGGAGGAATCTGACGAAGATATGCTGGAAGAAGCGATGATTGAGATTCGCCAGAAATTTAATTCTGATTCTAAAGAAATTCTGATTCCTTTTCATTTAACATTAGAAATTCCTAACGTGAAACTGATTGTTCCTAAAGTCGGCGATAAGAAAAGAATCATCGAACTGTCTGAAAAAAATGCCAAAGAGTACCGTGTTGAAAAACTAAAGCAGGTTCAGATTATCGATCCCGAAAGACATACCAACCGAATCATGGCAGAGATGCAGAAACTGCTGCGGATGCCTGTGGAACCGCGACATATTGAAGGTTTTGACAACTCGAATATTCAGGGAACAAATCCCGTTTCCGCCTGTGTTGTTTTTAAAGATGGAAAACCCAGCAAAGCCGATTATCGTATTTTTCATCCGAAAACGGTGGTAGGTCCTGACGATTATAAGACGATGGAAGAAGTGATTTACCGCCGATACAAAAGGCTTTTAGAAGAAGCAGAACCTTTGCCGCAACTTATTTTAATTGATGGTGGAAAAGGTCAGCTTTCTTCTGCTGTTAAAAGTTTGAAACTGCTCGGTCTGTACGGAAAAATCACCATCATCGGAATTGCAAAACGCCTGGAAGAAATTTATTTCCCGGAAGATTCGATTCCGCTTTATTTAGATAAAAAATCAGAAACATTGAAAATTCTTCAAAGAGTTCGCGACGAATCGCACCGTTTTGGCGTGAAACATCACCGAACCAGACGCAAAAATTCAACCATCAAATCCGAACTCGACGAAATTCCCGGAGTGGGTGAAAAGACGATTGAAATGTTGCTTCAGAAACTGAAATCCGTCAAGAGAATTAAAGAATCGAATTTAGAGACTCTGGAAGAAATTCTGGGAAAATCGAAAGGGAAAGTGGTTTGGGAGTATTTTAATCCGAATTAAAGATTACTTTTTTGAAAAGACCTCTTTTCTGAAACTTCCGTCTGAATTAACTAATTCTACAATGATTTCGCCGTTTTCGAAATAACCCAAAGTTGCCGTTTCATCAGCGAGTTGAACCCGATAAACGTCTTTTTTAGTGGAAGGTTTGAAGGTGGCATACAGAACCGAATTGTTTGGATGAACTAAAATAAATTCTCCATTGGCCAGGAAAATTCTGTTGACCGATAAAGTTCCGTTACTGTAAACTTCTGCTTTTTGTCCCGCGGTCGCGCCTTCTTTTGGAGCCGGTACCACTTTAATGTTTTTACTTTCTGAAACGAGCGGCAAATCTTTCTTGACGGTTTCTGATTTCTGTTTTATTTTTGCAGGTTCTACTTTTTCAGTCACCATCGATTTCTCAACAGGCATTGAAACCGGTACTTTTTTCGCGGCATCTTCTAAAGCGTCACGCATTCCGGGTTCAAATTCCTTGATAGAAGATTTTCCTTCCAAAGAACTGATTGTTGTAGTTTGACAGTCTTTAAATTCAATCTTAAGTCTGTTTTTGAACATATTACTGCTGTTCAAAAGTTCTGCAGTCAAAATATGACAAGGGTTTTGTAATAATTCTGCAGGCCATTTTTCTTTGGATTCGGTAATTACTGTGAATTTTTTCTGTTTTAATTTGAGTTTCAGCAAATCATTCAAATCGAATTTGTTGACTTCAGTATCACTGAATTTTTCCGGAACATAAATATATTGATAATCCGAAACTTGTTGTCCGTATAGAAATGGGAGAAAAAGCAAGGTGAAAATCTGCAGAATTTTTTTCATAAATTTAATTTGATGAGAAGTTACTATTTTTCTAAATAATCCTTTCTGTTCATTTTATTTTTAATTCAATTAATGTTTTAAAAGCTAAGGTTGTAAAAGTTCTTAAGGAGGATTTGAGTCGAAACTTTTCCACCTGCATTTTTTCATCGTTTTTTTACCCTAAAAAATCTATTTTTGCAAACCCATGGCCAAGAGAACTGTTAAAAGAAAAACCACCCGGAAAATTCATAAAAAACGCAGGAGACATTTTCTTCTGCGCCGGGAAATTTTATTGCTTTTTTTGGCTTTGGCATTATTCGGAACCGGCTTTTATTTAAAGCAGAAAATCGCGTTTTATTATGCGATGTATTTCAATAAGTTCGAACATAAAAAACTGTCGAATTCTGAAAGGGAAGAAAACAGAATCAACAGGATTATCGGTGATTACGCCGATAAAACTTTTGGGATGGATGTTTCTCATTACCAAAAAAAAGAAGATATTACCTGGGACAGTTTAAGTATCGGGAACCGCGCTATTCCTATAAAATTTGTGGTTCTTCGGGCGACGATGGGCAACAGATCTGCTGATAAACATTTTGATGAGTTTTGGCAGCTTTCGAAAAAACATGAACTCATCCGGGGTGCATATCATTTTTACAGAGCCGATGAAGATCCCGTAATGCAGGCCAATAATTTTCTCGACAATGTGAAATTGGAATCCGGAGACCTGCCACCGATTTTAGATATTGAAAAAATTCCGCGGAAAAAATCGACCAAGAAATTAATTGAAGATCTGAAGATTTGGTGCCGGATAGTCGAAGAAGCGTATGGCGTGAAACCGATTATTTACACTTATTACCATTATCACAAAGATTTTCTGAAAGGAGAGTTTGATGATTATCCGATGTGGCTGGCCAATTATAATGATGTGCCACAACCGTCGCCCGACGCAGATTGGAAAATCTGGCAGTTCACCGAAAACGGAATCGTATACGGAATCAATACCAAAGTAGATCTGAATGTTTTCAACGGGAATCTGTGGTCGCTGAAAAGGTTGACTTTAGATTAACAAAAAAGGATGCTTTTGGGCATCCTCTTCGGTATATAAATATAATGAAATGGTCTATTTAAGTTGATTTAATAAAGCCTGAGTTTCTGCATAATCTTCACCTTCTTTTTTGGCCAGTTCAATGGCTTTTGCTGCCCATATTTTGGCATTCACCTTGTCTCCGCTCTTTAAATAAAGATTTGCGAGCGTATCGGTATTGGCGTAACCCTCATTCAGTTTTACCGATTGCTTTGCCCAAAGAATCGCTTTCCCTAAAGCGGTTTTGTCTGTGATATTTTCAAAAAAGTACCAGGAAACAGAGTTGAGTTCATCCCAGGTAAATTCCGCAGATGCTCCGTCTTTGTAGTAGGCTAAAGCGTATTTTTGATAAGCAGCGGTATCTTTGTCCGAAGCAGCAATTTTCATTTTTGCTTTCAATAACAGGGAATTCGCTTTCTCTTCAGACATTATTTTTTTAGCTTCTGTGATAAATTTTTTCTCATCAAGAATTTTTGTGGTTTGGTCAAAAGAAGTATTGAAAATCGCGTTCAGTTTAAAATTATTAACAGTTCTGTTGTAATTTTCTTCCGGCATCAGTTTCAGTAATTCGTCTTTACGGGAGATAAATTCGGGAAAAAGGGGAGAGTTGCTGTCTTTCGTCAATGAAAAAAGATAAGATAAATCTTCCTGAGTTAAAAGATCTGCTTTTTTACCCTCAAAGTAGGTTTTGGCTACTTTCGATGCCAAAACAGGATCTGTGTAAGCATACACTTTGATGAAATTTTTCAAAAATTCCGGATCTTTTTCGCCGGCTTCAAATTTCTTTTTAAGCGCGCCCATTTGTTTTGAAGGATCTACGGCATCTTTCCCGACATTGATGAAATCTTCGGGGTCGTAATAAGAAGTCACACGATGAATCAGTTCACCGTCTCCATTGATGAAAAGATAGGTAGGATAGACTCGCACATTATACTTTTTCGCAATATCGATTCCTTCGCCTTTTTCCATATCAATTTTAGAATTGATGAAATTGGCATTGTAAAATTCTCCAACGGAAGCCTGTGGAAAAACGTTTTTTGCCATCATTTTGCAGGGACCGCACCACGTGGTGTAAGCGTCTAAAAAAAGAAGTCGGTTTTCTTTCTTGGCAAGTGCCAAAAGTTCTTTAAAGGTTTTGTTTTCCTCGAATTTCATTCCCTGTCCAAAAGTGATGATGCTGAAAAACACGAGTAATATCAGTGAAGTTTTTTTCATTTTATAAAATTTGTTACGATGTAAAAATAAGGTATTCTGCAAATATTGAGATTAAAACTATGAATTATTTTTGAACTTTCACATCGATGTTGATTGCCGGGCTTACCATCGGAACCTTTTTCCATTCGCCTAAATAATTTCTGTAAATGGTTTTGTTTCCCATCAGCGCGCCACTCATATAAAAAGCACCTTCGAAACGATTCAGCAACTGAATTCCGATATAGAAATCATTATTTACCCAGATGTTGTTTTTAGAAACATCGTAACTATAAGTGTTATCAACGATTTTATTTGAAGTAATTTCGTCGTGTAGATCTTCAGTAAGAATTGAATTCAGATTTTTATCGTAAACAGTAAACCTTATAAAGACCGGTTTGTCAGTTTTGAAATTAGAAATATTGATGTTGATTTTTTCAATTTTTGCCTTTTTATTGGTTTTAAAAAGCATGGCAACTTCTTTTGAAAGATCTTCTTCACTTTTTGAAGGAATATGACCGATCTGTATACTTTGGGTTTTCGTGTTGATTCCCCAGTTTTTTCTAATATATTTTTTAGGATTAATGACTACTTCCTGAATATCTTTTACTTTTTCAGTTAGGAAAATCGGGCGTTGCTTTTCTTTTAAAAAATGAGCCACTGAAACTGCATATTTTTCAAAACCACCAACTTCAATTTTTAAAGTTTTATTTATGTCGATGTTTGTTAATTCGATTTTAAAATGGCCGTTTTCATCGGCGATGGTCCCGGTATTTTCGTTTTCGATTCCAATTTTCGCGTAAGGAATGGGTTGCCGGTCTTCTTTAGAAAAAATGGTTCCGGAGATAATTTGTGCATTTATTAAAAATCCAAAAAGGAGAATAAAAAGTAAAGATGCTTTTTTCATAAATTAATTTTGGCAAATATTCTAAAATTATCTTTAGGATTGTGCTAAAGAATTGTTAAAGTCGGTGACTTTAACTAAATTTTAGAAATTAAAAGTGCTCTCTTTTGATTAAAAACAAAGCGCAAAGAAGTCTTTTATCTCTCATCTAAAAATCTCTCATCTAATTTCCGTACTTTTGCACCTTTCAAAAATCACTCAGTCCAAATACATAATGAATTACATTTCAGCCGAAAACCTTACGAAATCTTACGGGGTAAAAACACTTTTCAAAGACATCACTTTCCATATTAATGAAGGTGATAAAATTGCCATCGTTGCCAAAAACGGCTCCGGAAAATCGACTTTGCTCAAAATTTTGATGGGTAAAGAAATCGCCGATTCAGGAACAGTTACCATTAACAAAGATATTCAGGTCGTTTTATTTGATCAGGAAATCGATTTTGAAGGCGAACTGAATGTTGAAGAATTCATGATGACTTTGGATTCTGCGCCGATTATGGCGTTGAAAAATTACCATCACGCTTTGATCTCCGAAAATCCGGATGATATGGATAAAGCGTTGAATGAAATGGAAGTTCACGAAGCCTGGGATTTGGAAAATGAAATGAGCCAGATTCTCAGCCAGTTAAAAATCACGGATTTGACTTCGAAAATGAAAACCCTTTCCGGTGGTCAAATTAAAAGAGTTGCCCTGGCAAAACTTCTGGTAGAAACGCGCGCGCAGCACCGCCATACTTTATTGATTATGGATGAGCCGACCAACCACCTGGATGTGGATATGGTGGAATGGCTGGAGAATTATCTCTCAAAAGCGATGGTGACTTTACTTCTGGTAACGCACGACCGGTATTTCCTGGATGCGGTTTGTGATATTATTTGGGAAATTGAAGATTTTAATATGTATGTTCATAACGGGAGTTACGGAACCTATCTGGAGAATAAAATCATCCGCGAAGACAATATGAATTCTACGATCGACAAAGCACAAAACCTTTACAGAAAGGAATTGGAGTGGATGCGCCGTCAGCCAAAAGCGAGAACGACGAAATCTAAATCACGCCAAAGCGATTTTTACGAAACCGAAAAAGTAGCGAAAACTGACACCAGAAAAGAAAAACTCGAGCTTGATTTTGAGATGAAACGACTCGGAACAAAAATTCTTGAATTACATGATATCGGCAAAAGTTACGGTGATAATTTATTGTTGAAAGATTTCTCTTACCAATTTCAACGAGGTGAAAAAGTAGGAGTCGTTGGAAAAAACGGAGCCGGAAAATCGACGCTTTTAAATATTATTCAAGGTTTGGAACCTTATGATTCCGGGTCTATTGAAACCGGTGAAACCATTAAATTCGGTTATTTTTCGCAAAAAGGTTTAAAGTATAAAGAAGATCAAAGAGTGATCGACTTTATTAAAGATATTTCAGAAAATTTCCCGTTGGCAAACGGACGGACGATTTCTGCCTCGCAGTTTTTACGTTTGTTTTTATTTGACGACCAAACGCAGTATTCGCCGATTTCTAAACTTTCTGGTGGTGAAAAAAGACGCCTGCATTTGATGTATGTCTTGTATCAGAATCCGAACTTCCTGATTTTCGATGAGCCGACCAATGATTTGGATTTACCAACTTTGACGGTTTTAGAGAATTTCCTGTTGCAATTTCAGGGAAGTCTAATAATTGTTTCTCACGACAGGTATTTTATGGACCGTATTGTAGATCACGTTCTGGCTTTTGAAGGCGACGGAATCATCAAAGATTTTGTGGGTAATTTCTCAGAATATCGTGAAAAGAAATCTCAGGAACAGAACAAAAAAGTTGTTGCTCCGGTGGTTGAAACTCCTAAAAAAATAGAGACTGTGGTTTCATCGCCAACAGTGGTCATCAGGAAATTATCATTCAAAGAGCAGCAGGAGCTAAAAGAGATTGATAAAGAAATCCCCAAGTTAGAAAAACAGAGGGCAGAAATTCTGGAGAAATTAAATAACGAAACAGATTACGGAAAAATCGCGGTCTATTCGAAAGATTTAGAAACCATTGCAGAAAAGCTTCAGGCTTTAGAAATGCGTTGGTTGGAACTTCAGGATTAATTACTTGGATTAGTAAAGATTTTAAATCATCAAAAGGAATGGGTTTTTGCCCATTCCTTTTTTTGGGTAATAAGCGCCACGACTGCACGAGTTTTTCATTTCAAATTGCTTCAGTTTATTTAAAATTCGCGGATTTTTTACAAACAGTAAAAACATGTTGTAAAGGAATTCGTGAATTTGTGGCAAAAAAATAATACGGAAAAATCGCGGACTATTTGAAAGCAGAAGCCACGAATGCACGAATTTTTCTTTTTAAAAGGATAAAGTTAATTTTAGATTCGCGGCTTTTTTTAAAGCTGTAAAAATCATTTGCAAAGAAATTCGTGAATTTGTGGCAAAAAAACAATACTTTTTTTCGGGATCTTGTGCTTTTTATTTAATAACTAAAAAGCTTTTGCTTTCTTTGTGTTAAATTTTTATAAAAATGAGCAACGACCAAAAACTGGAAGCCAAATACGGATTGTTTACCGCCATTTCGATGGTGATTGGCCAAGTGATTGGTTCCGGCATTTTCTTTAAAGTAGACGATGTTTTATTGGCAGCACAGGGAAATGTTTTGGCCGGGCTTTTAGGTTTTATCATTGTGGGAGTCAGCGTGGTGTTCGCGGGAATTTCAATGGCGAATTATGCAGAACTTTTACCGAAAGATGGGGGGATTCTGAATTACGTGAACTACAGATTCGGCGAAACGGCAAGTTATTTTGTGGGTTGGATGTACATGAGTTTGTTTTATCCTGCCCTTACAGCCGTTCTATTCACCGTTTCAGGAATTTATATCGCGCATTTACTGGCAGAGTTCATGAATTTTGAACCTACGCCTCTGCATTTTGCGCTGATAGGTTTTGTTAATTTAGTCATCTTCTTTTTTATTAATATTTTCCGACCGAAAAGCAGTGGAGTTTTTCAGCAGATGACCACGGTGTTGAAAGTTTTGCCTTTAATATTTATTGCTTCCCTTGGAATTTTAAGTTTATTTAAAGGAGAGGTAAGCGAAGTGAATACCTTTACTCAGGTTGGAAGTGGTTTGCAAAATCAATCGTTTATTCTTTTGGTGGCGGCGAGCTTCATTCCTATTTCATTTGCATTTGACGGTTGGTATATTGCCACGCAGATTTCTGGGGAAATTAAAAATTCAAGGAAAAATCTGCCGAAAGCTTTAATTATTGGAACCATTTCGGTAATGGTGATTTATATCGCTTATTATTTGGGAATTGTTTTCCGGATGAGTGGCGATGAAATTATTCAGTTAAAAGACACTTATATCACAGAGTTTGCACGGAAAACTGCGTCGAATTCTGGGGCGATATTAATGCAGCTTTTCATTATTATTTCTGTTTTAGGAACTTCTAATGGTTTGCTTTTAGCGACAATTCGCGTTCCTTATCAATTTGCAAATTTAGAAAAGTCGAAGAAATTTCTAAATTTAAATAAAGTGAATGAGAAAACGAAAATGCCTGTTAACAGTGCAGTTTTTGGAACATTAATTATTGTTTTTTACCTCTTCGTCTATTATATTAACAACACGCATCCTTATTTTACGGAGAGCAACTTTGATCTTTCTGCCATTCCTATTATTTTTATTTATTTGGTAAATGGGGCTTTATTTCTGGGTTTATTTCAATTATTTAACAAGAAAGTCTTCACTACAAATTCCTTCTTAAAAAAAATCATCACCATTATTGCTGTTTTAGGAAATGCAGTGGTGCTGTTCGGGACAGCAACCGCGCCGAATGGACTCACGTATTTCGTTATCAATATAGTGTTCGTTCTCGCAGGGTTTCTGCTAATGAGACGAACATGATAAAAATCACGGTCTTTAATTTTACTCATTTTCAGTGATTTAAGCATTTGTCATAAAGTTTATTTAGAATAATTACAAATAGCCTTGTCTAATAGTAAACTGTTTTTTACTTTTGCGCTGTTATTTTAATTCAGTCTAAATAAAAACGTCTTATGAAAAAACAGATTATTTCACTTGGAGCTTTAATGATTGTCGCGACACTAAGTGCGCAGATGAAATTTGACCCAATAAGCGATACCATCAGAATTCAACAGATAGAAGATATCAACCTGCACAAAACAGGGAATCCAAATAAAGCAAGACCAATGTCGTCGAAATCCAATTTGACGATGATGGAAAACCCACAACCCGTGGCAATTGTTACCCATGAAATTATTGAGCAGCAACAGGCAAAACAGCTGAGCGATGTTCTTCAGAATGTGAATGGATTGTACATTACTTCTTCCAGAGGGAATTCTCAGGACAGTTTTGGCGGACGGGGATTTAATTTCGGGAACGATAATATTTTCAAAAATGGAGCCCGGGTAAACAGCGGTGTTTTTCCTGAAGTTTCGGGGTTGGAAAGAGTAGAGGTATTGAAAGGTGGAAACGCCATGTTGTACGGGAATGTCGCAGCGGGCGGCGTAGTCAATTTAATTACGAAAAAACCGAGATTCGATTTTGGCGGAAGTGTCGGATTGAGTGCCGGAAGCTGGAATACTTATAAACCTACTGTCGATTTTTACGGGCCGTTAAATGATAAAGTTGCTTTCAGAGTCAATGGTGCTTACGAAACGGCTGACAGTTTTAGAGATGTGGTTTCTTCTTCAAAATATTATTTCAATCCGTCTTTCTTATTTAATATTGGAGAAAATTCTCAGTTGATTGTAGAAGCAGATTATCTGAAAAATGATTTTACACCGGATTTCGGAGTGGGTTCTATTATCAGTAAAGATGATTCTTACTCCTTAAATACTTTATTGCCAAGAAATACATTTGTTGGTGCCGACTGGCAATTTCAAAATGTACAGCAGGCCACAACGGGAATAACTTTTAATCACCAGTTTAATGATGTCTGGACTTTAAACGCGGTGGCTTCCTATCAGAATTATACGAAAGATTATTTTTCAACAGAAAGAGTGCAGTGGAGTTACGATGCGGCAGACCGATTGAACTGGAAAAGACCGTTGAACAGAACTTATAATGAACAGAATTATACTTCATTACAAGTGAATCTTAATGGTGAAGTAAAAACCGGAAAGGTTACGCACAAAATTTTGGTGGGTACCGATGGAGACTACGGGACGGCTGATTCTTATACTTATCTTGATCCCAAAAACGGAAAAACTTTCGGAACCTCTTATTTATACGGAACCAATGGTGCGGCAAACGGTACTGTTTATTTAGATGATCCTGCAACCTGGACTTCAGGAGCGATGCCAGACACCATCAAAAAGGACAGAAACAGAATTCCAACCCAAAGATTCGGAATTTATGCTCAGGATTATATTGAACTTTCAGATCAATTTAAAGTTTTGGCCGGTTTAAGATGGTCATACATTGAAAATAAAGAATCTGAGAAAGTGAATTTTGCCGATGGAAAAATTACTGCCGGCCCAGGAACTGTGGATAGGGCTTTTTCTCCAAAAGCAGGTTTGGTTTATATGCCGAATAATAACTTATCACTTTTTGCAACGTATACCAATTCCTTCTCCGCCAATACGGGACGCGATATCAATGGGAATTCTCTGAAACCTTCATTAATCGACCAGTTTGAAGTGGGAATGAAACATAATTTCTGGAATAACGCAGTCGCTTTAAATCTTTCCGTTTATCAGATTGAAAACAGAAATTTCTATCAAACTGCAGATTATAAAGCAGATGGAACTGTAAATTCGGATACAGCAATTAAAGAATTCGCGGGGAAAATGCGTAGTCAGGGTGTAGAATTAGATATTACAGGAAATCCTTATCCGAACTTGTCAATAATCGCGGGAGCATCTTACAACCATTCATTTTATCTGGATACGCCCGCAGATTTCGGATATGTTGAAAACCAGCGGCTCGTGAGAACGCCTGCTACCACAGCAAACGCATCCGTTTTCTATACCTTTAATCAGTATGTGAGAGGATTAAAATTAGGCGCAAGTGTTTACTTCGTAGGAGACAGACTTGCCGGCTGGAATGATACAAAAGCCACCAATGATGCAAGAGACGGCGTTTCCAGATTATTCAAAGTGGATGATTATGTCACCGCATCTTTATCTGCCGGATATGACTGGAAGAAGTTTTCCATCATGGGAAAAGTTGGAAATCCGTTTGACACCGTGAATTACAATGTGCACGAAAATTACTCGGTAAACCCGATTACGCCAAGAAATTTCTACGTGACTTTAACTTATAAGCTCTAATTAAAAAAACATTCATATCATCTTAAATTCATAGCAACAGCGGTGGGGATTTCGGTTTCCACTTCTGTTATTTAAAAGTAAAAAAACAAAAAAACAAAAACAGAAAACTATGGCAGCAATTAAGGACACCAAGTCATTCATGCGGATCACACACCGTTATCTAGGTTATTTCGCAGCGGGAATTATGGCTGTATATTCCATCAGTGGAGTATTGTTAATTTACCGCGACACCAATTTCCTGAAAAAAGAAAATAAAACCGAAATCGTATTGAAACCCAATATGACGGAAAAAGAACTCGCGAAGGAAA
This sequence comes from Chryseobacterium sp. MDT2-18, assembly GCF_030815285.1. Lineage (NCBI taxonomy): Bacteria > Pseudomonadati > Bacteroidota > Flavobacteriia > Flavobacteriales > Weeksellaceae > Chryseobacterium > Chryseobacterium sp. MDT2-18. Next base: position 155,649 of record NZ_JAUSWQ010000005.1, on the reverse strand, counting down.
TCAAAATGAAAAATATTGAGTTCCAGCCAGGCGAAGGTGATCTTAAAATTTTTGAACAGGGAACTTATAATCTCAAAACCGGTGAGGCGAAATATACTAAAATGCAGTTGCCGATCGTGTTGGAGAAATTTAATCAGTTGCATAAATCAACCTCCACACACCGTTATGCTTCTTTGAATACGGTTTTTGGACTTGTCTTATTTTTCTTTGTGATCTCCTCATTCTGGATGTTTAATTTCAAATCAAAAGCCTTCCGAAGAGGAATGATCTACGCCGGAATTGGATTTATTCTGGCTTTGATTATGGTATTCTTTCAGTAGAGAATTAAAAGTACACGAAGTATAAATTTAATAATGAAAGGTTCTGAAGAGAAAAGAATTGTCTTCTTTGATCTTACAGTTAAATTGCATTTTACTATTTTCTCTAAGGGTGTAAATCTCAGTTTTGAACCTAAATTTCTTTCGAAACGTCCTTCATAGTCCTGATTGCAGCGGCATCCTTTTATGAAGCTTGAGCGGAATAAAAGATACAGCGGAAAGCAGGTTCCCGACTCCTGAAAAAAAAGATTCTTAGGCTGTAATTATTTAAATATTAGGACTGGTGAATGAGAATATTTCATTATCTTTGCGGCCTTAATTAATCGGGACGAGTTCCCACAAATTCAAACATTTATGTCAGTAAAAATTAGATTACAGAGACACGGTAAAAAAGGAAAACCTTTTTATCACATCGTAGTTGCCGATGCAAGAGCAAGTAGAGATGGTAAATTCATCGAAAAAATTGGTACTTACAATCCAATCACCAATCCAGCGGTAATTGAACTTAATGTAGATGCAGCAGTAAAATGGTTAGGAAACGGAGCGCAACCTACCGATACGGCTCGTGCAATCCTTTCTTACAAAGGGGTGCTTTACAAAAGACACTTGCAGGGTGGAGTAGCGAAAGGTGCTTTCGATCAGGCTGAAGCTGATAAAAAGTTCGCAGCGTGGTTAGAAGAAAAAGAGCAAAAAGTTGTTGGTAAAAAAGACGGTTTGGCAAAATCTAAAGAAGATGCTAAAAAAGCAGCTTTAGAAGCTGAAGCGAAAGTAAACCAAGATAGATTAGCTGCTGCACAGAAATTAGTTGACGACGCAAAAGCTGAAGCTGATGCTAAAATCGCTGAAGCAAAAGCAGCTGAAGAAGCAGCTAATGCACCAGTTGTAGAAGAAGCAGCTCCGGAAGTTACTGAAGAACCAACTGCAGAAGCAGAAGGAACTGAAGAAACTCAGGCTTAATAAAATTTCTTATCTTTAAGAATTATGGAGACGTCATTTTTGACGTCTCTGTTATTTTAAAACACTTTATATTTGTACCATGAAAAAAGAAGATTGCTATTTTTTAGGAAAAATTACCCGAAGACACGGATTACACGGAAATGTATTCCTGAAATTAGATACAGACCAGCCTGAAATGTACTCTAAATTAGACACCGTATTTGTAGATATCAACGGATTATTGGTGCCTTTTTTTATTACCAGACAGTCTTGGAGCAAAGGCGAAACGCTGATTGTTTCTTTCAAAAATTCTACCGAAGCACTCGTGGATCAGGTGGTGGGTAAAGATGTTTATCTTCCGCTTTCCGGTTTGCCGAAATTGACAGGTAACAAATTCTATTACCACGAAGTTATAGGTTTTGAAATCCGCGAAGAAGACGGTAAATCCTGCGGTATTATCGAGTCGGTCAATGACCAAACCGGTCAGCATTATTTCGTGCTTACTTTAGCGGGGAAACAAATCGTTATTCCGATTATCAAAGACTGGATTATTGAATTAAACCGCGAAGAGAAGTTTCTGAAAATGTCTTTGCCAGAAGGTTTGATGGATGTTTTTCTGGTGCCGTCTAAGAAAGACGAGTAAATCTTATTTTTTATGTCTTCGAAAGTTAATTCGTTAATTTTTTGGTCGACAATTTCCGCCTGAGTTTATCCTGAGCTTGTCTAAGGATTCCCGCTTTTTTGCCCCACTGCGTTGCCCAAAAGGAGCTCCACTCAAGTCGGTTCGCAACTGGGATTTCAAAATAAATTTCATTGCTTATCAGTTAGGTTGCTAATTCGATATTTTGGGAGGTTATATTAAAACTGATTTCATTATATTTATGATGCATTTCCCATCAATGAAAGTAGAAAATTGAAGAAATTACAGATGTAATTTCTCTAAAAAAACAAGATTATCTTCGGAAATATAATAATCCAATCGAGCTTGATAAAGCAATCTTATATCCAGCCCAATGAATTTAAACGCTTTTTAACAAGCGTTTTTTTTATGATAATTTTTGCCTAAGAGCAAATTTTACGCCAATTTTTAGTAAGTTTGCATCTATAGGATTATGGAATGCTGAATCTAGCCGGTTCGCAGGACACATTAAAATTGAATACTTACGAATGAGAACGACTATTAAAGAATTATTAGGGGATTATAAAAAACTGATTCATCATGACATCACCGTGCAGGGCTGGGTAAGAGCATTCCGCTCCAACCGGTTTATCGCTTTGAATGACGGTTCCACGATCAACAATTTACAGGTGGTTGTCGACTTTGAACAGTTTGATGAAAATATTCTTAAAAACATCAGCAACGCGGCTTCATTGAAAATTGTCGGTGAGGTTGTAGAAAGTCAGGGAGCGGGACAAAATATCGAAATCATTGCTAAAAAGATTATTATCTTAGGAGATAACTTTACCGAAGAAAGAGACAAAACAATCCTTCAGCCAAAGAAACATTCATTGGAAGTTTTGCGTGAACAGGCGCATTTGCGTTTCCGTACGAACTTATTCAGTGCGGTTTTCAGAGTGAGAAGTTCGGTGAGTTTTGCGATTCATCAGTTCTTTAGTCAGAACCAGTTTTTCTATATGAACACGCCGATTATTACCGGTGCAGATGCAGAAGGAGCCGGAGAAATGTTTGGCGTTACCAATTTCGATCTGAATGAAATTCCACGTGATGAAAACGGTGCGGTCGATTTCGCACAGGATTTTTTCGGCAAGAAAACCAATTTAACGGTTTCCGGTCAGTTAAGTGTAGAAACGGCCATGATGGGCTTGGGAAGAGTGTATACTTTCGGACCAACTTTCCGTGCAGAAAATTCAAACACTACGCGTCACCTTGCAGAATTCTGGATGGTAGAACCTGAAGTTGCTTTTAATAATTTAGAAGATAATATAGATCTTGCAGAAGATTTCTTAAAATACGTCATTAATTATGTTTTGGAAAATTGCAAAGATGATCTGGAGTTTTTAGACAAAAGATTTGCAGAAGAACAAAAACAAAAGCCTGAGAAAGACAGAGCGTCCGAAGGATTAATCGAGAAACTGCAAAACGTAATTCAGAAAAGATTCAAACGGGTTTCTTATACCGAAGCGATTGATATCCTGAAAAATTCGAAAGAAAATAAAAAAGGTAAATTCCAGTTTCCTATTGATGAATGGGGCGCAGATTTGCAAAGTGAGCACGAACGTTTCCTGGTAGAAAAGCATTTTGAAAGTCCTGTCGTTTTGTTTGATTATCCGAAAGATATCAAAGCGTTTTACATGAAACTGAATGAAGACGGCAAAACCGTTGCTGCGATGGATGTATTATTCCCGGGCATTGGTGAGATCATCGGAGGTTCTCAGCGAGAAGATAAATTCGATGTATTGAAAGCCAAAATGAAAGACATGAACGTAGATGAGGAGGAACTTTGGTGGTATCTGGATACCAGAAAATTCGGTTCTGTGCCGCACGCAGGTTTCGGATTGGGATTAGAAAGACTGGTACTTTTCGTAACGGGAATGACCAACATCAGAGATGTAATTCCGTTCCCAAGAACGCCTAACAGTGCAGAGTTTTAAGGAAATTTTTTTAATTTTATCTTTAAAATAAATGTTATTATGCTTTTAAAAATTCGCCAATAGTGATATTGAGGAATTCGATGAAGCATTAACACGAGACTCAAGATGAAATTTAAGCATATCATAAAAAGAAAAACAGATAAATAAAAGCACAAAAATATGTTGAAACAAAATCTTCAAATGAGACTCGGCCAGAAATTGGCCCCGCAACAAATTCAGTTGATGAAGTTGATTCAACTTCACACGCTGGAATTTGAAGAAGAATTAGAGCGCGAGCTCGAAGAGAATCCTGCTTTGGAAAAGGTGCAGGAAGAAAATAAAGAAGAGGACTATGCTTCGCTCGATGAGAAATTTGAAGATGAAGGCAATGAAAGTATCGACACCGATTTCGATGTGAATGACTATATTTTCGATGACGAACCGGCCTACAAATCATCCGCTAATAATTATTCTGCTGACGATGAAGAGTTTGATAATCAATCCCTTTTAACGGAAGGTGAATCTTTGTACGATTACCTTTTAGAGCAAATCCGTTTGGCAAATGTAGATGGTGATGATTTGAAAATTGCAGAATATATCATCGGAAACCTCGATAACGACGGCTATCTTCGTAGAGAAGTAAAGCAGTTGGTAGATGATTTGGCCTTTTCACAAGGTTTGATTACAACTACAGAAAGAGTAACTGAAATTTTAGAAAATTACGTTCAGAAATTAGATCCGCCGGGAGTGGGAGCCAGAGGTTTACAGGAATGCCTTCTGCTGCAGATTGAGAAAAAAGTAAGTGCAGATAAAGCTGTAATTTTAGCGGGAAATATCCTGAGAAATCAGTTTGATGCATTAACCAATAAGCATTACAATAAGATTATCCAGAAATACGATATTGAAGAAGACGATCTAAAAGCTGCTTTGGAAGTGATTTCAAAATTGTCTCCGAAAGTGGGCGGGAACTATGATACGCAGACCATTACCATTAATAATGAAATTATTCCGGATTTTTTGATTACCGTTAAAGATAACGGACCGCGAGGCGTGGACGTTATTCCTTCTTTGAACAGTAAAAACGCTCCGTCTTTGAGGGTTTCAGATGAGTACAAAGATATTTTAACCACCTATTCCCACGATAAAAAATCGGCGGAACATAAGCAGGCAGCGCTTTTTATTAAACAGAAATTAGATGCCGCGAAATGGTATATTGATGCGATTAATCAGCGCCAGAATACTTTACTGCAAACGATTTCTGCCATCGTTCAGTTACAGAAAGAATATTTCATTACTGCGGATGATAAGTCACTGAAACCGATGATTCTGAAAGATGTGGCAGATATTACAGGTTTCGATATTTCTACAATTTCCCGTGTGGTAAAAAGCAAATACGCCGATACACCGAATGGAATCGTTTATTTAAAAAGTCTCTTTTCAGATTCGTTGACGAATGATGACGGTGAAGAAGTTTCTACCAAAGAAATCAAAACCCATCTGATGGAAGTGATCGAAAATGAGAACAAAAGAAAACCTCATACAGATGATGCACTGGTTGGCCTTTTGAAAGAAAAAGGATATAATATCGCCAGACGTACGATTGCAAAATACCGCGAACAGCTGAATATTCCGGTGGCCCGGTTGAGGAAAGAACTGTAAAATTTCACAGTAAAGAACAGAAAAAGAAGAGGAGATTTTTATTAATTCTCCTCTTCTATGTTTTGCAGCTGCTTCAGGTTTTTCCCTAGTCTTCGGAGGATAAATCCGTAAACGATGCGGTAATAGATCCAGATTAAAACAACACTGATTCCCATGGTTAGGATTAAACCTGTGATAAAACCAGTTAATGTAGGATTTGTTAATTCAACATTTTGTTCAACCAAAACAGTTATCGTGAATACTCCTAAAATTAGCGTAAATAAGATTACCAAGCCGATATTGGCAACGATAAACAGTTGAACCGTTTTTTTGAATTTAATGATCTGGAGAATCAGTTTTTTAAGATTCGATTCGATTTTTATTTTTCGGTAATTTTGATAGAATAAATACACGAAAATTCCTGTGAGAGCTAAACTGACCATTTTTAAAACAAAATAAAGATGCGATATTGTTGTTTCAAAACCCTCAGAATGATCGATTCCTAATTTGCCCAAAACGCTCATTAAATCCGAGGTGTCGTCTCCCAAAAAAGAATAGTACATGTTGGCCAAAAGAATAATGATAAATTCAGCTAAACTGATCCAGAGGATATATTTCACATAATTACGGGACGATTTATTCAGCATCGATTCTATATCTTTGCTGTCATATTTTGGCCGGACAGGTTCCTGTTGCCATGTTTTTTTGAAATTATCTAAATCAAATTCAGGCATGTTTTTCCATTAGTTGTTTTAAAGTTTTTTTCAACCGATTCATCTTTACCCTTGCATTCACTTCTGTAATCCCTAAGTTTCCTGCAATGTCGCGGTAGGGCAAATCATCCAGATACATGGTTACGATTGCCCGTTCTACCGTTGGCAGCATTTTGATGACTTTATAAAGGGTCGAAATGTGCTGTTGTTTTTCATCGTCAATTTCCACAAAATCGCTGTGGTGATAATCCATCAGTTCATCGGTTTGCGGGGACTTTGTTTTTTTTCTGAAAAGCGTGATGGCGGTATTCAGAGCCACGCGGTACATCCAGGTAGAGATTTTCGACTGTCCTTTGAATGAGTCGTAAGAACGCCATAGTTGTAACACGATTTCCTGAAAAAGATCCTGCTCATCTTCCAAAGTATTAGTGTAAAGCCGGGAAACCTTGATAATCAAACCTTGATTATCCTTAATTAGTTTCGCAAATTCCTTTTCTTTGGCACTCAAATCTGATGATTTTTCTAAAAAGCGAAGATAATTTTTTTAAATTGAAAATTAAAGAAATTCAGAGACAAACATTCAATTATCGGTTTCAGCGGCTGAGGTTTTCACCCAATCTTGCATCTAATTTATTATATTTGCTCCATGATTCTACGCGGAGAAAATTTAATTAAAGAATACGGCCCGAAAAAAGTGGTAAAAGGGGTTTCTGTCGAAGTCCGGCAAGGTGAAATCGTAGGGCTTCTCGGTCCCAACGGAGCCGGGAAAACCACCAGTTTTTATATGATCGTGGGTTTGGTAAAACCAACTTCTGGTAAAATTTTCCTGGACAATAAAGAAATTACCAGCGATGCAATGTACCGTAGAGCTCAAAAAGGAATTGGTTATCTGGCGCAGGAAGCATCGATTTTTAGAAAACTTTCGGTAGAAGATAATATCTTGGGCGTTCTGCAGTTGACCAAACTTTCAAAACGGGAGCAACAGATCAAATGCGACGAACTCATCGAAGAATTTTCTTTGCAGCATGTTCGCAAAAACCGTGGAGATCTGTTATCCGGTGGTGAAAGAAGAAGAACGGAAATCGCCCGTTGTCTGGCGACCAACCCGAATTTTATTTTACTCGATGAACCTTTTGCGGGCGTAGACCCGATTGCCGTGGAAGATATCCAGAAAATTGTGAGAAGTTTGGTGGATAAAAATATCGGCATTTTAATTACAGATCACAACGTACAGCAGACTTTGGCGATTACGCATAAAACCTATATTATGTTTGAAGGAAGAATTTTGAAAGAAGGACTTCCGCATGATTTGGCCAATGATCCCCAGGTTCGGGATGCTTATCTTGGCGAAAACTTCGTCTATCAGGATATTTTAAATAAACCGAAGAAAAAATCTTTTGTCTATAATATCTGGGCCGGAAATTTTGATTCAAAAAATCAGTTTCAACATTTTGTAGATGAAAATTTTCAGAATACCGATAATCTGCGGTTGATGTACGGTTTTGAAGACATCAGTTTTGCATCGTTAGCGAATTCTGAAATTGAACATATCTTTAATGAAGTGGTAGACAAAAATTCTAATAATTCTTTTCTTTTTCAAAAGAAAGAAATCAACAGCAATTATTCTTTGGAAGAAGCAGAATCAAATTCAAAACTGGTCAGCAAACCCGAATTGCATTATTTAACCAGTTTCACTTTTGAATTGTAAAAGATTGTTTTTTCTTTTTTATCGCTTTCATTTTTATCATTTGATCGTGGTCGGTTTTTTGTAAGTTAGAATATTTCCAATTTTTTCTATTTTAAACGATGCCCAAACCATTCAACAGAACGATTACGCTTTACAATATTTATCAGCAACTGGTTCCATTTATTAAACCTTATCGTTTGATGATGTACGGAACTTTGTTTCTGACTTTTATCGGTGCTTTGATGGCGCAGGTGAATCCTTTGGTTTTAAAATATACCGTTGACGAAGTCACCAAACTTTCGCTGCTTCCAAATCCGATGGACGAAGGAATTCATGTTTTGGTTATCATATCCGCCATTTTACTTGGGAAAGAAGTCATGAATATTTTCATTCAGTTTGGCCAGAAATTCTACGGGGAAAAAATCAGAATTAACACAAGTTCGGTTCTTGCCCAAACGGCCATTGACAAAATACTGACTTACAGCGTTGCCTTTTATAATGATGAAAACCACGAGTCCGGAAAACTTCAACAAAGGATAGACCGCGGAATCGAAAGTTTAACCAAGTTGGTTCAGAATTTCTTTATCGATATTTTGCCCATGTTCTCCAATGCGCTGATTGCGTTGGTGATTATGTATATGCAAAATGTATATGTAGGTTTAGTTTCTACGATTGTGGTTCCTGTTTATTTTGTGATAAGTTCTTTACAGGCAAAAAAATTATCAGGTGTCCGCCGGCAGTTGCGCAATCAGCGGGAGCAAAAAACTTCCGGACTTTTAAATCTGATCAATTCGATTATGGTGATCAAAAGTTTCGTTCGTGAAAAGTTTGAAGGAAAAAAACAGTACGATTTGCAGATGCAGTTGATGGACAGCCAGATGTTTACCCGAAGAACCAATTTTATTTATGACGGTTTAAAAACTTTTATCGAGCAGATCGGGGTCGTTTTAATTATTCTGCTGACTGTTTATCTGGTACTCGATCAGCAGATGACCATCGGGGCGATTATGCTGCATATTCTTTTATTTAATAATGTTTCTGCGCCCATTCGCCAGCTTCACCGGATTTATGATGATATGAATGATGCGATGATTTATGCGGAAGGATATTTCGATATTTTGAATGCAGAGGACGAAACCGAACCGAACGGAACTTTCATTGAAGAAAATATCAAAGGAAAATTTCAGTTACAGAATGTCGATTTCACTTATCCTAACGGAACGAAAGCTCTGCATAATGTTTCTATGACCATAGAAAATGGAAAAACTACGGCGCTGGTCGGTTTGAGTGGTGCCGGGAAGTCAACGGTCATAAATCTTTTGTGCAAATTTTATTTTCCGGATTCAGGACATATTTTTTTGGATGAGGTGGATTTAAATGATTTCAATAATACTTCATTACGAAACGATATCGGTTTAGTTTTGCAGAAGAACCATATTTTTCAGGGAAGTATTGAAGACAATATTCGGTACGGAAATATGAACGCCACTTTTGAAGAAATAGAAACTGCTGCCAAAAAAGCGTATCTCCACGATCAGATCGTCGATTTACCGCAACAGTATAATCACGATGCAACACAGCTTTCGGGTGGGCAGCAGCAGCGTATTGCCATTGCCAGACTGTTTCTGAAAGATCCGCCGATCATTTTTCTCGACGAGCCAACTGCAAGTCTGGATGCGGTCGCTACGGAACAGATAAAAAATTCGCTGGATGCCATTAAAGAAGGCAGAACCGTCGTTATTATTTCACATTCTTTATCGCAGATTTTAGATTCGGACTGTATTTATGTCATGAAAAAAGGACAGGTTGTAGAAAGTGGAACGCACGACCAACTCATCAGTCTTCACGGCTCCTATCGGGAAATTTTTGATGCTTCTGCACGGAGTCTTAATCTCGATAAACTCATCAGTTCCTTTAAAGAAAATTAATTTTAAAATTTAAAAATGAAAAAATATATTGTCATCATCATTCCATTATTCGTATGGACTTCTTGCTCTAAAATCGAAGAAACAATCACTGAAACCATTGATAAAACCACTGAAAGTGTCAAACAAAAAGCACAAAATGCAGTTCATGAAACCTTGAATGAAACCGTGAGTAATTCTATAAATTCGATAACCGGTGCAGAGAATGCTCAGTTTCAGGAAGTATTTCCTCAGAGTGAACCAACCATGATTTCTGATTTTAGAGGAAAGAAATTCAGTTTCCCGAACGGATCGCCCGCTTATTTTTTTAAGTATAAAGCTGATAAAGAACTGTTGATTCCTTTTCTGGAGCAACAGGAAACTTTAAACGAAGAGAAATCTGATCAAGTGGTCAAAAAAATTGATGGTAAAAGTATCATTGACAAACTGAGTTTTGTAGAGAAGTTTCTGCCTGCAAATACCATCGATATGAGCTTTTTAGAAGATCTGAAAAATGATAAAAGCATTGAATATTACAAACTGAAAAGATTTCCGAACAGCAGCACGCTTATTTATAATCCTAAAACGCAACAGGTTTTTCAGTTTGTAGAAGTTTCCCAATAATTTAAAAAAAAGAAGAATGTCCCAAAATTTAATTCAGAATACGGTTGCTTTTGTTAAAGAAAAATTAGAAGGTGCCGAAGCAGGTCACGATTGGTTTCATATCGAAAGAGTTTGGAAATTATCGCAAAAAATTGCTGCTGCAGAAACCTGTAATCTGGAAGTTGTTGAACTTTCTGCTTTGCTTCATGATATTGCAGATCCGAAATTTCACGACGGGGATGAAACTTTGGCGCTGAAAATATCCCGCGAATTTCTGGAAGGTCAAAATGTTTCGGCTGAAATAATCGAACCGGTTTTATTCATTATTGAAAATATTTCCTTTAAAAACAGAGAAGAGATGCCGGATATTTTACCGGTCGAACTGCAAATTGTTCAGGATGCCGACCGCATTGATGCCATTGGCGCTATTGGAATTGCAAGGACTTTTAATTATGGTGGCTTTAAAAATAATTTAATGTATCATCCCGATATTCATCCAAAACTGAATATGACGAAAGAAGAATATAAAAAATCGAACGGAACCACCATCAATCATTTTTATGAGAAATTGTTGCTGTTAAAAGATTTGATGAATACTGGCACCGGAAAAAAAATAGCGGAAGAACGACATGATTTTATGCTGAATTTCCTGGAACAGTTCTACCGGGAATGGAATGTAGACTAAGATGCTGCACTTTTAAATTTTCGACGGGTACTTGTTAATTTTATTTATCTTTACGCCATGTTTTATTTGTTTTTTCTGCTTGCAGTATTGCTTTCCTTTGGCTTGTTTTTTTCGGTGATTAAAACCGGCAGGTTCAGTATTTGGGCGAAGGCTTTTCGAATGACAGTTGTCGGGATTGCCATCATTGTTTTCTCTTATTATTTCATTCAGAAAAGTGTAGATCACTTTGTAAAGGATTCTATGACCGTTCAGGTGGTCAACAAATTGCCTTTCCCTCTGGACTTTTATATTATCAAAGTAAACAACCATGCTGATCCCGATTTGCGGTACGAAACCAGACACGTCGGAAATATCAGAAACAATTATTATAGAATCGATTATTTGAAAATGGATTCCTCCGATCAGTATTGGATTGCCGCCTATATGGGAAAGAAAAATATGGTTTATTTCTCCCAGCATTCAGTGCCAAATAAAAATGAAGATCAGATTATTGAGGTTCAAAATTATATTGTTCAGAGTTCTAAGTTGGCAGAAATTGCAAAAACGCATATAGAACAACTCAAATTCGACAATATCAAAACAGCGATCTGGATGACTTTAGGATTGCTTCTTTTATTCTTAAACCTGGGATTATTGCTCAGAAAAGCCAAATCAAAAATATAGTCCCTTATTTTGTAAAAAAAACAGGGACTATAAATCGATAATTTGGAAAAAAATAGTTTTAAATAAAGAGTTTTGCGAAAATTAGTAATATAGCAAATTCTACTTTTTCATATAAAGATATTTTCTTTTTTTTCTTTACAAAGAATTTTTTATCTGATCTTAAATGCGAATTTGGTTTTGAAGAAATTCCCATTTCTCTGCCCAAAGAATTACAGGCAGCATTAAAGCAGTCGTCGATATCGTAATTAAAGGTTTTCATAACTGTAATTTATTTACATTTCATTTGCGGTCAAATAAAATGTTCTGTTTTTCTTAAAGCAAAGATGAACATAATGTGGGCCGAACTATTGGGGGAAACCACCTAAGTTGAAGAGAGACAACACCCTTTTTTTTATAGGTCTTTTATCGAAAGAATAATTAAAAATTGTTATGAAAATTTTTATCAGGAAAATATCGTTCCTATTTATTCATTAAATAATCTTACCTATTTTTTTTTATTTAAAAATATTAAAACAACTTTCCGGACAAATCCAGAATAAAAAAAAATCCCGGAAATTTCCGGGATTATCTGTTATAGAACTAAGATTGTTGTTTATTTACCTTTCTTTTCCTTCAAAGCTTCTTTGTCTTTATCAGACGGATTCCAGACTTTTACTTCAGCATCTTTGTTGATGCCGGATAAGATCTGAACATTTATTCCATCGCTTGCGCCGAGTTTTACATTTACTTTTTTAAATTTTCCGTCAGGCTGTTTCACTTCTACAAAAGAATTGTCTTTGCCGTTCACTTTATCATATTGAATTAAAGATTCATCCAAAAGCAAAGCGTTTTTCTGCGAACTCAGTATAATTTCGCCGTTTGCTGAAAATCCCGCGCGGATATATTCATTGGTTTTATTAAAAACATCGGCTTCAATGGGAAATTTAATTGTTCCGTTTTCCTCTTTTCCTTTCGGTGCAATCATCGTTACGCGTCCCGGGAAAGATTTGTTTTGCAAAGCACCAATTACCACGTTCATCTCCAAACCTTCTTTTAATTTTCCGGCTTGTGCTTCATCAATCGTGCCCTGGAAAATGAGAGAATTCAAATCTGCAATCGAGCAAATTGTACTTCCCGCATTAAAGGAGTTGGCTTCGATGACTTGGCTGCCGACTTTTACCGGAACTTCCAATACGGTTCCGTTGGCTTTAGATCTGATTTGTGTCGTTGCCAGACCTGCCAATTCCGGCGTCGCTCCGGTTTTTGCGATTTGCAGGTTTTTCAGGGCAGTCTGTCTTTGCTGCTGCGCATTTTTCAACACTTGCTGTGTCGATTGCAACTGCTGCTGAGCCGAAATATATTCCTGTTTAGAAATCACCCCTTGGGAATACAGTCTTTCCTGCATGGCAAACTGCTTTTGTTGCTGCGACACATTCACCTGAGCATTGTTGATCTGCAGATTCGCATTATTAATTTCCTGTTGCGCTGCGTTCACATTTTGTATACTCGGGACGATTCTTATCGTTGCAACCAGCTGTCCGGCGGTTACTTTGTCACCTTCCGTCACCAGGATTTTATCGATAATTCCAGAGATATTCGGTTTGATTTCAATTTCCTCCCGCGGTACAATTTTTCCGGTCGCCATTACCTTGTCATCCATATTTTGAACAAATGGTTTTTTAGTTAGGAATGCCTCGCTTTCTTTGGTGTTCGACGAAATCAGATAGCTAATTCCCGAAATTAATGCCACCGCAAAAACTACTCCTAAGAGGATGTAAATTGCTTTTTTTAAAGTGAACTTCTTTTTCATATACTTCGTTTATTTTTTAATATTTTTTGTGGGCGACTGTTTCCGTCCTCCATTCCCGCTTTTTTGTTCGTCGTGCCTCCTCGCAAAAAGAGCTTCATTCAGGCCGGGTCGCGATTTCGTTTTATTTACAAAATCAGGTGATTATCCGGTATTTATTAGTTTTAAACTGAAAGCTTTGTAGTACAAAACCCAATCACCCAATTACCCAATTACTCAAAAACTCCCTACTCCGACCTCAGTGCTTCAATCGGTCGGATCTTCACCGCTCTTTGTGCCGGAATCATTCCGACAATTAAACCTAAAATAACCATAATTGCCATCGCGCCGAAAACCTGTCCATAATTCACCGTCGGATTATAAAAAGGAAAAGAATCCTGGCCTTTGGTCACCGCATTGAGAATCATCAGCAGAAAAATGCCCAGCATAAATCCCAAAAGTCCTGATGATAAAGTAATCACCACGCTTTCTAACAGAATTTGATTTCGCACTTCTGCCGGTTTTGCGCCCAAAGCACGACGGATACCGATTTCTTTCGTTCTTTCTTTTACTGTAATTAATAGGATGTTCGAAATGGCAATTACGCCGGCTAAAATGGTTAAAGTGCCCACCGTAATGGTCAGCAGCTGCATACCTGTAAGAAAGCCGGTCAGTTTGGCAAATTCTTTTCCGAGGTTAAAGCTTCCGAAAGCGTTGGTGTCTTCCGGCGAGACATTGTATTTTTTTTTGAGTTCAGCTTTTACCTGATCTTCAACAATTTTCAAATCTGCATTTGGTTTGCTTACAATCGCGAAGAATCCCACTTTGTCGCCATTGTTATACATTTTAGAAAACGTCGTAAAAGGAATAAAAGCGGATTGGTCATTTTCCATACCTCCTCCTTTTTTTACCCGGAAAACACCGATGACGTTAAAGAATATACCTTTTATATTAACTGACTGTCCGATAGGGTTTTCATTTTTTTTGGCATCGAAAAAGTTTTTATAGATTTCTTCACCAATGACGGCTACATTTTTATTTCCGGAGATGTCGGCATCGTTAATATACCTTCCGAAGATGAGTTTTTTTTCAGAAATTTTATTTCCTACCGGAAAATCACCGGTTAATGTGTAAGTTGCATTTTTTCCGTTTTTGGAAAAAGCTTCACCCGGGGTGCCGAAGTTTCCACGGGTACTTTGAGGGGAAATATAATCAATGGCCGGAATTTTTTGGGGAAGCAAATCAAGATCGCTTAAATGCAGATCCATTTTTCTGCCTTTCGGAAATCCATCATAAGGAATCGAGGTATTCTGTGCCCACAGGAAAATAGAGTTGGTTGCAAAGCCTGAAAACACTTTATCAAAGCCATTTTCCATCCCTTTCGCCGCACCCAGAAGGGCAACAAAAAGAAACATTCCCCAGCCCACGCCAATCATGGTTAGAAACGTTCGAAGCTTATTATTCTTCAGGGAATAATAAATTTCTTGCCAGGTATCTATTTTGAAAATGATATTCATATAAAAAAACTTTGTTTTTTGTCAATTTCGGCTTCGCCGGTGAATTTGCTTCGCTTGTCAATTTATTCGGGTCAATTTTTATGGTGGATTTCTTCGGAGGAATTATTAACAGCTAATTTCACTATTCACTATTCACTATTTAAAACTCCCATTGACATTAAAGCTAATTACTTATTCGCTTCTCAACGCTTCAATCGGTTTAATTCTACTGGCCCGATAGGCAGGTACAAATCCTGCGATCAGCCCTGAAATGACTAAACTGATAAAGGCCACGATCACTAACCCCCAACCAACAGAGGGATCTACTATGAAATATTTCTCTAAACTGTCGCCGATTAAATGCAAAGTGAGAATTCCCAGGCCAACACCTATCAAACCGGAAATTACAGTGATGACAATGCTTTCCTGCATAATCAAACTGACGATACTGCTTGGTTTGGCTCCGATGGCTTTTCTAACCCCTATTTCCTGCGTTCTTTCTTTAACAATATAAACCATGATATTGCTGATTCCAATAATTCCGGCGAGGAGTGTTCCCATACCAATAAAACCAACAATGAGCGTAATGATGAATAAAAACTGAAAAGTTTGACCCATATTTTTAGCATTATTTCTTACAACAACACCATTCTCGTCATCGGGAGAAACTTTATGTTTGGCTTTTAATTCTTTTTCCAGTTGTTCACCATATTTAATGGCCTGGTCTGGAGTAAGGTTGGTATTGTAAGTCAGGAAAATAGTGCTTACGGTATCTGAACCTTTTTTCAGTTGCTGCAGCGTGGTGATGGGAATGGTAATCATTCGTTCGTCGAAATCGCCTCCGTCATCAGAAAAAACACCCACGATTTTAAATATGCTGCCATTAATATCTAAGTCTTTTCCAATGGGACTTCCGTTTTTTATTAAATCGCGCTGAACCATTCTGCCAATCACGGCAACATTCTGTTTGCGGTTTAGATCCAAAGGGTTGAGGTACCGGCCTTCAGTCACTTTACGGTTTTCGATGATAATCTCATCAGGATTCGCGCCACTGATCTGATAATTCCCGCTTTCTTTACCGTATTTCACAGTCATATTTGCGGAATATCTTGGCGTTGCACTTTCTAATCTTTCTGGTTGCTCGGTGGTGATTTTCTCGTAATCATCATTTTTAAGAATGATTTGCCGGTCAGATTGTAAACCGCCGTAAGCGATGGTTGTTTTTCTGGTGAAAATAGTGATCAGGTTGGTTGCGTCCCGGGCAAAACCTTTGGTAAAGGCGTTTTGCAAACCGGTTCCAATGCCAAAAAGGACGATGAAAATATATAAACCCAGGGCGACCGTAAACCCAGAAAGCACCGTTCGCAATATGTTACTGCGAATCGATTCGAATATTTCTCTCCAGCGGTCAAGATCAAACATAATTTTTAACTCTAATTTTATTTCTTAAATTCACTATTCGCCAATTGCTCATTGCCAATTACTCATCATTTATTGTAAAACCCTTTGGGTAATAAATTTGTCACTTTCGATAATGCCATCTTTCAGGATAACGTTTCTTTTGGTTTCTGCAGCAACGTCTGGTTCGTGGGTAACCACAATGATTGTTTTTCCCTCACGGTTAATTTCCTGAAGAAGCTTCATAATATCATAGGTTGTTTTAGAGTCCAGAGCTCCTGTGGGTTCATCAGCCAAAATTACTTTTGGATCCGTAATTAAAGCGCGGGCGATGGCGACTCTTTGTTTTTGTCCGCCCGAAAGTTCATTCGGCATATGGGTCGCCCAGTCTGCCAATCCTACTTTTTCCAGATATTCCATGGCTCTTTGGTTGCGCAGTTTTCGCGGAACATCTTGATAGTAGAGTGGGAGGGCTACATTTTCCAGGGCGGTTTTGTAACCGATCAAATTAAACGACTGGAAGATGAAACCGAGGAATTTACTCCGGTATTCTGCGGCTCTTATTTCGGATAGATCCTCAATCGGAATCCCGTCGAGGTTGTAAATTCCGGAATCTTTCTCATCTAAAATCCCAATTATATTTAATAAAGTAGATTTTCCAGAACCCGAACTTCCCATAATCGAAACAAATTCTCCTTCATCAATCGAAAGATTAATTCCTTTCAGAACATGAAGTTTGCTCTTTCCGGTGTCGTATGATTTATTGAGATCCTTAATTACTAACATCAAGTGGAGATTTATTTTTTAATAGGTAGGATATTTATTTTAATTGTTACAATACTTTCATTAAACTGATAATTAAAATTAACCTTAATGATGTGGGAGTTTTTAGGATTTATAATTCTGTATAGATATAACTTATTAAAAATAGAAATCGCTATGTTTTTAATCGTCTGATATGGATTTTTTATTAGTAAGAAATGATGACTCTATTTTCAGTTGGATCTGAATTCCGGAGTTCTCTAAATTTTTCAGCATGTTTAAAAATTTGGGGCAGTTCTCGTGATTTGTAAAACTTATTTCCAAACAAAAATGCAACATTGTTTAAAGGTTAGGTGCATGCCAGAAGGGTTTTACAGAAAATTGTTTAAGTGTTTACAGCGATTCGCCGCTGGCAGTAACCTTTGTTGCAAGGTAAAGGCAATGGGAACGCAAGGTCTGTGTGATTGTGGAAAACTTTTACCCCTTGTAGTCAGTTAATTAATGATTGTAGCTTTCTTCTTAAGGTTTCATTTCCTATTTTTGTACGGAACGCATTAAAGGAGAAATATGCTGCTTTCGCGTCCATTCATTTTGCAAACAGCTAATAATCATTTCGTTATATAATTTCACTTTTCCAGGAGAAGTGCTCTAAAAATTAAGTTTTACTATGGGAATTTTTGACAAAAGAATTGGATATAAACCATTTGAGTATCCTGAAATCTTACAGTTTGTGGAGGCGATAAACAAGTCATTTTGGGTGCATTCCGAAGTAGATTTTACCGCTGATGTTCAGGATTTCCACTCTCAGTTAGAACCCCATGAAAAAAACGCGATTAAAAATGCGCTTTTGGCCATTGCTCAAATCGAGGTTTCTGTAAAAACTTTCTGGGGGAATCTCTACAGTCATATGCCGAAACCGGAACTCAACGGATTGGGCGCTACCTTTGCCGAATGCGAATTCCGCCATTCCGAAGCCTATTCCCGTTTGCTCGAAGTTTTAGGATATAACGATGCTTTTAACCAGGTTATCGAAATTCCTGCCATTAAAAAAAGAATTGATTTTCTTTCCAATGTTTTAAAACACGCAAATTCTACCTCGCAGAAAGAATATGTATCGTCTTTATTGCTGTTCAGTATTTTAATAGAAAACGTTTCTTTGTTCTCGCAGTTTGCCATCATTTTGTCGTTTACGAGATTCAAAGGGTATATGAAAAATGTGTCCAATATTATCGCCTGGACTTCCGTAGATGAGCAAATTCACGCCAATGCCGGGATTTATCTGATCAACAAGATCCGTCAGGAACAACCGGATTTATTAACTGATTCCGATATCGAAGATATTTATACTTTAGTCGATCATTCAATCAATGTAGAAGAAGAAATTCTGGACTGGATTTTCGAAATGGGCGAGATCGATAATGTCAGCAAAGAAAACTTGTTGAACTTCATGAAATTCCGTGTGGATGACAGTTTGAAGAAGATCAATATGAAAACCCGTTACAATATAACGCCGGAGCAATACCGTCCGATGGTTTGGTTTGAAGAAGAAGTTTTCGCCAATTCTATGGATGATTTTTTCGCCAAAAGACCGGTTGATTATACCAAACACGATAAGAGTATTACCGAGAACGATTTGTTCTAATACTTTTATTTGGGCGCCTTAATCCGCCTTCCACTCCCAGTCTTTTTGTTCCGCTTTGCTTCACAAAAAGGATTTCCGTTCAAGTCGGGGCGCAACTGGGAATGTAAAATGAGTTTGGTATTTTAAAAGAACAAAAGTGCAAATGCCAAAGATTTAAGATAAATCATTATCAATACGAACTGGCCTTAGCCAAAACTTATATGCAGATAAGAAATCTTCGAAAAACAAAAGACAGAAATTAATAGCCCCGATTGGAACGGCATCCTTTTTATTTTTTCTCAGAAAAATAAAAAGATACAGTGAAAAGCGGGACTGAACTTTATAAGAAGCAAACATTTCATGCTTCAAAAAAAATAATAAAAAACACATTTGTACGCAGTACATTTTTAGAGAAAGAGAATTATGGAAGAACAAAACAAAATTTGGTGGCTGAACGAAGAGTCGGAGCAAATGTTAAACCGCGGTTATTTATTGAAAGGCGAAACCGTAGAAGGTGCCATTCTAAGAATTACGACGGCTGCTGCGAAAAGGTTATATAAACCCGAATTACAACCTGCTTTTGAGGAAATGATTACCAAAGGTTGGATCAGTTTTTCATCGCCAGTTTGGGCGAATATGGGAACGGAAAGAGGATTGCCGATTTCTTGTTTCAATGTTCATGTGCCGGATAATATTGAAGGAATTACGCACAAATTAGGGGAAGTGATTATGCAGACCAAAATTGGTGGCGGAACTTCTGGTTATTTTGGAGAATTGAGAAATCGTGGAACGGCGGTTACGGATAACGGAAAATCTTCGGGTGCGGTTTCTTTTATGAAATTATACGATACGGCAATGGATGTGGTTTCGCAAGGTGGCGTTCGCAGAGGAGCTTTTGCGGCTTATCTGGATGTTGACCACGGAGATATTGAAGAGTTTTTATCGATTAAAGATATTGGAAGTCCGATTCAGAATTTGTTCACAGGAATCTGCGTGCCGGATTATTGGATGCAGGACATGATCGATGGTGATATGGACAAACGTAAAATCTGGGCGAGAGTTCTTGAAAGTCGTGCACAGAAAGGTTTGCCATATATTTTCTTTACGGATAACGTGAACAGAAATAAACCACAAGTTTATAAAGACTTAGGAATGACGGTTAACGCGAGTAACTTGTGTTCTGAAATCATGTTGCCTTCCAGTGAAGCAGAATCTTTTATCTGTTGTCTTTCTTCGATGAACTTAGAATTATATGACGAGTGGAAAGATACCGATGCGGTGAAACTGGCCATCTATTTCCTGGATGCCGTTTTAACAGAATTTATTGAGAAAACAGAAGGGAACTATTATTTAAATGGTGCGCGAACTTTTGCTTTGCGTCACAGAGCGCTTGGTTTGGGAGTTTTAGGATACCATTCTTACCTTCAAAAAAATATGATTCCGTTTGAAAGTTTTGAGGCGACTCAGTTTAATGCAAAAGCATTCAGACAAATCAAAGAACAATCGGTGATCGCTTCTCAGGAACTGGCGAATATTTACGGTGAACCGGAATTATTGAAAGGTTATGGTTTAAGAAATACCACCACCATGGCGATTGCGCCTACCACTTCCAGTTCTGCAATTTTAGGACAGACTTCGCCGGGAATCGAACCGTTTGCTTCCAATTATTATAAGGCAGGTTTGGCGAAAGGAAACTTTATGCGTAAAAATAAATACCTCGCAAAATTACTTCAGGAAAAAGGAATCGATAATGAAGATACCTGGAGAACCATTATGTTGAATCACGGTTCTGTTCAGAATATCGCGGAATTGAGTGATGAAGAAAAAGCAGTATTTAAAACATTTAGAGAGATTTCCCCAATGGAAATTATTTCTCAGGCGGCACAAAGACAACAGTACATCGATCAGGCACAATCACTGAACTTGCAAATTCCATCGACCATGCCGGTGAAAGATGTGAATTACCTGTACATCGAAGCCTGGAAAAAAGGAGTAAAATCTTTATATTATCAAAGAAGTTCTTCTGTTTCTAAGGAAATGATGGTGAATTTTGTGACGTGCTCAAGTTGTGAAGCGTAATTTAGCTAAAAGAGTAAAGACAAAAGAATAAAGAAAAACCACGGAATTATTTCTGTGGTTTTTTAAGTAAAATTGGTTTAATGATGACCGGATAAATTCAAAATTCCATAACTTTAAACCTCAAATTATAATCACTATGAAATTCGGACAAGTTGAAGACCCATCGCAAATTGATTTTACCCTTCCCAAAGATCATCCGAGAACAAAAGAAATTTTAAAGGACAATACATCCAAAAAATTCAATGTTTTTATCGGATGTGCCAAATGGAACAAAACTGATTTGAAAGGATTTTATCCAAAAGGAACAAAAGACGAATTAACCTATTATTCTACACAGTTTAATTCAATTGAGCTGAATGCTACTTTTTACGGAATGCCCTCACCGGAGCAGGTATTGATCTGGAAAGAGAAAACGCCGCCAGGTTTTAAGTTCTTTCCGAAAATCCCAAATACGGTTTCTCATTACAGAAGATTGTTAAATATCACCGATGTTGTGACCCAGTTTGCGACCTCTGTTTTAAATTTTGATGAAAAACTGGGAATGGTTTTCCTTCAGCTTCATGATAATTTTAAACCAAAAGATTATGAGCGGTTGGAAAAATTTGTGCAGGACTGGCCAAAAGAAGTTCCGCTTGCGGTGGAATTAAGAAATAGTGAATGGTTTGCAGATGAAGAAATTTTCAACAAAACAATGGATCTTTTTGAAAAGTATGCTGTTACCAATATCATCGTAGATACGGCGGGCAGAAGAGATATGCTGCACATGCGTCTCACCACTCCGACTGCCTTTATCAGATACGTCGGAGCCAATGCAGACAGCGATTACACGCGACTCGATGATTGGATAGACCGCATTAAAGTTTGGGAAAAAGAAGGTTTGGAAAATCTGAATTTCTTTGTCCATCAGAATATCGAAAAAGCATCTCCGCTTTTATCCGCTCATTTTATTGAAGCCATCAATAAAGAATTCAAAATGAATATTCATATTCCTTTGATGGCTTAAATTAAAATTCCATTTATTTTCAAATACAAAGGAAAATAATAGAAGACGGTGTTGTCTTTTATTATTTTTTTTTTTACATTTGTTGTTACTTAGAAAGATATGTTTTCAAAATCATGTGAATATGGAATTCGTGCAGCCATTTATGTCGCTAAACATTCCCGCAATAATCATAAAGTAAGTTTAATAGAAGTTGCAAAACATACCGATTCTCCGCCTGCATTTATGGCGAAGATTTTACAGAAATTAACTAAAACCGAAATACTTTCTTCCTTAAAAGGTCCTACCGGTGGTTTTTTTATAACGGAAGAACATTTAAATACAATATCACTCTTAAGCATTGTGCTCGCGATTGATGGTGACGGGATTTTTGAAAACTGTACTCTCGGTCTTAGAAGATGTGATGGACAGAAACCTTGCCCAATGCATTTCAATTTTAGAAAGATTCGGGAGGAAATGAGAGAAACCTTAAGTAATACTTCTTTAAAATTACTGGCTGAAGAGGTTTCTGATGGAATAACGTTTTTGAAACGGTAGCTTTTTTTTACTACAATAAAGGACAATTTTATCTTTTAATATTTCCATATGAATAATTCAATATTTGGGGAATCGGGAATTCAGATTACGGTACTGCTGATTTTAATACCGGTACTTGTTGGTTTGCTGATCGCCGTCGTGAAGACTTATGCTACGTACAAAGACCTGCGTAACCGGCGTAAGCTGTTTGAATTCAATAAAAAATTAGAAAACCTTTCTCCCGAAGAACTTGCGTTCTACGAAAAAAGAAAAATCGAGGAGGCTTATCAACTTCCCCACAATGAACTCTCCGGTAAAATTCCTCCTTCAGACGAAAAGGGAATTATCCATAATATCAACGCGATCGAAGAGTTGAGGGTTATTCCGCATAAAAAAAGTTTTGTCCCACAGAAATATATTTCTCCGGAATTGGCAAAACTGATTCTTTATTTTCTCGGTTTTGCTGTTTTCTGGTTGCTTTTTGGGACTACAGTCGGCGAATATCTGGGGATTAAATTTGTTGCGCCGGATGCAGATCATGTCAGCTGGTTAAGTTTTGGGCGGCTTCGTCCTGTGCACACCAATATGGTTTTTTGGGGCTGGGCATCTTTTGCTATGGTGGGACTTTCTTATTATGTAATTCCGCGGGTGAGTAATATAGAAATTCACAGTCTTAAAATCGGGTGGTATACATTAATCCTCATGAACATTGCAGTATTGACGGGAACAGTTTCATTAATGGCTGGAATTAATAATGGCGGTGGTGAATACCGGGAATATATCTGGCCGATAATGGCGGTTTTTGCTGCAGGAATTGTTCTTTCACTTTATAACTTTCTGATGACCGTAGCGAAACGTGTTACCAGAGAAATCTATGTTTCCAACTGGTATATTATTGCCGCAATGATGTACGTTATTGTTATTTTGGTTGTGGCTTATATTCCTTTGTGGCAGGATGGGCTGGCAGAAACAATCATTCAGGGTTATTATATGCACCAGGGAGTAGGAATGTGGTTTATGTTTTTAACATTGGGTTTGATGTATTATTTTCTTCCCCAGCAGCTTAATAAACCGATCTATTCTTACAGTTTGGGAATCCTGGCCTTCTGGACCCAAATTATATTTTATACTTTGATCGGAAGTCACCACTTTATTTTCAGTGCCATTCCGTGGTGGATGCAGACGGTTGCTATTGTGGCGAGTGTTGGTATGGTTATTCCGGTGGTGGCGGGAACGGCCAACTTTTTACTTACATTTAATGGAGCCTGGTATCAGGTGAAAACTTCTTATACTCTTCCATTTTATCTCATAGGCATTGTATTCTACTTCACGGGTTCAATGCAGGGAACTGTAGAAGCATTCCGGTTTACGAATTTAATTTGGCACTTTACCGATTTCACAGTCGCTCACTCGCATTTAACGATGTATGGGATTATCACCTTTATGCTTTGGGCATTTATTTATACTTTAGTTCCAAGAATTACCGGAAAAGAACCACCCAAAACGATGGTCGGTATTCACTTTTGGTTGGCCTTAATCGGATTGCTGTTTTATACCTTTTCATTGATGATCGGTTCCACACAGAAAGGATTGCTTTGGATGGACAGTAAACCATTTATTCAAAGTGTGGTATTGATGGCTCCGTACTGGTTGTGGCGTGCAATAGGTGGTACAATGATGTGGATTTCGCACTTTGTTTTTGCCTATAATTTTTATAAGATGGTCAACCGAAAACAAGAGATCATCATCCCAAGAACGCCCGCAGAAATTTTGGAAGCCAAAAGACAGCTTAAAAAGACAGTATACTTCCCCACAAAATAAATTGGAATAATGGAATTTTTAAATAATCATAAAACTTTGTTTTGGTCAGCCCTGATCCTGTTTCTGTTCCTTACGTTACAGATCGCGATTTTACCTGCTTTTACCAATCAGCAAATTTATAAACCTCTTCCCGATGCAAAACCTTTAACCAAAGATGAGCTTGCCGGAAAAGCCATCTACGTAGAAAATGGCTGTATTGCCTGCCATACGCAGCAAGTTAGAGAAGTTGAAATGGATAAAGTGTTCGGAAGCAGGCCAAGTATTCCTGCAGATTATGCCGGCAACCACCGGATGGATTTTTGGAGAAATACGGCCAATTTATTAGGATCAGAAAGAACCGGTCCGGATTTAACTGCTATTGGCGAAAGACAACCGAGCAGCGATTGGCAATTGCTTCATTTGTACCAGCCCAGAGCGGTAGTGAATGAATCAATAATGCCTTCTTTTTCATTTCTTTTTGAAGAAAAAGATTATTTAGATAAAGGCGATATTGAAGTTAAGGTGCCGCCGGAATTTCTTAAAAATAAATTTAAAAAAATCGTTCCTACGAAGAAAGCACTTCAACTCGTTGCATACTTATTAAGTTTGAAACAGACAAAATTACCGGAAGGTATCAAACCGCAGGAATTTCTTTATAAAAAAGAAGTAAAGAAATCGGCTGGTGGTGGTGCAAGTGCTTTGCCAGATGGCGGAGAACTATTCACTGCGAACTGCGCAAGTTGTCACCAGGCTACGGGCGAAGGATTGCCGGGAGCTTTCCCACCTTTAAAGGGAAGTCCGATTGTGACAGGGGATGATATTTCAGTTTACGTGACGATTATTATGACCGGTTATACCGGAAGACCGGGATATGGGCCAATGCCTGCGGTTGGAAAAAACGCCAACTTTACGCCGGAAATGGTGACCGCGATTATGAATCATGAAAGATCTTCATGGGGAAATAATGCGAAACCGGTGACTTTAGAGCAGGTAAAAGCAGTGATGGATCAGCTCAAGTAAATGGATATATTAATTGCTTTTCACTTATTAAATAACATTAATTGAAACCGATGAAAAATATTAGAAATAGCGCAGTTGTCTTTTTTTTACTAATGGTAAATTTCGCGTTAGCATGTGAAGCCTGTAAACTTCAACAGCCAAAAGTAACCAGAGACTTTACCCACGGAGTAGGACCCCGTGGTGATTTTGACTGGATAATCGTCGCTGTGATCGCAGTTCTTACCCTATTTACTTTTATTTATTCTTTAAAGTATTTGGTAAAACCCGGGGAAAAAGAGCAAGATCATATTAAGAATTCTATTTTAAATTAATCCCATAAAAATCAGAAGATGACTAAAGATAGAAGTTCCGTTTTCCTCTTTATTGATGACGATGCAAAACCCCTGGCAGAACTAAAAACGCCGATTGTATTTGATTTTGACACCTCGAAATTAACCGATGGAGATCATGTTTTGAAAATAGTGAGCAAGTCGCCAACGGGCCGGGAAGGAATTCGGAAAATAAATTTCACCGTTAAAAACGGCCCCTCGATCAGTGTTGAAGGACTTAACGAAGACGATGTCGTTGATGGTATTCTTCCTTTAATGATCAATGCGTACGACAAAGGAAATCAAAAAAGTTTCGTCATCGAAGGAAGTGAAACTCCGCAGACCATTCCTGTCTGGATGTGGATTATTATGATTTTGATCGTGGGTTGGGGTGCCTATTATTTAATCACCTATTTCAGTGGACTTCCTTATTAAAGCAGATGTTTTTTTATTTTTTTAAGTATTAATTAAATTAAACTTTACAGATCACGACTATACTTTTCTAAATTTTAATAAAAAAAAGAAAGTGTCTCAATACCTCAAATAGCGCTCTGAGATTTTGATATTCGCAACCCAAGCTCGGACAGGAGTCAGTGAGAAAACTACAAAAAAAGCCGTTTCATTGAGTTATGAGACGGCTTCTTTTTATTTTTAAAATAATCCTATGCTAGAAATTCGATTTCTTTATCTTTGAAATCGTTGTTTTCAACCAGTTTCTGCATGGTTTTTAGAATTTTTTTGCGAAGTTTTGCGATTCTTCTGACGTTTTTATCATCACTGTAATCAAAGATATTGTCTTCAAAAGAAAAAGTGTCTCCTTTTTTAAATTCGATTTGATTTTCTTTCAGTTCTTTCAGCAACATTAAATTAGTCATTGTTTCTAATAGAACATGTTCAGTTTTCGCCAATCCCTCTAATGATGCGAGAAGTTCCTTCTTATATTTCTTATTCGTCTTATCCATTTTCTATTTATTTTTATTAAAAATTTATGATTGCTCTATATTCAATTTTGCATTTTATTATAGTCATGCAAGATAAGATTTTAAAGTAAATTTATCAAACTAATTTAGCGCCGATTCTACTTAAGTTAATTCTGCAATTCCTTATCTTTGTTTCATTCATGAAAAACACAGATCTTTTAACCCTGATTGCTTTTGCGAAAAATAAAAATCAGAAAGCACAAACCCAACTCATCAATCTGTTTTGGGTGGATGTGTTCAGTTTTGTAATGAAAAAAGTACAGGACGAATATGTCGCTGATGAACTTACTGTTTCTGTATTTTCAAAAGTATTGGCGAAGCTGGATTTATTTGATCCAAACTTTCAGTTTAAAACATGGATTCTGACCATTGCGCAAAATTCTATCATCGATTACTGGCGAAAAAAAGCCCGTGAAAATGAAGATTCTACCGATAATTTCGATGGATTCAAAAATCATCTGGCGCTTTCACCGGAAGAACTTCTGATTTCTGAAGAAGATCAAAAACAAATCTTATCCATCATCGAAAGTCTGGATTCTAATTACAAGGATATTATTCAGCTTCGGTTCTTTGAAGAAAAAAGCATTAAAGAAATCGCTGAAGAACAGAATATTACCGTTGCCAATACGAAAGTAAGGATTATGCGCGCTAAAAAATTACTCGCAGAATTGCTCAAAAATAAAGAGTCTGATGATTGATTCGGTGTTTTCAAAAACGACCGATTTTAATCTTTGGCATTTATCCCAAATCCGATATATCAACCACGGATTTCATTCCATAGAGAAAGAAATTTGTAAATTTGCTTTTTATCTTTAAAAATGAACGAAATACTTACCGATACAACGATACAAAAACCAAAATGGATTCGCGTAAAACTTCCTACAGGAAAAAATTACCGAGAACTCAGAACCTTGGTTGATAAATATAAACTCAACACCATTTGCCAAAGTGGAAGCTGTCCAAACATGGGCGAATGCTGGGGTGAAGGAACTGCGACTTTTATGATTCTGGGAAATATCTGTACCAGAAGTTGTGGGTTTTGCGGTGTAAAAACAGGGAAACCTTTGGATGTGAATTGGGATGAACCGGAAAAAGTAGCGCGGTCTATCAAGTTGATGAAAATTAAACATGCCGTTTTAACTTCTGTAGATCGTGACGATTTGAAAGATATGGGCTCCATTCTTTGGGCAGAAACAGTACACGCTGTGCGCCGGATTTCTCCCGGAACAACCATGGAAACGTTGATTCCGGATTTTCAGGGAATCACCAAACATATCGATCGTTTAATTGAAGTTCATCCGGAAGTGATTTCCCATAATATGGAAACCGTGAAAAGATTAACCAGAGAAGTGAGGATTCAGGCGAAATATGAAAGAAGTTTAGAAGTTCTTTCTTACTTAAAAGAAGCTGGGCAAAAAAGAACGAAAACCGGTTTAATGCTTGGCTTAGGTGAAGAAAATGCTGAGGTTTTCCAAACCATCGAAGACATAAGAAATGCCAATGTAGATGTCATAACCATCGGTCAATATCTGCAGCCGACAAAGAAACATTTGCCCGTGAAAAAATTTGTTACTCCGGAAGAGTTTAATGAATTCGGTGATTTTGCCCGAAGTCTGGGATTCCGTCACGTAGAAAGTTCGCCATTGGTGAGAAGTTCTTACCATGCCGAAAAACATATTCATTAAAAAATCAACTTTAGTACTATTAAAAAACGCAGCGATACCGTTGCGTTTTTTATTATTTGAACTTTAGAATTCTTACCTTTAATCATTCAAATTATTAATATTTTAATCATGAAAATACTCAAAATTTCTGCGGTAATTGTTTTGCTGCTTTTTATTTTTTCCTGTAAGGAGAAAAAAGACAATGTAAGAAATGGTTTAAATTCTGTGAAATCGACCACCGGAAAAATGACTACAGAAGAAGTAACTTATGACATTGACGGCAAAAGTTATCAGTCATTTGTTGCATATTTAGGGGACGCAAACGAGGTGAGACCTGTTGTGATGGTTCTTCCGGAATGGTGGGGCGTAACTGATTATGTGAAAAGCCGGGCTAAACAACTGGCAGAATTAGGCTATTTTGCAATGGCCGTGGATTATTATGGCGATGGAAAAACCGTTGATAATCCCGAAGAAGCCGCAAAATTATCAGGAGAATTCTATAAAATTCCTATCGATGCAAAATTGAAATTTGATAAGGCAAAGGCGCAGCTTCTGAAATTCCCCAATGCCAATTATGATAAAATTGCCGTAATCGGATATTGCTTTGGTGGAGCGCAAGCTTTAAATATGGCACGTTTGGAAGACGAACTGAAAGGTGCTGTTTCTTTTCATGGAAATTTAATGACCGGAATCAAACCGAAAAATAATGAGGTAAAAATTTTAGTTTTAAACGGCGAGGCAGATACTTATGTTCCCGCCAAAGAAATTGCAGCTTTCAAAAAACAAATGGATTCTGCCAAAATAGATTATCAGTTCATCGATTATCCAAATGCCATTCATTCATTTACCAATCCTGCGTCTACCGCAATTGGCGAGAAATTCAATCTGAAAGTCGCTTACAATAAAGAAGCCGACAAGAAATCCTGGGAAGCCATGAAAACTTTTTTAGCTAAAATTTTTAAATAGTATTTCAATTCTTAATAATGTTTTTTCCCTTTCATTTCCGGAAGGGAAATTTTTATGTTGTGGGATTAATTATTCGTTTGTCCAGATTAAACCAGATATAATATTTACATCCCATATAAAAAAGTACAGCTGATTTTTTTTCAGCTGTACTTTTTGTTTCAGTTTGTTATCTTAAATTTATAATAACAGTAAAACATCATGCAGAATTTGATGGTTTTAGCTCAAAGACGAATTTTATGATTCTTTGAAATATTTCCTCAGTTTCCAGGCCATTTTTTCGTGCTCCTGCATCAATCCATTTAAGAAATCAGCAGTTCCTGCATCATTATGATCTTCTTCTACTTTATCTAAATTATCGCGTAATGATTTGACGATTGTTTCGTGATCAGCCACTAGTTCTTTCAGCATTCCCTGAGTGTCAGGCACTTTTCCAGGAGTTTCCTTCAACTGGGATTCTTTCGCGAATTCAATCGAGGTTCCGATTGCAGTGCCTCCCAAAGTACTGATTCTCTCTGCAACTTCGTCTACTGCTTCACCCACTTGAGTGTACTGGTCTTCGAACAAAAGATGCAGTTCCATGAAATTATCCCCTGATAAATTCCAATGAAATTTTCTTAGTTTGATGTAAAGAATATTTCCGTCAGCCAAGACACCATTTAAAATTTTGTGAACGGCGGTTAAGTTTTTTTGCGTAATTCCTAAGTCTGGTTTCATAATTTATATTTTAATGAGTTAATATTAAATGCGTAATGTTCCTTCCCTTCCATCATCATTATCAGATTTCTGACCTGAAATGGCCGCGGTTGCAAAATGAAGCATTGAAACAAATTTTCCAACTTTCGGTTCCCAATAATAGGTTTCATCTGGAGTAACTCTGATGACAGACACATTCGGATCGTCTTTTCCATCGAACCAAGCATTTGCCATTGCACTCCATTTTTCTTCAATAGTTTCTTTATCTTTATAAATAAATGCTTTCCCCAAAATAGAAAGATATTCAGAATCACTGTTGTTCATAAAATATAGTTGAACCCGATTGTCTTTTTGAATTTCAAAGTTCTTATGACTCTGATCACTGCTGATAAACCATAGGTTTCCCTGATCATCAGTTTCCCTTAAACTCATGGGACGGCAGGAATTGGGATGAGAATCTAAATCGGTGCAGAACATACATATTCGCGCACTTTCAGAA
This sequence comes from Chryseobacterium sp. MDT2-18, assembly GCF_030815285.1. Classification (NCBI taxonomy): domain Bacteria; kingdom Pseudomonadati; phylum Bacteroidota; class Flavobacteriia; order Flavobacteriales; family Weeksellaceae; genus Chryseobacterium; species Chryseobacterium sp. MDT2-18. The sequence continues at coordinate 125,344 of NZ_JAUSWQ010000005.1, read as the reverse complement.
AGTTTTTTCAGTTTTTCAATTGCTTCTTTTTGATTTAAGTTTTCGGTAGACATATTATCGGTTTTTTAAGGATTAAATAAAATTGATTCTTGTGAAAAAGATTAAATCATTTTTTTTTGCGGTGCTCATATCCATTCAAAAAGCAAACCAAAACGCAGTAATTAAAACTTTAGCATGTTAAAGTTTTATTAAATAAGATGATTTGATAAAATAAGAAGGCTTTTATTGTGGATTTAATACTGCGGCTTAGTTTTTGATTTTCAGCATTTCAAAATAAAAAGTATGGATTTAAAATCAAATGAACCTTTTTGGCTGGTGAAGAACGGACTGCTTTCTTCCTATCCTTCTTTAAAACAAGATGAGAAATGTGAGATTCTTATCATCGGCGCAGGAATTACAGGTAGTTTAATCGCTCATCAGATGACAGAAGAAGGCTACAAAACCATTATGATCGACAAACGCGAAATCTGCAATGGAAGCACTTCTGCAACCACATCAATGTTGCAGTACGAAATCGATATTCCACTTTATCAATTGAAAGACGAAATCGGGAAAAAGGCAGCAGTTGAAGCTTATCAGGCGTGCTCAGCTTCCATCGATGAACTGGAGAAGATTTCAAAAAAAATAAAATCAAAAGCAGGTTTTAAACGGAAAGCGTCACTGTATTTTGCCTCAAAGAAAAAAGATGTTTCCTGGTTAAAGAAAGAATTTGATGCCAGAAAAGAAGCAGGATTTAAAGTGAAATGGCTGGAGCCCGGCGAGATTGCAGATCAGTTTGGTTTGAAAAAAACGCATGGCGGGATTTTATCAAAACAGGGAGCAAGCGTTGATGCCTTTAATTTGGCTCATGAACTTTTACAGTACAATGCAGCGAAAGGATTGAAAATTTTCGATAAAACCGAAATGAAATCCATCAAATATCACCCGAATTATAATGAAGTGAAATTAGCAAGCGGTTTTAAAATCAAAGCCAGGAAAATTATTTACTGTATCGGTTACGAAAGCAAAAATCTCATCAAAGAAGATTTTGTACAGCTTAAAAGTACATTTGCGATGGTTTCTGAAATGGGACAGATAAAAAACAAAAACTTTTCGAAAACCCTGTTTTGGAATACCGATGATCCGTATCTTTATATGAGATCTACGGATGACGGCAGGATTCTCATGGGCGGCGGCGATGAAGATTTTCAAAATCCGGAAAAGCGGGATCAACTTTTGAGCAAAAAGCAAAAAGAAATTATTAAAATCTATAACAGCGTTTTACCGGATCAGCCCTTTGATACCGATTTCGTTTGGGCAGGAACTTTCGGGGAAACCAAAGACGGATTACCGTATATCGGCGAACATCCAAAATTTAAAAATTCTTATTTCGTTCTTGGTTTCGGCGGAAATGGCATCACTTTTTCTGTAACCGGAATGAAAATGGTTTCTGATTTTCTGAGGAAAAAAACACATCATCTGGCCGAATATTTCAGGTTTGGCCGTTAAATAAAAAGTATGAAAAATTTAAATAAACTCGCAATCCCCGTTGCGCTTGGGATTTTGGGTGTCGCATTTCTACATTCCTGTTCTGTGGGAATTCCTAAAGGAGCAACTGCCGTTCAAAATTTTAACGCTAAAAAATATTTGGGAAAATGGTATGAGATAGCCCGTTTCGATTACCGTTTTGAGAGGAATATGAAGAATGTCACCGCAACCTATTCCATGAAAGACAACGGCAATATCAAAGTGGATAATAGAGGTTATGACTACGTGAAAAATAAATGGAAAGAAAGTATCGGCGAAGCCAAATTCGTAGAAAATGAAAATGTGGCGAGGTTGAAAGTTTCTTTTTTTAAACCAATTTGGGCAGGCTATAACATCATCGATATCGATGAGGATTACAAATATGCCTTAGTAGCTGGCAACAATCTCGATTATTTGTGGATTCTTTCACGGGAGAAAACCATTCCCGTTTCCTACAGAGAAAGGTTTTTGGAGAAAGCTAAAAAACTGGGTTATCAAACAGGAAATTTGATTTGGGTTGAACAGGATGAGTAATATTTTTTATTTAGCCAAACCATTGACAAAGCAGGATCTTTTTTGATTTTTTATGGCAGCATTTTTCGTCTTCCATTCCCGCTATTTTTTTCATGGCTGGTTCTTAGCTAAAAAATGAGTTTCATTCAAGCCGGGCTGCAGATTCGGCATCCAAAAATTACTGGATTTTATTTCGGTGGGTGGCTGGAATATAATTCAGTAATTTTATCGTCTTAAAATTTGATATGAAAGCAGTTCTCATCACCATAGGCGACGAAATTTTGTCGGGAAATACAGTCGATACCAATTCTAATTTCATTGCAGCCGAACTCAAGAAAATCGGAATTCCGGTGGTGCAGATTTTAACGGTTTCCGATGAAATAGAAAGCATTAAAAGAAACCTGAAATCAGCTTTTGAAATGGCAGATTTGGTGATTACGACCGGCGGTTTGGGCCCTACCAAAGACGATAAAACCAAAACCGCTTTTAAAGAATTCTTTAATGATGAAATCATTCTGGATCCCGAAACTTACGACCATTTGCGGAGGTTATTTGAGAAAAGAAACCGTGCCCATCTTTTAGAACTCAATAAACCACAGGCCGAAGTCTTAAGCAAAGCCTTTATTTTTCAAAACGAGAACGGAAGCGCGCCCTGTCAGATGATTCAGGAAAATGGAAAGATTACCATTTGTATGCCCGGAGTTCCGTTCGAGGTAAAACCTTTGATTAAACATAAAATCATTCCTTTTCTCGCCGAAAAATGGAGTTTGAATTACATTGTAACGCACACTATTTCTGTGGTCGGAATTCCTGAAAGTGTATTATCTGAACAAATTGAAAGTTGGGAATTGGCTTTACCAAAGGATATTTCGCTTTCATATCTTCCCGTGGGAAACCGAATTAAATTGCGCTTAACTGCTCAGGGTAAAAATCAGAAAGAACTCGAACTGCGGATTGAAGAGGAAGTTCAGAAATTAAATCCTTTAATCGGCAATCATGTCATTTCCTGGAACGGTGATGATATTCAGGAAATTTTAAAAGAAATTTTAGATGAAAAAAAGCTCACGGTTTCTACAGCTGAAAGTTGTACCGGCGGCGAACTTTCAAAATTACTCACTTCAATTTCAGGAAGTTCTACTTATTTCCTTGGTGGAATTATCGCTTACGATTATCACAAAAAAATAGAAATTCTGGGCGTTTCTGAAAAAACGATTCAGGAGAAAACAGTGGTTTCTGAAGAAGTTGCACAGGAAATGAGTTTGGGTGCTCAAAAGCTTTTCAAAACAAATATTTCGCTTTCTACCACCGGTGTTGCCGGGCCGAATTCTGATGAATTCAGTAATGAAATCGGAATTGCTTTTTACTCGATTCGGGTTAATGATTTCGAAAAGACCACCCGTTTGCATCTTCCCCATTTCGAACGAAATGATTTCGTCAATTTTGTATCACAGCGAGTTTTACAGGATTTGGTTGAGATTTTAATTCGCGCGCCATATTAGAAATTTTAATTAATTATAAAGTAAAAGGCTCTATTTTTCAGTCATTTAAAATTATAGATAGAAAACTGAAAGTTTTGTTTTTTTGGGCTTTTAAAATTTAGCATTTTGAACTTGACTCTAAAGTTCAAAAATCAAATCTTCCGTAAAGGCAATACATTCAAAATCCTGACAGGACTGAGTGTCCAGGCCGGTAAATTTACTGAAAGCCGGAAGAATTAACTGATTTTCTGAAAGCCGAAAACACGGCAATCTTACAGATTTTCGCTTTTCCAGTTTTACCGTAACGCCGGGATGAAGATGTCCGGAAATTGAAAACTGATTTTCTGTATTTTCCGGGATATGAATAAAAGTAAAAGGTTCGGTGTAAAGAGAATTTTCAATGATGTGGATGTTTAAATCAAGTAAAAAGTCAGCATTTTTTATATCATGATTTCCTTTAATTAAAATAATTTTCAGGGTAATATTTAACTTTCGCCATTCTTCAAATATTTTGAAATCTGCGTTTTTTCCGGCGTGCAAAAAATCACCGACAACGATAAGTTGCTCTGCTTCAAAATGTTGAATTAAAAAATCCAGTCTTTCCAGATCATCTTCTAAAATATCCGACGGAACCGGGATGCCGTTTTTTCTAAAATAAGCGGTTTTTCCTAAATGTAAATCGCTGATAATTAAAGCTTTATTTTCCGTCCAAAAAAGGGCACGCTGATTGGTAAAAATGAGGGTTTCTTTCTGAACGGTTTTTTCTATAGTCTGCAGATTCATTTTTTCATTTTCTTTTTCATGGCTTCCATTTTCATTCTCAGAATGCGGGCTTTCAGATCTTCGCTGCTCAAACTTTGGCGCAGACTGTCAACTTTAATAGGAAAACTTAAGGGAGTAAAGGTATTTGAATTTTTAATAATAATCTCACTTTTATGAATACGGTCAAAGGCCTCGACCAATCTCACTTCATCGATCTGCTGAAAAAAAACTTCGGAATATGCCTGCTTAAATAATAAATTTTCGGGATCGTAATCCTCCAGCACATTAAATATTAAACCTGAAGATGACTGTAAATTTTTATTGTTTTTCTGCTGCCCCGGATAAGTTCTGATGACCATTCCAGAAATTACGGCGATATCCCGAAACTTCCGCCTGGCCATTTCCGTTGAATTGACTGACGCCATTACATCGCGGATTAAATGTTCTTTGGATAATATTTCTGAAATATTTTCTTCACTCAACGGAATTTCGATTTTCGAAAATAATTCAAAACCATAATCATTCATCGCAATTGAAAAAGAAATGGGTGAAATCCTGGAAATTCGATAGGCAACCAATGCCGACATCACTTCGTGAATCAATCTGCCTTCAAACGGATACATAAACAGATGATGGCCTTCGCGGGTTTTGATGCGTTCGACCAGAAACTCGTTTTCGCTTGGGATATGTGAGTTTTCCTGTTGGCTGACCAGAAGCGGATGCAAAAACCGCAGTTCTTTTTCAGAAGATTTCGCGTTGAGAGATTCCGAAAGTTTTTGTCTCAGAAAACCGCTCAAATAGGAGGATAAAGGTAATCTTCCGCCCAAATAACTCGGGACGATTCCTTTTCCGCTGGAGTTCCGAACGTACACGGTCATTTCTTTGACGTGGGAAACTTCAAGAACTCTTCCGGCCAAAACGAACTTATCATTTTTATTTAATTTAGAAATAAAATACTCTTCGATCATGCCGATATATCCGCCGCCGAAAAACTTTACTTTCAACATGGAATCGCTTACAATCGCGCCAATATTCATCCGGTGCAGCATTGCAATTCTGCGTGAAATAACTTTATACAGACCGTTTTCAATTACAACTTTATGATATTCTTCGTAGGTTTTTAATTTTCCGCCAACCGTAATGAACGTTAAAATCCAGTTCCATTCTTCAGGTGACAACTCTTTAAAAGCATTCGTCTGAGTAATTTGGCTGAAGGTTTCTTTTTCATCAAAACCATCTCCAACTGCGAGTGTTAAAACAAATTGAAGTAAAACATCATAACATAAAACCAGAGGTTCGCGCGGTTCGATTTTATTTTGTTTCACGGCTTCCTTCAAAGCCGCAACTTCAATAAGTTCTAAAGAATGGGTTGGAACAAAATAGATTTTTGAAGTTTCGAAAGGCGAATGTCCGCTTCGTCCGGCACGTTGTAAAAATCTTGCAATTCCTTTACTGGAGCCGATCTGAATAACGGTGTCAACGGGTTTGAAATCTACGCCCAAATCCAGCGATGAGGTGGAGATGACGGCTTTTAAATATCCTGAAGATAAATTTTCTTCAATCCAGATCCGGATATCTTTATCCACGGAACTGTGATGAATCGCGATCTGTCCCGCAAAATCGGGATGTTCATTCAGCAAAACCTGATACCACATTTCGGCCTGACTTCGGGTATTGGTAAACACCAAAGTTGTTTGACTTTCCAGAATAATGGGAATTATTTTATCAGCGAGTTTGGTTCCTAAATGTCCTGCCCAGGGCAAAACTTCGACATCATCGGGGAAAACAGATTTGATTTCGATTTTCTTTTTTTCTTTGGCAACAATTTTAGTTTTTTTAATCGGGTAGGGAATAAGGACTTCCATGGCTTCGTCCAGATTTCCGATGGTTGCTGTGATTCCCCAGATTTTTATTTTGTTCTGATAACTAAATATCCTTGAAACGGCGAGTTCGGTCATCACGCCGCGTTTCGAACTGAGCAGCTCGTGCCATTCATCAACAACAATGCACTGAAGATTTTTAAAAAATTTCGGGTGTTGTTTTTGTGCTAAAAGCAGATGCAGACTTTCGGGCGTTATGATTAAAATATCAGGCATTTTTTTGGTCTGCTTCGCCCGGATTTCTTTAGGTGTATCACCATTTCTCACAGCAACTTCCCAGTCTAATCCGATTTCTTCCAAAGCTTCACTCATCGCTTTCGCAATATCTTTTGCTAAAGCGCGCAGTGGAGTGATCCACAACAGTTTCATGCCGGATTTGTAGTGGTCCGGATTGTTCATATAATCGATGACGACGGCTAAAAAAACCGAGAATGTTTTTCCAAAACCTGTTGGCGCGATCACCATTCCCGAATAATTCTGGGAAAATTTATACCATGTTTCAGACTGAAAACCAAATGGTTCCCGGTCTTTGTCTTCCATCCATTTTTCGATGATCTGGAAACCTGTGGAATTTTTAAATTTTTCGGTCATTCAGAATTTAAATATATTTTCAAACACCAGTTTCACTCTTATATTTCACGATTAAAATAAAGGGAAAATCTTTTTTTTTATGGTGCCGTACGTCTTGCTTTAACAAAATTATCATTAAAAAATTATGAGATCTTTCGTAGTTTTAAAAATTAAGTAATCAGTTTTTTAATTTCCTCGAGGTCATCAATTTGATCGGCTGTTTTGTCCCGCCGCCAACGAACGATTCGCGGGAAGCGCAATGCCACGCCACTTTTATGCCGGCTGCTGAAACCGATTCCTTCGAAAGCGATTTCAAAAACCAGTTCAGGTTTTACGGTTCGGACGGGCCCGAATTTTTCGATCGCGTTTTTGTTCACAAACTTGCTGACTTCCATAATTTCTTTGTCCGTCAAACCTGAATAAGCTTTCGCAATGGTGACGAGTTTATCATCATTTTTTACTGCAAAAGTATAATCAGTATAGTAGCTGCTTCGGCGGCCGGACCCTTTTTGAGCATAAATTAATACCGCATCAATCGTGAGCGGACTGACTTTCCATTTCCACCAGTCGCCTTTTTTTCTGCCGGCGTGGTATCGCGAATTTGTTTCTTTTAACATTAAACCCTCAGAATTATTGTCCCGGGAGTTTTCTCTGATTTGGGCTAATTCTTCCCAAGTGCCGGTTGTAATAATCTCTGATATTTTAATGTTTTTGAGTGGAGCATCTACAAGTAAACTTTCTAAAAGCAATCGTCTTTCAGACAAAGACCTTTCTCTCAGATCCTCAAATTCCAGTTCCAAAATATCATAAACAAAAATATGACAAGGAAGTTCCTCCAGCATTTTTTTAGGAATTGTTTTTCGGTTCAGGCGTTTCTGCAGTTCATTAAAATTAAGAACTCTGTCGTTTTTTACCACGAGAATTTCACCATCGATTACAAAATTACCTTCCACTTCTTTTAACGCGGAAACAATTTCGGGAAACTGTTCTGTGACTAATTCTTCACCGCGGGACCAAATAAATATTTCTTCATTTCGCTTGATGAACTGTCCGCGGATGCCGTCCCATTTAAATTCTGCCTGCCAGTTTTTCCGGTCGCCCAGTTCCTGAATTTCTTTTTCTAAAGGATACGCCAGACAAAAAGGATAAGGTTTGGAAGCATCAGGATTGATATGGGTTCCCAGAATTAAATCGTCAAAATTCTTATCTTCGATTTTCCATTTTCCCATAATGCTGTGCATCAGAATATTGGTTTCAATACCGGAATATTTAGACAGTGCATTGATTAACAGTTTTTTAGAAACTCCAATTCGAAAACTTCCGCCAATTAATTTGTTAAAGATGAATCGTTCCACATGATTCAAACCGTTCCAGGATTCCAAGACATACTTTTTCTTTTCATCATCGGTTTGGTCTTTTAAGGCAGTCAATTCGGTCATCCATTGTGTTAACGGTTTATCGATTTGGTTTTCTGAGTTGGGAAGGATTAGTGATAATGTTTCGCCCAGATCGCCTACGGCAGCATACGATTCTATAAAAAGCCACTCCGGAAGCAGTGTGATTTCTAAAGCCCATTGTTTTAAAAGATTAGTGTTTACCGGTCTTTTCGGTCTTTTGCCGGTAAATAAAGCTAGGAACCATAACTTGTCATTGGCATCTGCGGTGTTCAGGTAAGAAACCATCGCCTCTACTTTCGCGGTTGTTTTGTTGGTGCTGTCGAGCGCATTGATGAGTTGGGCAAAATCTTTCATTTAGTTTCTATCAGTTCTTTTTCGGAGGTTTCTTCATCTCCGAAAATGGTTTTTAATTCTACGGCATTGATTCCGATTTCATTTAAATATTTAGAAAATACGGCGGTTTGTCCGTGGGTGACGTAAACTTTTTCGGCTTCGGTGGCTTTCACGGTTTCAATTAATCCGTTCCAGTCTGCGTGATCTGAAATTGCAAATCCGGCGTCGGCAGAACGCCATCTTCTGGAACCCCGAACCTGCATCCAGCCGGAACAGATCGCGGTGGCACGATTCGGTATTTTTTTTATGATGTTGGAATCAAATAATGCGGGCGGTAAAATCACGATTTCGCCGTTGGTTGATTTTAAACTCTCCTGAAAATTCAGCGTTTCATATTCGGGTAAATCGATCCCGACCGATTCCATTCCCTCATTCAGTTTACCGATCGACTGATGAACGAAAATCTTTCCGCTGCCTTCTATCGATTTCATAATCCGTTGGGCTTTTCCTAACGAATAACCAATGAAGACAGACGTTTTACCGTTTTCGCGATTTTGCTGAACCCAGGTTTGCATTAATTCTGAATATTCCTGCGGTTTTAACCAGTTGTAAATTGGTAGTCCAAAAGTGCTTTCGGTGATAAATTCATTGCATTTCACCAATTCAAATGGCGTTGACAATCCGTCGTCATCTGTTTTATAATCTCCGGAAAAGACAATAACATAACCTTTGTACTCCATTCTGATCTGCGCCGATCCGATGATATGTCCGGCAGGATGTAAGGAAACTTTTACTCCATTAATAATAGTTTCTTCTCCATATTCCACCGTTTGAATTTCAATATCTTCCCCAATTCTATGTTTTAAAATGGGCTTCGTAAACCGATGACACAAATATTTTTTCATTCCCCAACGTGCGTGGTCACCGTGCCCGTGAGAAATTACGGCCAGATCAACGGGTTTCCAGGGATCAATGTAGAATTTACCCGGAATGCAGTATATTCCTTTATCGGTGAGGCGAATAAAAGTTGGATTTTTCATTAAAAGTTTAGAGATTAAAAGCGAAAATTAAGCCAATATTTTCCGGTTATTTCCAGGTTAAAAAAAGGGTTTACCTTTTTTATTGCCCCTGAATGAGAATTATTCTCTTCAGATTGTCGGCATTAGACTATTTCGGGTAATAAAAAATAGAAGTTTCACTTTTTGTTATTAAGCATAACTAAATAAAAGTTCAATATATTTGTTTCCTGAATTTATATAAAATATCTTTTACCCTTTATTTGAAATTTGATGAAAAATTGTCTTGGTTTTTTAATGGTATTGTTATTTCCTTTTGCACTGTACAGCCAGCAAAATTTAAGTGCTGATGAATTGTTCAGTGAAGCGCGGAACGCTGCTTTTGAGCAGAAAGATTATACCACCGCTATTAAACTCACAAAGGAAGCGCTGGAAAAGGCACCGGATTATACCGACATTTCTGTTTTCTTAGGCCGCCTTTACACGTGGACTAATGATTTAAGTTCAGCAAGAGCTGTGTTTGATGGACTTGAGAAAAAAGAAGTTCGTGATGAAGATTTTTTTATAGCATACGCTTCTCTGGAATATTGGAACTACCAAAATGATAAAGCAATTGAAATCCTGAATAAAGGACTGGAGTACCATCCTCAATCCGAAGCGCTTTTATTGTTGAAGGGGAAAGTGGATTTTAATAATTCGAATTACGCAGACGCCGAAAAGGCAGTAAATACTCTTCTGCGAATTAATCCCAAAAATACAGAAGCCAGAGCTCTTTCCATTAAAATAAATGATTTTACTTCTAAAAATGCCATAGGTATTGCCTATAATTTTTCTCATTTTGATAAACAGTTTGATGATGACTGGCATATTGTAGGACTCAGCTATAAAAGGGTTACGCCAATCGGGTCGGTTATTCTGAAAGGGAATTACGCCAATAAATTTGCATCAAGCGGCACTCAGATTGAACTTGAGGCTTATCCGAAGTTATCGAAAATGTTTTATCTGTATGTAGGCGCGGGCTATTCCAATGACGTCGGAATCTTTCCGAAATTTAGAAGCGGTGTTTCTTTAAATGCGAATCTTCCCAAAAGTTATGAAGCTGAAGTAGGCTACAGACAACTTTATTTCAGTAATAATATTTGGATGTATACGGCATCTGTAGGAAAATATTACAAGAATTTCTGGTTTAATTTAAGGACCTATATTACGCCGGATAATGATAATATTTCTCAGTCCTATACCGGAACAGTCCGTTATTATACCACAGGAGCTACGGATTATTTTGCTTTTCAAATCGGAACCGGCATCAGCCCAGAAAGTTATCTCAGCAATTTATTGGAAAACGAAATCTACAAACTGAAAACTTTCAAAATTGGCGGAGAATATAATTTTGCGGTGCAAAAAACAAACCTGTTCTCTATTTCTGCGATGTATTACAATACAGAATATTTGCCTAAAACAAAGGGAAATCAGTATGATTTTTCTCTTGGATATACCAAAAAGTTTTAAAAGTTCGATCGGGTTTTTTTCATGAAGGTGGAGATCACGGAATCTGGCATCAGCTTTTTAGTGCTGTAAAACTGAGAATTCATATTTTTGAACTCTTTGAAACTCCCGTTGGCTTTGTTAAAAGCTGCTTGGTTATTTATACCATTTTCCTGCAGATTATTTAAAAGTAAAAGCTGGTTATTTTGCAGGTGATATTTTCCGTAAACGTAGTCGATCAGTTGATTTTTACTCTGCATTAATGGAATCCTCAATTGGTCAGTTCTTGGTTTTTCTGAAAGACCTCTGCCCACCCAGGTAACAGTAGACGGAGTCGAAATAGTATAATTTTCTCTGTAATAGGCCAGAATCGAAGGTGCCACATCAAAATGGCTTACGATATTTCTAAAATGTTTGGACTCCTTTAGCAGAGGAGAATACACCAACAAAGGAACATGGTAGCGGTCTATTTTCGACTCCAGCGTAATTTCAGGCATGCTGTGGTCACCGGTGATCACAAAAATGGTATTGTTAAAATCTTCGCGTTTTCGGTAACTTTTAAAAAAATTATGTAATGCATCATCCAGATTTAATACTGAAATCAATTGCTTTTTGTTATCCAGCGCCCATTTTTTCTGCTTGTTTGACAGTTGATTTGAATTCACCCGTTGCGTAAACAACTTCTCGTAATAAGGAGCATTATTAATTAAAAACGGATTGTGCGTTGATAAAGTAAGAATAATATCGAAATACGGTTTTACCAATGGTTTCTGAACCTGCAGCATTTTTCCGAAAACAGCCTGGTCCTCATAACCCCAACTTTCGCTGCCTACGCTTGCCGGCAATTTTTGATACGGTGCATCATACGAAAACTCATCTACTATGTGATCTACTTTGCTGTATTCCAAAAATTCTTTTATACGGTCAAAAGAACTGTTGCCGCCGTAGAAAAAACCTGTTTCAAATCCGTTTGATTTTAAAACAGTGTACAGATTGAAATGGTCGGGCGTTTTTTCTATTTCCAAAAAGCCGTTTTTTCCGAAAGGTAATGAACCTGTAATCGTAGGTAGAACGCCAAATGTTCTGCCGGAGGAACTTAAATTATTTTCCCAATAAAGGCTTTTGTGTGCCAGCGAATCGATGAAAGGAGTGAAGTTCCCGACATAGCCGTTCGGCGAACTGTAGGCATGCCCTAAACCTTCGACGAGGACGAAAACAAGATTCGGTACTTTTTCAGATTTGTTCAGATACGAGCCTAAAAAGTCCGGGGTATTTTCTTTTCGCCAAAATGGGAACGATTTGTCGAGCATCTCCGAATTGATTTCAAAATTATTTGAATCACCACCAAAAGCACTTAATTCCGGATGTTCACTAATGAAGTTATCGATGTTAGAATTTAAAAAATAAGCCCATTTGCTTTTCGCGGCGTTCTGATCAAATTCATTTAAACCTTTTGAATGATCTGACAGCAGCATATCATTAGGGACAGAAAAACTGATTGCTCCGAGACCTAAAAATACAGCGCCAACATATTTGGGTTTAAAAGAGGATTTAGAAGCGAACCAGAAAGGAATGAAAGAGAGGGTAACTAAAATTCCCAGTAAGGCAAAGTTTTTATAACTGAGCATTCCGCTTGCCTCTAAAATCTGCTTCATTTCAGCTTTACTGTAATACAGAATATCGGCACCTAATAAATTATGAGATTCTGAAAAATAAATGAATAAAAGGTAGTGGGTGACAATGACGAGGGTGAAGGTGAGGACGATTAAAGTTTTTGCCCAGCTTTCTTTGAGGAAATTTAAAATTAAATAAATGAGCCCAGAACCCATTATCAATTTTAATACAAATATCAGATTATTCAGTAAAAGATGTTCGCCGAGCATTGGACTGTTCAGCGTTTGAAAAGTATGTCGGTACCAAATCCACTCTGAAACGGTTCCCACTGAAAACAGCAGTAAAAAGACACCTGCAAATAGGCCCCACTGATGAAGCCCAAGCTGGAGCTTTGCCCACACCCGCTTTTTGAACGGTAAATTCTGATGGTTCTGATGAAAGCCCTGTCTCGTCATTTCGCCCCAAGCGTGGGATTTTTTAAAATAATCGATAAATCCGCTCACTCCTGCTTTAACCACCAGAGGATGAAAATAGAACGGTTCTAAAAGGGCGGTACCGATTAAGGCGAGGAAATCTTTCCTTTTAGCATAAACCTGATGACTTAAGAGATCTACCAAAATACCATAGATCGAAAAAAGAAATCCTGATGAAATAACCAAAGCGAATAAAATAATAAAGAAAGGCCAGTTGATAATTCCTAAAATCAAAAAAACAATAAAAATAACATAACCTAAAAATTCAACCAGCGGACCCAGGAATTCAAAAAAAAACCAGTAGGGAAGACTGATCATTCCCAGTTTTCCATATTTTGGATTAAACATTAATTTACGGTGCTTCCACAGCGTCTCCATGGTGCCACGCATCCAGCGGTTTCGCTGTTTTTTTAGAATATCCTTTGTTTCCGGTGCTTCGGTCCAGCACAAAGGATCGGGAATGGTGATAACTTCGTAGGGTTCGTTTTGTTCTTCCATATACTTTCGCATACGGACCACCAACTCCATATCTTCGCCAACGGTTTTCCGGTCGTAACCTCCACAGGCGAGAACTATTTTTCGGTCAAAAACACCGAAAGCCCCTGAAATTAAGATTAATCCTGAAGCGCGTGACCAGGCCATTCGCCCTAAGACAAAAGCTCTGATATATTCTAAAGCCTGGGTTCTTCCTAATAGTGTTTTGGGAATATTAATATCAGTGACTTTGCCATTTTCGATTTTACAGTTATTGGCCAGACGGATGATTCCACCACAGGCAATCAATTTTTTATCGGTTTGTTCCAGAAAAGGTTTTGCTAATTTCAAGATCGCGTCCTGTTCCAGAATACAGTCTACGTCGATACAGACAAGATACTCACCGGAAGATATATTGACTCCGACGTTCAGGGCATCTGCTTTACCGCCATTGTCTTTGTCTACGATAATTAATTTTTTGAAGGCGGGGTTTTTGCTTTTATAAACTTCGCGGATCTTATTGGTTTCTATTTCACCCTGTACAAAAAAAGAGACTGCTTCAAGTTCATAAGCCTCAATCAGTTTTAATATCGAATCGTCTTTGCTTCCATCATTTACAATGATGATTTCCAGGTTATGATAATAGAGAGACAAAAGAGATCTTACATTCTCTACGATGGTCATGCCTTCGTTATAAGCGGGAGCAATAACGCTGAAAGTGGGCGCATTCGGGTTAGATGCGATAATGCTGTAATCGGTAAAAGTATTCTCTTTTTTGTACCGGATAACAGCACCGAGCGCATAAATTCCGATCCATCCGTAAACGAGAAATACCGCTGTTCCATACAATAGGAACAGCCAGATGATAAGTTCATAAATGATCTGTGAAAACGCTAACATATCCTTTCCTGCATTGAGTGTTTAATAATTTGGATAATTTGCTCCGGAGCAGATCCGTCTTCTGCCAGACTGATTAAAAAAGATTCCTGGCCGAGCGCGAAAAGAGCTTCGGCCGCGAAGATTTTTAACTTTGGAAAAGGATGCTCAATCAGTTGTGTTTTTAAAAAATCTGTAGAACTTTGGTCTTTTGCCATTTTTAAAGCCTTTATGATTTCAACCTGAACGTCTGTTGTCTGATTCGCATAAGATGCGGTAAGATCATTTACAGTAGAAGGGTTTTCCAGGGACTGTAAGGTTTGTACTGCCTGTATTCTGATCTGCTCTGAAGAATGGTTCAGTAAATGTAGAATTGGAGAATAAAATGATAACATCTGAAATTTTCTCGCTAACCGAAGCGTAAAGATAATGACGGAATTGTTTTCACTTTGTAACCAACTATTTACGGTATCATCGCAATTTTTAGGAATGTGTGGGATCGAAATAAGCAAGCGCAATTGTTGCCATTCCGAAATTTTATTTGAAACGGTATTCAAAAACTGCAGGCCGTTGAAACCTTTAAAACCGACCATCGCATATTGCGCTTCCTGATAAACAAGAGGCGAAGGATGGGTTAAAAAAGAATTTATTTTTGTAACTGCCGCTTCTACCCGCATGGAGGTAAGTTCCTGTATGCCGCCTGCAATAAGGTGAGTTTTTTTTGAATCTAATTTTTTCAAGGCCTCTTTTTCAAGATTATAATCCTGAAAAAGTTTATTGATTTCGTTCTGTGCTGTTCCCGAAAATTTCTTTTCTGAGTCGACCAGTTTTTCTAAAAATAAATCGCGGAAAGAAGAGTTATTAGAATATTGACTGAAAGTGCCGCTGTCTTTTTGTTCTCCTTCATCACTGCCGTGAACAATTGCCTGCGACACTTTGTAATCTATTTCCTTTGACCAGTATATAAGATCGATGAGTTTTTTGAAGAGGTAAAAACTGTAGTACAGTACCCCGGCAATTAACAAGAAAACGATTAACAATATTCCCAGAAATGTATCGAAAAGAAAATGGAGTGAAATGTCTAGAAACAGCATTAGTCTTCTATTTTGAAATCAATCTTTTGGTTCTCAACATCAATTCATTGGGACTGAAAGGTTTCACGATGAAATCAGAGGCGCCCAAATCAAAAGCATTCAGAACCACTTCTTCCTGCCCCATACTCGAAAGCATAATAACGGGTATTTTTTTTCCTGTTGATTTAATGGCCGAAAGGATTTCTATTCCCGAGGCAAAAGGCATCATTATATCCGTGATGATAAGGTTTATGTCTGTGTTTTGTATATGGTCGATGGCTTCTTTACCATTCCGGCTTAAAATAACTTTATATCCATCTTTGAGTAATTTATGTTCAATTGTTTTTAGAATCAATTCGTCGTCTTCGGCGATTAGAATTACCATATCTTTCTTTTTTAATTTAGCAGTCCTTTCATTAAATCCAGCCCAATTGCTATTTCAGTTTTCATCTCTTTCTCCAGTGATTGGCAATCTCCAGATGTTTCTATTTTGTTTTCCCAGTTTGCAGAAGTTTCTGCGAGTTTAAACAGGCCGGCGGTTCCGGCAGTTCCTTTCAGTTTGTGCAGTATCTTTTTAATATCATCAATATTACCCTCTATGATTGCATTTTTTAATCTTTCCTGAGAAAGAGTGAGTTCCTGCAGGACCAAATTTAAGAACATTATTCGGAACTCCTGATCTTCGCCAACCTGTTCATTCAGTAAACTGACATCAAGATATTGATCGCGGTTTACCATTTTGGCAGTTTGTTCATTTTCATGAAGAGCGACATTTTGAATCAGTTTTTCTAAAAGGTCGGCCTGTCTTAAAGGTTTAGGTAAGAAATCGTCCATTCCTGCGGCGAGGCATTTTTCTTTTTCACCCAAAATATTTCCTGCCGTAACGCCAATGATAGGAACTTCTTTATACTGAGGTAATAAACGGATGTGTTTTGTCGCCTCTATTCCGTCCATCACAGGCATCTGAACATCCATAAGGATAAGATCGAAGCTATTGTTTTTGCAGGCATTCAGTGCTTGCATACCATCTGCCATTTCCGTTAAATGTGCTTGCGGAATAAGGGACTGCATGATCTTATTGTTCAATACCATATTCACAGGATTGTCATCAACCAGAAGAACATTTAATGAATCTGGAAACAGAGACTGCTTATTTTCGGACGGACCATTGAGTTCTTCAGTTTGCTTAACCTGATCTTTAACAGCGCGCTTCAATGTAGTGTAAAGTTCATCTGATTTAATCGGTTTTAACAGACAGAAAGATTTGTCATCCTGCCGGAAAGAATTGATCACTTCGTGTTCTTCCGAGGAGGTATGCAATACAATTAGCGGCGAAAGTTCATCCTGCTGGTGGAATAGCTCCTTTATTTTTTGGATGGTTTCCAAACCGGAAATTACCGGCATGTGATAATCCATTAATATAACGTCAAAGCGTTCTCCTTTCATTAAAATCTGAAGCGCTTCCATTCCATTGGCAGCTAATGTTGAGTTGATGTTTTTGTAGGCCAGCATATGTTGCAGAATGATACGGTTGTTTTCGTTATCATCTACAATCAGTGCATTATTTATATTTAAATCCTCTTCATCACCAAAACTTTCAGTTTCATAAGGAACGGTGATGTCGAAATAAAACACAGAACCTTTTTGTGGTTCACTGGAAAGCGACAGGTGACTGTCCATGTATTTTAAAATATTATTGGAAATGGTAAGTCCCAATCCGGTACCGCCATATTTTTTACTTACGGAACTGTCTTCCTGCATAAAAGCATCAAAAATGCGGGTTTGTTTTTCGGCAGGTATACCAATTCCGGTATCCCTCACTGCGAAACGCAACGTGAGGTTTTCGTTTTCTATATTCAGCTTCTCCACTTTGAGTTCGATTTCTCCGTGGTCTGTAAATTTAACGGCATTGCCGAGAAGGTTGATTAAGACTTGTTTGATTCTGGATTCATCCAGCCACAGCGTTTTTGGTAGTCCCTGTTCTATATTCAGAAGCAGTTCTATGTTTTTTCTCTGTGACTGATAAAGAATGACATTCACCACCTGACTTACCAGGTCATAGATATTGGATTTGTCTTCCAACAGTTCCATTTTCCCTGATTCTATTTTAGAAAAATCAAGGATATCATTGATGATATTAAGCAAACTTTCGCCTGACTCATTGATGTAATTGAGGTACTGAGTCTGCATTTCATTAAGCGGAGTTTTGAGTAACAGATCTGAAAATCCAATAACTCCATTGAGCGGCGTTCGGATTTCGTGACTCATATTGGATAAAAATTCGGACTTGGCTTTGCTGGCGATATCTGCTATTTCTTTTGCCTTTTTTAGATCCTCATTTACTTTAATATAATCGGTAATATTTTGTGCCGAAACGATTACGCCACCAATGTTTCCTTCTGAAAGATACCAGGGACTTACTTCTATATTGTAATTTTTCAGTTCGTCACTGCCGGCAACTTTAATCTCTAAGTTTTCATTTTTATAAGCTTTACCTTTTAAGGCATCAAAATATATTTTGGATCTTTCTTCCGGGATATTAGGAGAGATCGTGAACATGTGCTCGCCGATGATTTCGGAATCATTCATGTAAAACTCTTTTTCCCAGGATTTGCTTACAGACAGATAATTGAGTTTTCGGTCGAACATTGCTACAGACACCGGCGTGTATTTAATAAAAGACCGCAGCATCGCTTCCTTTTCTGCCAGTTCCAGATAGGTTCTTTTGGTTGCATCAATATCCTGAATAATCCCAAAGACTTTGGTGCAGACGCCATTGTCGAATTCCGGAACTCCTTTAACTCTTACCCAAATCAGCACACCGTCTGCCCGCAGAAGCTGAAGTTCCTGGTCATAAGGTATTCCTTTTTGTATCGCCTGCTGAAGTGAAAAATTAAGTTTTTCATTATTTTCTCCATGGTAGAATTCTGTGGCATTCTCAAATGTAGGGGTAAAATCCGGCTGTACTTTATGAATCTCCTTCACAGATTGTGACCAGTAAATGGTGTTTTTTCGCAGGTTTAATTCCCATCCTCCTACCTGCGCAACATCACCGGTCTGCTCAAGTATTTTTTTGGTATAAATTAAATCTTTTTCCAAAGCCATTTTTTCAGTGACATTCAGGGCGGTGCTCATGACATAGGGGTTACCTTCTTCATCAGTTTCCAGTATGTTGTGGTACATCCAGATTACTTCTTCGCCACCTTTTTTCTGCAGAAGCATATTTCCTATGTCTTTCTTATTCGACGCAATTCTGGTTAGGTAATCATTCAGTGATGGCCAGTTTGCCTGCGGAACAAGATCCTTTAAATTCAAACCTTTGATCTCCTCTTCGGAATAATCAAGCAGTTCACGGCCTTTTTGGTTAACACCCAATATGTTCCCCTCTAAATCGTGCAGGCTCATGAGTCCGATCGCATTCTGGAAAAAATTTCTAAACCTTTTTTCAGCGTTTTCGAGTTTCTGATTTTCTTCTATCTGAGAGGTGATGTTCCGGCCAAAACAAAAAATATCAGAATGATTTTGTTTGAAGGACCATTCCACGGTTATCGTTTTTTGCAGATCAGTAACAGTGGAGGTGGTGCATAATACTTCATCTTTTCTGGGGAAAGTTTCCGCCAGCGTTTTGAGTTCGGTATTGTTTTCTCCTAAAATAGTTACCAAAGACTGATGAAGCGTACTTTCTTTTTTGATTTCAAAAGCTTCTTCAAAAGCAGGGTTCAGGTCTTTCAGTTTAAAATCCGAATGGAGTACACAAACTAAATTATTGGTAATATCAAAAATCTGTTGAAAATAATCGGCTTGAATATTCTTTTTTTTGTTAATTAAAAGTTTTGTTACGGCTTCAGCCATTTTTTGAAGCGTGATGATCTGGTTTTCGGAAAGTTTTTTTGGCTGGTAGTCGATCACGCAAAGCGTTCCCAGAACAAACCCTTCATCATCGATCAGTGGAATTCCCAGATAGAAACGGATTCCTGCTTCTATAATCAACGCGTTATGAGAAGAACGCTCGTCCAGAAGGGTGTCACTAATAATTAATATTTCCTTGTTAGCAATCACATATTGGCACACTGTATCCTGACGGTTTACAGAATCTAGCTGAAGGCCTACACAACTGTTTATATGCTGCGAATCCTTTGCCATAATAGAGATCAAGGAAACCGGGCAATCTGCGATAAGACTTGCTCCCTCTGCAAAAACATTCAACTCTGGATCTTTTTCCAAATCCAACAAATCCAAAAATTCTAATTTTTCGATACGTTCTCTTTCATTATCGGGGATCGGATATTGCTTCATTTAGTTTAAAGGGCTTGGGGTGATAGTATATTGGGAAAAACCGGAATCAAAGATAGTGTTTCGCAGGTAAATTCAAAATATTTTTCAAATTAAAATAGAGTTATTGGTAATGCTTTCATTTCTCTGAAAATCAACGTGTTTTTTAAAATTAATTTTTCATGTGTAGTAAAGTTAGTCACATGATTTAAATTATTAAAGCAAAATTTTAGGAGAAATTTAAAATAAATTCTGTCGCAAAGCGTTATCTTTACTCCAATAAATTAGAAATTATGAAAAAGATAGCTGTGGGCTTGATGATGTTTGTGATGCAATATTCTTTTGCGCAGGTGACAAGAAATGTAGGAGAATTTTCATCACTGAAAGTATATGATAAAATCAATGTGGTGATTATTCCATCGAATCAAAATAAAGTAGAAGCCGAAAGTGCCGATGTAGAAACGGTGAACAAAAACGGCGAGCTGAAAATAAGAATGGCTCCGGTCAGAATATTGCAGGGAAATCAGGTTTCTGTGAAAGTGTATTATCAAACGCTCAACGATTTGCAGGCCAGCCAGGGATCTTCAATCAGTTCAACCGAAACTTTGAAATCGAAAATGTTGAGTTTAACCGCCAATGAAGGTTCAAGAATTACTTTAGGAATTGATACCGGAAAACTGAATATCAAAACCAATTCCGGCGGAGAAATTAAAGTTTCCGGAAAAGCGGACCATCAGGATATCGTGGTGAATTCCGGTGGTAAATTTAATGGTCAAAATGTAGAATCTCAAAGCGCAACCGTTGCCGCAAATGCCGGTGGAATTGCTGAAGTGTTTGCTAGTGAATCCGTAAATGCAACCACAAGAGCTGGCGGAATCATCGATGTTTATGGCGACCCAGACGACCGCAAATTTAAAAATGTGATTGGCGGCAAGATCACCTTTAAATAGATAACCTAAAGTCATTCAATTAAGAATGGCTTTTTTTATTTACAGAATGTTGTAACAAATAAAAAAAACATCAGACTAAATAAAAAAGGATTTCCTTATGAAAAATATAAACATCGGTATTCTGGCTTTTGCCGGAGTAATCGCCCTGAATTCATGTGCCTCTAAAGTGGCAAATCCGGCACAGCCCGCTGCGCCGGCGGTGGAAACGGTAAAAGAAACGCCGGAAAACGGTTTGGATTTCACCACGTTTGATAAAGCAGTCCGTCCGCAGGATGATTTCTATAATTTTGTGAACGGAAGCTGGATGAAAACTGCAGTAATTCCGGCAGATAAATCAACCTGGGGTTCATTTAATAAATTGGCGGAAGACACGGATAATAATTCGATGACGATCCTTCATTCTTTACTGAATGATAAATTTGCGCCCGGAAGCGAGGGGAAAAAAATCCAGGATTTGTACGGCACTTACATGGATATGGCCAAAAGAAATGCGGACGGAATTTCACCTATCAAAGCCGATTTAGCAAAAATAGATGGCATTAAATCACTTGCAGATTTACAGAATTATTTGATTGAAGCGACTAAAAACGGAGAAAATCCTTTTTACTCTTGGGCTGTGTTTTCAGATTTGAAAGATTCGAAAATGAACGCGGTTTATTTAGGAGATGCCAGCCTTGGGCTAGGAAGAGATTATTATCAGAAGGTAAATCCAAAAAATACAGAAACGCTGGCAAAATATACAGATTATGTTTCTTCGATGTTAAATGTTTTAGGATATAAAAACTCCGGGGCAACTGCAAATAATATTGTTAATTTCGAGAAAAGTATCGCTCAGACTTATCTGACCAATGAGCAAATCCGCGATGCCACCTTACAGTATAATCCGCGAACAATGCCGGAACTGTCAAAGTTGGTGAAAAATGTAAACCTGCCAAAATATTTGACAGAAGTTGGGGTAAAAACGGATAAAGCGATTATCGGGGAATTAAAATATTACCAAAATTTAGATCAATTCATCAATGCGAAAAATCTTCCTTTAATTAAAGACTATATGAAATTTCATCTTCTTTCGGGAAGCGCGAGTTATCTTTCGAAAGATTTAGATGATATGAAATTTAATTTCTACGGTAAATATTTAAGAGGTCAGGATGTTCAGCGAGCGCAGGATAAAAGAGGGTTCGAATTGATCAACAGCTCTCTGGGTGAAGCATTCGGAAAGTTGTATGTTGACAAATATTTCCCGGCTGAAGCAAAAGCTCAGATGGTGGAACTGATCGGTTATTTGAAAAAGAGTTTCGCTGAGCATATCACGAATTTAGGCTGGATGTCTCCCGTTACCAAAGAAAAAGCTTTAAACAAACTGAATAAATTTACCGTAAAAGTAGCTTATCCAGACAAGTGGAAAGACTATTCTAAACTGGCTATTAATCCTAAAGATACCGGTGGCACTTTATACGGAAATCTACAGAATTTAACTTCCTGGCAATATGACAGAGAACTCGAGAAAGTAGGCAAGCCGGTTGACCGTACCGAATGGGGAATGACGCCTCAGACGGTGAATGCATATTACAATCCGGTAAACAACGAAATCGTTTTTCCGGCCGCGATTTTACAGCCGCCTTTCTTTAATCCAAAAGCAGATGCAGCCATTAATTTCGGCGGAATCGGAGCGGTTATCGGTCACGAAATCACCCACGGTTTTGATGATTCTGGAGCACAGTTCGATGCAGATGGGAATTTGGTAGACTGGTGGACGCCAGAAGATAAAGCCAATTTCGAGAAAGCCACGAAAGCTCTCGCAGCGCAATATGACAAATATGAACCTGTTAAAGGAACTTTCGTGAACGGAACTTTTACCAATGGTGAAAATATCGCAGATTTAGGTGGTGTAAATATTTCTTACGATGCTTTGCAGATGTATTTAAAAGACCACGGAAATCCAGGATTGATCAGTGGCTATTCACAGGAGCAAAGATTCTTTATGAGTTGGGCAACGGTTTGGAGAACCCTTCAGAAAGAAGCCGCTCTGATTAATCAGATCAAAACCAATGAGCATTCGCCCGGGTTGTACCGTGCATTCGGTCCACTCGTAAACACTGATGCTTTCTACAAAGCTTTTAATGTGAAAGAAGGAGATCAACTTTATAAAAAACCAGAAGACAGAGTGAAAATCTGGTAATCCAACAGTAAATATTTTAGAAAAATCACTCCATTTATTTTGAGTGATTTTTTTAATGGCGTAACCCTTTTCATGCCAGTGTTAAAAGCGCTTCGGTTGCTCTTAATGCTTTATGATCAGGCCGGGCTTTTCCACTGTATCTTTTTTTGTTACTGCGCTAACCGTCCGAAAAAAAGATGGTCGTTCCAATCTTTTGCCGCGATAACAAATTGAGTCATAAAAGCATTTATAAACAATAAATAATCATTATCTTTGAAATAATCTTAATAATAATCAATAAAGTCTTATGAAAAGAATTACCATCGCAGCCCTCGCTTTTACGGGAGTTGTTTTACTGAATTCCTGTTCAACTGCGAAAGTTGCAACTACAGAAACAGAAACGACAGTAACTACTGATGTAAAGCCAGTACCAACCAAAGACGAGGGAATCAATCTTTCCTATATGGATACCACGGTTCGTCCACAGGATAATTTCTTTAATTATGTCAATGGAAACTGGATGAAAACTGCCGAAATCCCTTCTGATAAAACAAGCTGGGGAAGCTTCAACGCTTTAAGAGAGGATGTTGACAATGCTTCTTTAGGAATTTTAGATAAAATCCTGGCTGACAAATTCGCGCCGGGTTCCGAAGGTCAGAAAATCCAAAACCTGTACGGAACATTTATGGATTGGAACAAGAGAAATGCCGACGGAATTAATCCGGTTAAAGGTGATTTACAAAAGATTGATCAAATCAAAACAGTTGCACAATTACAAAGCTATTTAACAGAAGCAACCAAAACCGGAGATAATCCTTTCTACGCCTGGCGGGTAAGTCCGGATATGAAAAACTCCGTGATGAACGCTGTTTACTTTGGTGGCGCATCATTAGGTTTAGGCCGTGACTATTATCAAAAAGACAACGACGCGAATACCAAAACTTTGGCGGAATATAAAAATTACCTTGCGCAGTTGTTTACCATTATTGGTCAGAAAAACGCAGATCAAACGGCACAGAACGTTGTGAATTTCGAAAAGAAACTTGCGAAAGATCTTTTGACCAACGAGCAGAACCGCGATGCCAATCTTCGTTATAATCCTAAAACATTGCCTGAACTTTCAAAATTGGTGAAGAATGTTAACTTGCCGAAATACCTGACCGAGGCCGGTGTGAAAACGGATAAAGTCATCGTAAGCGAGCTGAAATATTACCAGAATATGGATTCCTGGATGACCGATAAAAACCTTCCGCTGATCAAAGAATATATGAAAGCCAGAATGATTGCCGGTAACGCAGGTAATCTTGATAAGCAGTTGGATGATCTGAATTTTAATTTCTATTCTAAATATCTTCAGGGTCAGCAGGAACAGAGAGCGATGAACAAAAGAGGTTTAGGCGTTATTAATGGAGTCTTGGGCGAAGCTTTCGGTAAATTGTATGTAGACCAATATTTCCCGGCTGAAGCGAAACAGCAGATGGAAACCTATATCGGTTATTTGAAAAAGTCATTCCAGCAGCATATTGCAGACAATGACTGGATGTCTCCCGAAACGAAAGTTAAAGCACAAGAAAAATTATCAAAATTCTCTGTGAAAATCGCTTATCCAGATACCTGGAAAGATTATTCTCAACTGCAACTGACAGGCCCGGCCGAAGGTGGAACGTATTATAAAAACTTACAGAACATCACCGAATGGTCTTATGCAAAGAATTTAGCTAAAGTTGGAAAACCAGTTGATAAAACGGAATGGGGAATGTCGCCGCAAACCGTGAACGCTTATTACAGTGGTTCTAACAACGAAATCGTTTTCCCGGCAGCCATTCTTCAGCCGCCTTTCTTCAACTTCAAAGCAGATCCTGCCGTTAACTTCGGGGGAATTGGTGCGGTAATAGGACATGAGATCGGCCATGGGTTCGATGATTCCGGCTCAAGATTTGACGGAGATGGAAATTTGAATAATTGGTGGACAGACGCAGACCGTAAAAATTTCGATGCAAAAGTGGGGCAACTTGCTGCGCAATATGATAAATACGAACCGGTGAAAGGAAGTTTCGTTAACGGTAAATTTACCAGCGGCGAAAACATCGGCGATTTGGGTGGAGTAGCAGTTGCTTATACCGCTCTTCAAATGTATTTGAAAGATCATGGAAATCCGGGATTAATCAGTGGATTTACACAGGATCAAAGATTCTTTATGAGTTGGGCCACGGTTTGGAGAACCAAATCTACAGAGCAATATATGGTGAATCAGGTGAAAACCGATCCGCACTCGCCAGGTTATTTCCGGGCGTTTGCACCTTTGGTGAATCAGGATTCATTCTACAAAGCGTTCGACATCAAGCCGGGTGATGATTTATATAAAGCACCGGAAGAAAGAATAAAGATCTGGTAAAATAGGATAACAGACATATTTTGAACCCTTTCAGCCTTTAAAAAGGATGAAAGGGTTTTTTAATTAAAAATAAAATCGTCATTATTTTTGTCAAAACATCAGTTTTATAACAATTTATAGTTCTTATTTTTTAAAATTATGTAACGTTTTGAGGAATTTAATTACCAATTAAATAATGAAGTAAAGGTTAAGTCTTCTTTGGTTATTAATTTAGAAACATTTTAATAAATTAGAAATGATCGACAATATAATTGAAATTAAAAATTTGAACTTTGGCTTCGATAAAAATAAACCGATATTAAAAGATGTCAATTTAATGGTACCGAAAGGATCGATCTATGGTTTTCTGGGTTCCAACGGTGCTGGAAAATCCACAACGATGCGACTGATAATGGGACTTTTTAATGATGATGCAAATTCTGTAAAAGTGTTTGATACGTTAGTTTCAAATTTGTATCCGGAAGGTTTTAATAAAATTGGTTCCCTCATCGATTATCCCGCTTTTTACGATCATCTTTCCGGCTATGATAATTTAAAGATTGTATGTATTTTGAGGAACTTGAACATTAGTAGAATCGATGAGATTTTAGAATTGGTTGGACTGACAGAGGCGAGAAATATAAAAATGAAAAAATATTCTCTGGGGATGAAACAAAGATTAGCAATTGGTTTGGCTTTAATCAGCGATCCTGAACTGCTGGTTTTAGATGAGCCCGTAAATGGATTGGATCCGAATGGAATGAAGGAAGTTCGGGAACTATTGATTAAATTAAATCAGGAATATGGCGTCACAGTTTTTATTTCAAGTCACTTGCTTTTAGAAATCGAAAAAATGGTAACACACATTGGGATCATTTCAAATGGGGAGATAAAATTTCAAGGCAGTAAAGAGGATCTTAATGAACTCTACCGATTCCAGAAAACAAAATTCAGCTTGAAAATGCCAAAAACTTTGCAGCGCTTTTAGCAGAAAATTATCAGGTAGAATTTAAAAATGAGACGGATTGTGAAATCGTAACCAATTCACCCAAGCAGATCTCTGACATCAATAAAATTTTAGTTGATCATGGCGCAGAGATTCATCAGATCTCTCCTGCAGGAGGTTTAGAAGAATGGTTCATGGAAATTTCAAAACAAAATTAGAAAGATGAAGAAAAGATCTACTTTAGCAATGGTTTTCAAAGCAGAATGGCTGAAAATCAAAGGTTTAGGGTTAGTCACAATTGCAATTGTTTTTGCGCTGTTTCTTCCTGCATTATTTTTTACTATTGGTGTTTTTAGCGAGAATGCACGCCTTTACGATGGTTTGTTAACTAAGGCCGCCACCAAGGATATTAAGGAATCCATTGGGCAATTTGGCGGTTTCTTTATGCTGTTGTTTATCATTATTTCGGCAACCAGAATTACCCAGACCGATCATAAAAATAACGGCTGGACCTTCCTGGAAACACAGCCAGTTTCAAAATTAAGTATCTATAGCGCTAAATTTTTAGTCCTCACGCTATTAAGTTCTATCATGTTTATGGTTTATTTTTTATCATCCACATTATTTTCAAATCTTACCCTATTTATTTTCCCGCAGAAAGAGCTGCAAATGGGAGTAGATTTTTATTGGCAGTTTCAAACATTCGCGAGAGTCTTCCTTTTAAGTCTGTGTATCATTTCTTTCCAGTTAATGCTTTCGACTATCATTACTGGTTTTATCTGGCCTTTTGCCATTGGATTTGTAGGATTTGTTATCAATATTGTGGCAGCAGTTCGACAGGAAACGTATGATTTTATTCCTTATAATGCTGTACAAACGGGTTTAAAATTTAAAGATTCTTTTCAGCTCAATCATTTTTTTAACTATACGGAATATCTGAGTTTATTTTGGACATTATTGTTTTTCATTATCGGATATTTTTGGTACAGTCGAAGGGGATTTAAAAATGCTTTTCTGAATAGCAGCAAAGCGAAAGTTTCTACAGTAATTGGAATAATCGTGTTTGTGAGTATGTATTATTTCATAACAAAGCCTATTTATCCACAAAAATTTAAAGATCATTCTGTAATTAGTGGTTCAATCCAATCTCCAAAACCGATTAAAAATGTTACCATAACTTCTGAAGAATTCGGCGATAATATTGTTCAGATCCCAGTGATAAACGGTGAGTTTACCTGGAATACTAAAGAAGAAATTCCCTTCGCTCAATATGCCATCAGCTATGAAGGTAAATCTTATCCCTTCGTATTTTCTAAAGGCGACAATTTACATTTCGATATAAAAATGGATGATAAACAATCAGTTGTTGTAGTAAAGGGCACGAGAAAAGCCGAAGATCTCTTCAGGAAAATGGAAAAGTATAATTCTTCTTTTTACGATTATATTGTAGCTGATAAATTGTATAGCGATAGTCCATCATTGTTTTATAAGGAAGCGCAGAAACACTGGAAGAATGAATTAAAGGATTTAGAAGATTTTAGAACAGCCGAGAATATCTATCTTGCAAGTGATTTTAAGGAATACCAACTACAGAAAAAAGCGACAAAAATGCTATCTGCTTTTTATGATTATCAAAAAATAACCTCCTTTACCGATAAAAAGTTTGCCCCTGGTCCGTCCTTCATCACTGAATTAGAAAATATTATTCGAAAACCCAGTCCTTTACTATATGCCACCGATACTTATAAATCCTGGAAATTGAAAGAATTATTGCCAAAAGAAGGAAGTGCAAATCCAGACAGTATCCTATTTGTTAAATTAGCAGCAATGACTTCAGGCAGTGCGAAAGATCAACTTTTAAGTACCCAGATCATTAAAATGATAAAGATGGAGAATGATGAAGCTAAGAGGAATTTAATATTTCAGGAAAATATTGACGGTATTAAAAATCTCAAGTTTAAAAATTTTGTAGCGAAAAATTTAGAAATTGTCAACAATCAACAAAAAGGAAAAGCGTTTCCAGCTTTGGCTTTTAAAGACACCGATGGAAAGAAAGTTAATATGTCTCAATTCAAAGGAAAGTTTGTCATCATTGATTTCTGGGCAACATGGTGTGCGCCCTGTAAAGAAACTTCTCCCGTTTTTGCCTATCAAGCCAAAAAAAATAAATATAATAATAACCTAGTTTTTCTGGCCATAAGTTTAGACCAGGACCAAAATAAATGGAAACTGGACTTAAAGAACACACGGTCTAATGTGAAACAATGGTGGCTATCTGATGCAAAAGCTTTACAACAGCTTGGTGTAGAAGGTGTTCCCAGATTTATGATGGTGGATCCTGACGGTAAAATTTTCAATGCAAATATGCCGCGTCCCAATGAAACCAATTTCGCGGATATTATAGAAAAAGTCTCCCGTAATTCCACCAACCAGATGGTTCAGGTCTATTAAATATTTATAATTAACATGAAATTTAGTTTTGTTATTGAATTTGAAGTCCTTTCACTCTAATCAGGTAAAAGGATTTTTGTTTTTAATCCGTAACTTTAAAGAACATAAAACATATTCAAATGAAACTCAATATCGAAAAAAATATCATCATCAAAAACGCTGAGACCCATGATTTTTTAGCGGACGCCTATTACCCGGAAGATGCAGAAAAATTACCGCTCGTTATTTTCGCCCACGGTTACAAAGGATATAAAGATTGGGGTGCCTGGGATTTGATGGCCAAGAAATTGGCGGAAGCAGGTTTTTTCTTTGTTAAATTTAATTTTTCGCACAATGGAACAACAATCGCGCAACCCAAAGACTTTGCAGATTTAGAAGCTTTCGGACATAATAACTTTTCTAAAGAAATGTCAGACTTTGATGAGGTTTTGAATCATTTTTATAACCATCTGAAAATCGATAATGAAAAAATCTGCATCATCGGTCACAGTCGTGGTGGCGGAATTACCGTTATTAAAACATTTGAAGATGAACGCATAAAAATCCTGATCACTTTAGCCGGTGTCAGCAATTTTAAATACCGATTCCCGACGAAAGAACGTTTTGAAGACTGGAAAAGAGAGGGAGTGATGTACTCCGAAAACAAAAGAACGCATCAGGAAATGCCGCATTATTTTCAGTTTTTTGAGGATTTTGAGAAAAATGAAAGAAGATTTGATATTCAATATGCTGCGCAACATTTAGAAAAACCCTTCCTTATTATTCAGGGAACCGATGATGAGGCTGTGAAAGACAAAGAAGCATTTCTGCTGAATGAATGGTGTAAAACTTCAGAACTTGTACTTTTAGAAAATGCGAACCATACTTTCGGCGCCAAAGAACCCTGGACAGAAAATAAGCTGCCGGAAGATTTAGAGAAAGCAAGCTCAAAAATGATTCAATTTATGAGGAGCCATTTTGAAACTTTAATGTAAACAAAAATTAATATTAGATAAATTCAGAAATGCTTTATTTTTACCGACCAAAATTTAATTTATGATGTTACTGTCAGTGCTCGAATTTCCAGATTTTAGTCAACCGCAAATCTGGATCAGTTTATTAACCCTTACTTTTCTAGAGATTATTCTCGGGGTTGATAATATTATCTTTATTTCTATCATTTCTGATAAATTACCTAAAGCCAGACAAAAATTTGCCAGAAATATCGGGTTGACATTTGCGATGGTGTTCCGGGTAGGATTATTATTAATGATCAACTGGATCATCGGTTTGAAAGAACCGATCTTAACGTTACCGTTTTTAGAAGAACCGGGAACTGATATCGCATTGGCACTAAGTTGGAAAGATTTAATCCTATTGCTCGGAGGGATTTTCCTGATTGGAAAAAGCACCTTTGAAATCCATGGGAAAATGCAGCTTCACGATGAAAATCACAAACCAAAATCTGCAGGTTCTTCCCTGATGACCATGGTGATTATTCAGATTATTTTAATCGACATGGTTTTCTCGCTCGACTCTATTCTTACCGCGATTGGTTTGGTAGATAATGTGATGTTGATGATCATTGCGGTGGTTATTTCCATTGGGATTATGATGGCTTTCGCCGGTCCTATTTCTGCGGTTATCAATAAATATCCAAGTTTACAAATGTTGGCGCTTGCCTTTTTGGTGGTGATTGGGGTAATGTTGGTGGCAGAAGGAATTCATCAGCATGTGAGTAAAAATATCATTTATTCCTGTCTTGCGTTCAGTTTATTGGTCGAAGTTTTAAACATCAAACTGAGAAATAATCAAAACAGGAAAGCGCTGAAATTAAATCCGGATCTGAACAAAGATTTAAGCATCAAAGATGAAAACGATTAATACAGGTTTTTCATTTTTTGAAAATGAATTGGTATAGAATCTTCTTAATAGAAGAAAAAAAATCCTGCTTCGAAAATTGAAGCAGGATTTTTTATTTTAGGAATTATTCTTTAATGATTTTTGTGGTATAATTTGATCCTTTATCAGTGAGCACTTTCACGAGATAAAAACCAGGTTTTAAAGTGGGTAGAGCGATCTCTTTTTCAGCAATTTTGTTTAAAAAACAATTAAAAAGATCTGAGTTTTCTTTTTAAATCCTTAGTTACATTTCAATATTTTCCACGCTTCCGCAATTTTATTGTGGTGAAGAAGTTTCTGTGCCTCACGGTGAATTTCTTCATCAGACGTGAAATTGCCCTCCGGTAAATCTTCGGTATTGGCGAGCATTCCCAAATCATTTCCCGTGAAAACAGTGCTGAACTTGATTTCATCAGGTAATCTGTCAAAGCCAATTCCTTTGGTTACTAAAGGTTTTGGAACTTCGAACAAATTATTTTCATTATTTCTGGAATACCAGTTTCCACCCAATCTTGCGACGAGATCCAATTTCTTTTGGTCAAGATTTCCGTCTTCATTCAGGTATTCTTCCCGAACATGAATTTTTATTACTTCGCAGATGACTAAATTTCCGGCTCCTCCTTCAGATCCTAAATGTTTAATTTCTATAACTTTACATTCCAGGTTGACGGGGCATTCTGCGATCAGTTTTGGCTTTACCAGATCTGCGTCTTGCATGGTCAGGCCCGATTTTACAAACTCGTTGACTTCTTTCTCATATTCCGTAGAAGCGAGTGAAATCTGCTGAACAATTTTATAATTCACGATGCCGATGACCACTTCGGGAACTTCCAAAACATTTTCTAAAGTATGTTTCGTGGTATTGTCCCGAACTCTCCGCGCCGGCGAAAAAATCACAATCGGCGGATTAGAACTGAACATATTAAAGAAACTGAAAGGACTTAAATTCACATTACCGTCTTTATCAACCGTTGAAGCCAAAGCGATCGGCCGTGGAGCAATCGCTGTCTGCAGCAGCGTTTGCAATTGAAAGTTGTTTAAATCCTGAGGAGATATTGTTTTCATATTTTATTACAATGATATTTTTTTTTAACACATTAGTCACATTAGTTTTAGTGTATCACTTGGAAAATATTTAGTACACATTAGCTGGGGAAAAATCAAAAATTTATTGATCAACTTTTTGGAAGTTTTTTAAAGTGTGAACTTACATATGTTTCATGACCTTCATGATACAAATTAGTTACATTAAAATTAACCAAGATTGCTTTAGGTACTTTCAATAAATTCATGTAGTTCATTGTTTGTGCTCTGTGGATATTAAAAAACTCAGTTACTGCCTTTAATTCCAAAACAATAAGATCTTCGATTAAGAAATCGCATTTAACCAAACAATCAATAGGTTCTCCTTTATAATTGAATGGAATTGTCAACTCTGATTTGTATTCTATATTTAATAAATCCAATTCTTTTTTGAGACATTGATGATAAATGTTTTCGTAAAGTCCAGGACCAAGTATTTTATGAACTTCGATACAAGCTCCAGTAATTTTATACGTTAGTTCGTTAATATAAGTTTGCGTAATTTCCATAGCCATTATAAAAATCTTTGATTTTTCAATCTTATGTGATCTAATGTTTACTAGAGTAGGTTCTTTAAAAGTAAACTAATGTGTTACAAAAATACTTTATGGTTTACATTTTAGCCGCCAACACTTTCCCTCTAACCTCGCCAAAACCAACGCGCATTCCTTCTTTTTCCGCATAACCTCTCATAATTACCGTGTCATTATCATTGATGAATTGACGTTCTGTGCCGTCTGATAATTTTAAAGGTTCCGTTCCCCGCCACGTTAATTCCAGCATGGAGCCGAAAGAGCTCCTTTCGCTGCCCGAAATGGTTCCTGATGCGTAGAGATCACCAACCTCTACATTACAGCCATTCACGGTGTGATGCGCCAGTTGTTGCAGCATATTCCAGTACATGAATTTGTAATTGCTTTTAGAAATCAAATTTTCTTTTCCGTTTTCCGGTTGAATATAAACCTGAAGATGGATGTCAAAATTTTGCAGTCCTTCAAATTTCAGATAATCTAAAACTTCCGGTTCCTGTTTAGGAGAATCAGTTTTAAAGGGTTTTAAAGCTTCTAAAGTAACCACCCAGGGCGAAATTGTAGAGCAGAAATTTTTACCTAAAAAAGGTCCAAGCGGAACATATTCCCAACTTTGAATATCTCTGGCGGACCAGTCATTAAACAGGACCAATCCGAAAATGGCATCTTCGGCTTCGGCAGTCGAAATACTGTCGCCCATTTCGGTATTTTTATTTACGATGAATGCCATTTCCAGTTCAAAATCGAGTTGTTTACAGGGACCAAAAATTGGATTTTCCGCGCCGGCAGGTTTCGTCTGACCTTTCGGACGGTGAAATTCTGTGCCGGAAACCACGATAGATGAAGCCCGGCCGTGATAGCCAACCGGAAGATGTTTCCAGTTCGGAAGCAATGCGTTTTCCGGATCACGAAACATTTTTCCAACATTGGTGGCGTGTTCAATGCTGCTGTAGAAATCGGTATAATTGGGAACGTGAACCGGCATCATCATCTGTACTTTATCAAAATCATAAAAACACTCTTCAATCGTTTTCTTATCGCCCGCCAGTTTAGAATTCTCTCCCAATATTTCCTGGAGTTTTAAACGTACAGCTTTGGTCACCGGTTTTCCCAGTGCAATAAATTCATTTAAAGTAAAGGCCTCGAACACATTTTCGTCAATACCTTCGATTTCATCAAAAAAACCGTAATCGTACAAAGTGGCCAGATCAATTACCTGATCACCGATCCGGGAGCAACAGGCAATGTATTCTTTGTTGAAAACTCCGACACCAAAGGGAATGTTATAGATCGAAAAGTCTGAGTTTTCGGGATATTTGATAAATGATTTCATATTAATTATATTTAAAGAAAAGGTTCAAAAGAATGAATTTACATTGCTGTTTTGAACCTTATTTTGTTTGCAGTTTATTTTTTGTTAATGGCTCTTTCCTCGATCCATCTTTCCTTAGAGTTGATGTCGATGAGGTAAAGAATTTTTTTCTGTTCGGTCATTAAAAAAGTTTTGGTCACCGGAATTGGGATTTTTCTGTCTTCTAACCGATCTGCCCGAAGCGAAATAATCTGGTGAGTAGACCGGACAATATCACCGGAGAAAACATTGACTGAGGATTCCCCGGTTTTCTTATCATCGAAAATTTCTACATAGGTGGCCAGATTCCCTTTAATAATGATAAAATTCCTTTCGGTATGATCATCGAAATCTTTAATCAAAACAAATTTGATATCGTTGATATTTACGTTTTCCAGATTTCGGTTGATGCCTCTTTTTTCTTCGAGCCGGTCTAAAATTGCGTTGATGGAACCATACTGTGCTTTCACTCCCAATGCTGACAAGGAAAACAGAATAATGAAAAATATTTTTTTCATGGTAAATTTTAATTTGAAGTTAGCGGCAATTTTAGATTAATATTTTAAAGATTTCCTCTTTTTTCCTGTTCTCTTTCCAGGGCTTCAAATAGGGCTTTGAAATTTCCGGCACCGAAACTTTGCGCGCCATGTCTTTCGATAATTTCGAAGAAAAGGGTAGGGCGGTCTTCCACCGGTTTGGTGAAAATCTGAAGTAAATAACCTTCTTCGTCATGATCGATTAATATTCCCAGTTCCTGAAGTCTCTTTAAATCTTCATCGATATGGCCAACTCTTTCGGGAACCATTTCGTAATACGCTTCTGGAGGAGCAGAAAGAAATTCGATTCCTCTTGCTTTTAATTCTACAACCGTTTTGATGATGTCTTTGGTGGCCACTGCGATATGCTGAACACCTTCGTCTTCGTAAAAATCCAGATATTCTTCTACCTGAGATTTTTTCTTTCCTTCCGCAGGTTCATTGATCGGGAATTTTGCAAAACCGTTTCCGTTGCTCATTACTTTAGACATCAGGGCAGAATATTCGGTGTTGATTTGTTTGTCGTCAAAACTTAGAATATTCACAAATCCCATCACCTCTTCGTACCATTTTACGACCGGAAGCATTCTGTCCCAGCCGACATTTCCAACGCAATGATCTACATATAAAAGCCCTACATCAGCTGGCGCATAATCACTTTCCCATTTTTGGAAACCCGGCATAAATTCACCGGTATAATTTTTACGTTCTACAAACATGTGAACGGTTTCACCATAAGTGTAGATTCCGGACATTCTTACTTCGCCGTTTTCATCGGTGAGCGTAGTCGGTTCCAGATAAGGTTTGGCGCCGCGTTTGGTGGTTTCTTCGAAAGCCGAATAAGCATCATCTACCCAAAGCGCGAGAACTTTTACGCCATCGCCATGTTTTTTCTGATGTTCACAAATCGGGGAATCAGAATTGAGTCCGGAAGTTAGTACGAGTCGAATTTTGCCCTGTTGCAAAACATAAGAAGCACGGTCTCTGATCCCTGTTTCCGGTCCGGCATAAGCTAACGACTGAAAACCAAAAGCTGTTTTGTAAAAATGGGCTGCCTGCTTGGCATTTCCGACATAAAATTCGATATAATCTGTTCCGTTAATCGGCAGGAAATTCTCTGCTTGAGCGATCTTCTCGGCAAATGTAAGTGTTGACATTTTATTCTTTTTTAGATATTGCAAAGTACAAAAATTTCAGGAGTACTAAAACGGTGTGAAATAAAATGCAAATACTGATATGTTTTTTTAAGTTTTTTTAAGTCTAAAATTTCCTGATCATTCAACATATATTTGCAATACTAAGCGTAGAGCCTCGACGATTCTAAGAACACAAATGATTTAAACTAAGCCCAGTTCTGAGGCTTAGTTTATTTTTAAAATATTGCCATAATCGGGATTGAAATTGTCCCAGATTTTCCAATGGTTATCAAGGTTTTTTATAAAATAAAACTGCGTATTCAAATGATGGACAACGTAGCTGTTTTCTTTATCATCTTTAAAAACCAAATTCCAAAATTCCCGTGTTTTAATTACTTTAAGTTCCGGATCTTCTGAGATTTTAGTGATTTGAAAAATCTCGTAGTTTGAACGGTTATTTTCGGTAACAAAAACCAGATTCTTATTTCCTTTTTCCTGAAGATATTGAGTGGTGCGTTCTAATATGGGTGAATCTTTACAGACTATTGTTGAAAATTCCGCCACATTGATTGCGGGCAAATGTTTCAGCGCATCAAACTGAAACTGGCAGAACTTAGTGACCAATTCTTTATCAGATAGATAAGTATTGCCGTCATCATTTGGTGCACTGTCGTCTTTTTGAAAATTTTTATGAATATAATCATTCAGATCAGTTTTGCCCAGAAAGATGCAAAGTTTATCCAGTGTTTTGATAAATCGCAGATCATTATGCGTCTTTATCTGATATTCGTTTTCATAGAAGCGCTGTAAGGTAATCGGTGAAATCGTAGTTCCCAGACTTAGCCTTTTCTCCTCAGTTAATATCGGAGACTTAGCCAGATGTTTGGAGATAAGATCTGCCAGAATAACATACTGGCTTCTTTTCCAGTCATCAACTATTCCCAAAAGTGATGAATTAACCTCAGGATGACTCCTGATGTCTCCTTTTATTGCGTTATAGATTTTTTCCAAATCAGATGTTTTTGTTTCACAAATATAGTATTCTTTAGCTGATATGGATACATCAGTGATTATTTAATAATTTTTTTCAAAAAAACCATGATTCAGCATAAAACTACGATGAACAATAAATCTTCAATTTTAGAGAGAATTTATAAGGGTTTATTTTTTTTAAATCAATACTTTAAATCTTTCAAAAGCTGCTGCGTCAAGCATTTCTCTGTCATCAGGATGGGCGATTTCAATTAATGCTTTTGCTCTTTGACGTAAATTTTTACCATACAGGTAAGCGACGCCATATTCGGTTACTACATAATGTATGTGTCCTCTGGTAGTTACCACTCCTGCGCCTTGTTTAAGGAAAGGAGCAATTCTCGGGATTCCTTTTTTGGTCCTTGAAGAAATGGCAATAATTGGTTTGCCACCATCAGAAAGTGCTGCGCCACGCATGAAATCCATTTGACCGCCGATCCCACTAAACTGATAGGTTCCAATAGAATCTGCACAAACCTGCCCTGTTAAATCAATTTCAATGGCGGAATTAATCGCAACCATTTTTTTGTTTTTCATGATGTTGATCGGATAATTCACATGCTCCACATCCATAAATTCAAAGGATGGGTTGTCATCGATATAATCGTACAATTTTCTTGTTCCAAAGGCGAAACTGGTAATTGTTCTGTTACAATGGGTTCCTTTAAATTTATTAGTAATGATATCATTTGTGACCAAATCTACAATCCCATCACTAATCATTTCGGTGTGAATTCCCAGATCTTTATGGTTATGAAGACATTTAAGAACAGCATCAGGAATAGTTCCGATTCCCATTTGCAAAGTGGATCTGTCATCAATTAATTCTGCCACATTTTTGCCAATCAGCATTTCATCGGCACCTACTTTTGCGCCGTAATCGATGGTTAGTAACTCTTCTTCGTGCCATACCATTCGGTGGATTTTCGAATAATGAATCATCCCGTCACCGTGAGTTCTCGGCATTCTCGGGTTTACCTGTGCGATGATTATTTTTGCAGTATCTACGGCACTTCTTGCCACATCTACCGAGGTTCCCAAAGTGCAGTATCCGTGAGCATCTGGTGGAGAAACAGTTACCATCGCAACATCCAGCGACAGTATTCCTCTTTTAAAAAGTAGAGGGATTTCACTTAAAAAAACAGGTACGAAATCGCCCCGGTCAGAATTTACCGCTTCCCGAACGGGCGTCGAAACGAAAAGTGAATTGATATAGAAACTGTCTTTATATTGAGGTTTCGCTACTTCCACATTTCCCTGCTGCGTAATCGAAACGAATTCTATATCCCTTAGGCGGCCAGCCTGATTGGCCAGTTCGCTGATCAAAAGATTGGGCGTGCAGGCGCTGCCGTGAGAAAATATCCGGTCACCACTTTTAATTAATGAAACTGCTTCTTCGGCGCTTACATACTGAACCATATTTTTATTTTTTTAATTGCTGTTGTTTACTTCTCAAAAGTAATTCTTTCATTTCAGATTTGAAATGAGCAAAATCAGTTTTGATAAAAGTCATAAGAAAAATTATTCCTGGCTGCGATCATATAAATGATGATCTTCATCCTCAAGCCAGGAAGTTTTGTAAGAAGGATCTTCTACTTTCATCGCTTCTTCGGTAATTTTAAAAGGTCGGAACGGATCAACCATTACGGCAAATTCTTCGGTGGATTTTTTGCCGATGCTGCGTTCCATCGCGCCGGGATGTGGGCCGTGCACAACTCCGCCCGGATGAAGGGTGAAGTCCATTAAATCAATATGATTGCGGCTCATAAAGTCTCCTTCGGTGTAAAACAGAACTTCATCCGAATCGATATTGGAATGATTATACGGTGCCGGAATGGCCAGTGGATGATAATCGTACATTCTGGCAACGAACGAACAAACCACGAAATTGTGCGCTTCGAAATTCTGATGAATCGGTGGCGGCAAATGTACGCGACCCGTAATCGGCTCGAAGTTTTTGATATTGAATTTATAAGGATAAAAATAACCGTCCCAACCGACAACATCAAATGGATGCGTGGCATAAATGAAATCCCAGATTTGATCTTCTTTTTTTACTTTAATTAAAAATTCTCCTTTTTCGTCAATCGGTTCTACAAAAGTAGGCGCGATCATATCTCTCTCGCAAAAAGGCGCGTGTTCCAGCATTTGGCCGAACTCATTTCGGTAGCGCTTTGGCGTATAGATCGGCGAGTGACTTTCGATGAAAAGAAGCGTGTTTTTTTCATCTTTAAACTCGATGGAGTAGATGGTTCCTCTTGGAATAATTAAATAATCACCATAAGAAAAATCAAGGTTTCCCAGAAAAGTTTTCAGTGTTCCGCTTCCTTCGTGAATAAAAAGAAGTTCGTCACATTCAGCATTTTTATAAAAATAATCGGTTGATTTTTTCGGTTTTGCAAGTCCCAGCTTGAGGTCGTTGTTGACCAATAAGATCTTTCGGCTTTCCAGGAAATCATTTTCCGGAGCAACGTTCATTCCTTTAAACATCCGTGGAGTAACGTTTTTGGCAACCGCAATTTTCGGACTTACATCTTTCGGTTCGCTGATTGATTTAATCTGTGTTGGCCGGTGAATATGATATAAGAGAGAGGAAATACCGTGGAATCCTTCAGTCCCGAACAACTGCTCGTAGTAAAAGTGATTATCCGGTGATTTGAAAACCGTATGTCTTTTCGCGGGAATTTTCCCGGATTTCTGATAACTCATTTTTTTACAATTTTAGATTGATAAAATTAATGAATTTTTTCTTGCCGCGGATTCACGAATTTCTTTTAATTTTTAGCCACGGATTCACGAATTTTTTGTGGACGTCCATGCTGGAAACGTTGCATGTTTTTTGTTCGTGAATTCGTGGCTTTTTATTTTAATTATTTCCCATGAATTCACGAATTTTTTTGCCGCAGTAATTGCAAGTTTATGGTAGAGATTCTGCAGATTTCTTATTCGTGCATTTGTGGCTTCTTATTTTAATTATTTGCCACGGATTCACGAATTTTCTTGCTACAGTAATTGGAATTATATGTTAGAGGTTCTGCAGATTTCTTTCGTGCATTTGTGGCTTCTTATTTTAATTATTTGCCACGGATTCACGAATTTTCTTGCTATAGTAATTGGCATTCTATTCAAAATTCATCACCGGTTCGTAGAAATCCTCTTCCATCACGCCAAACTGTTGAGAAAGTAATTTGATACCGTCTATATTTTTAATTAAATTTTCATCAGAAGACGAAATGGGAATTGCCCCAATATTGGTCTGCAAAGTAAAATGAGAATTGGATTTTGAAAAATTGGTTCCCGAATATTCTAATTTTCTGAAAAAGTTCAATGATTTTTCTACGGTTTCAGCTAGGCTTGCATCGTAGACCAAAATACCGCCCGGAATAATGTTTTCCAAAACAGAAATTACCTCCTCACCGGATATTTCAGAACTGATCAGAACGATATTCGGTTTAAATAAAGTTGCTTTTGCAAGATCTGAAGTTTCAACGATAACAAAATCATTATTTGAATTGGTGAAAACACCGTTTTCTGCATAAAAGTCAAAATCTTTTCCGTGGAACTGGAGTACTTCCCGTAATAATCTGGCTACAGAAGGTTGGGTACTTAGAATGAGAACTCTTGTTTTGTTTTTTGATTCCTCGAAGAGATTTTCCATCAGTAGGGGCGAATTGTTGTTAGGATTCGGTTTTGATATTCTTGTTGATGATCTGCTGAAAAGCGCTGACGATTTTTTCCCAATGCTGTTGGTTTTTTTGCATAATTAAAGAAGCATCGCTTTTATTACCTGCATTATTTCCTTTTTTAATATTGATTTCAACAGAAATATTATCGTATAATTTTTTGTAATCCTCCTGAATTTTGGTAAACTTATTTTCAGTAAGTGTGTTTTCTATTGTTATCAAATCTTCATTAGAAATGGTAAAGTTTTTTTTAATATTCTTTCCCTGTCCTTCAAATGAATAATGAACTTTATTCCCTTTAATAAGTAAGTTTTCATAAATTGGCGAGATGCCGCCACTTCGCGCAAAACTGTAGTCGAAATCAGAATATTTGTTTTGATCACTGCTGCTGCATCCTACTGCAATAATGAGTAGAAAGACAAAAATCATTTTTTTCATAATAAACCAGTATTAACTTTTAACTTCGTTTTTCTGCGCTTTGCGCTCTTCATCGTAATCATGAAGAACGTTGAAATCCTCGGTTTGCTCTATCGCCACCATGATTTTATGCATAATGGTCCTCGAGTCGTCCTTCTCATAATCGATATCCAGAGCAGGTTTGAATTCCATCGTTGGTGTACAGCCTGTCACTTTTACCCGCAAACCTTTCTTGTCGAATGCACGGCGAAAACCGTTTATTTTTATGGGGATCACAATTGGCTTTTGGTTTTTAACCAGTTTAGCTGTTCCTTTCCTACCTTGTGCAAAAGCTGAAGTTGTGCCCTGTGGAAAGGTAATTACCCAACCGTTGTCGAGAGCTTTCATGATGTTTTCTACCTCAGTTAAATCCACCATTCTGTTCACGTTGTGCCCTTCTGCCCGCCATGTTCTTTTTACCGTAACCGCGCCTGCCAGTTTAAAGAGTTTGGTCATCAAACCTTTATTCATGGTTTCTTCAGCCGCAAC
The DNA here is from genome assembly GCF_030815285.1 of Chryseobacterium sp. MDT2-18. Classification (NCBI taxonomy): domain Bacteria; kingdom Pseudomonadati; phylum Bacteroidota; class Flavobacteriia; order Flavobacteriales; family Weeksellaceae; genus Chryseobacterium; species Chryseobacterium sp. MDT2-18. Next base: position 84,566 of record NZ_JAUSWQ010000005.1, on the reverse strand, counting down.
GTAATAGAAATCTACTTTTGGATTGAGCAGATAAATCGGATTTTTAATGGAGTTTAAATAACCATTGTTTACCGCACAAAAAGCGTGATACATCGCAGCAACATCTGCAAAATACGTCTGGTGATTTGAGACGAAAAGGACATTGGAATCCGGAAGATCAACCAGGTTTTCAGTACCGGAAATCTTCAGTTTATTAAAACCATTGAACCTTCTGTAGGAAATCATTCCTAAGACGAAAATAATCAGTCTTTTCAGGAAATACAGATTACCAAAGGCATCCGTGAAAATATTTTTCTTGGCCATTATCTAATTAACATAGTCCGCGAATTTACAAATTTTTCAGCAACTGACTAAACTCGCTTAATATCATCGAAGTCGCGCCCCAGATGATATAACCGTTGAAATCAATTACCGGAACTTTCACACCGCGGGAACTTGGTAAGATTCTCATTTCCGGTTCGTTATCCAGATTTAATATAGAGGAGATCGGAAATTCAATTAATTCAACTGCTTCACTTTGCTGAAGAATAAACTCGGGATTTTTCCTGGTGTAAGAAACAAACGCTTTCACGTAAAAATTGCTCGGTGGAATATAAATGGGCGAAAGCTCGCGGATAATTCTAATATAATGTCCCTCAATTCCTACTTCTTCTGAAGTTTCGCGTTTGGCAGTTGCTCCAAAATCAGCATCAAAATCTTCTTTTTTTCCGCCGGGTAAAGAAATTTGACCACTGTGCCGGTCACGTTCATTTTCGCTGCGCACGATGAGTGGCAGATACCATTCGTTATTTTTTAAATATAATAAAATATTGACAGCCGCGAATTTTGGATTTTTTGTTAAAATTTCATCGTAAGAATAAAGCGGCCGATAGGGAGGTGAATAAATTTCGTGCGCTGCTTCACCCTGAAGTTTTGCCTGCTGTATTTTTGTGAGTAAATCTCTGCCAAAGGTTTTCATGACGTAAATTTAGGAAATTTGTCTCTGAAAGTATTGTAAAGGAAAGTTAAATTTTTTAAGATTTAATGCGAAAATTTGAACTCACAACAAGCGTGAAAACAAGAATTATTGTTTTTAACTAACGAAACTTAATTAAGGGTTTGGCATTGAATGTTTTACTGTTTTTTAAAAATACTGTGAATAGAATTGCTGGAAAGAGAAGGTCAGCGCGTTGGTAAGAAATTTTTTTTAAGTTTTACTTGCGATCAGCCGGAATGATAACCGTTTGCCGATATTATCCATTTTGTTTGAATTGAATTGTTAATGGATGGAAATACCCATTAATTCTCAAAAACACATTTTTTTTAATTCCCTATCTTTTTTATTTTCGTTACTTTTGCACATCTTAATAAATACCCTCTTTGGAAACTCAGGATCTTATTTTTAATCCGCAGGATATTGCAGAAATGCTCAGCCAACTTCGTGCTGATGAGCGTCTTTTGGCATTTCTAAAAGTTCCGAAGGAATACAAAGCAGATGTATTCTCACATTTGGATCCGGATTTCCAGGAAGAAACCATTCGCGGAATCGGCAGTGAGGAGGTTTCTGAGATTCTGAACGCCATGAGTCCGGATGACAGAACCGCACTTTTAGAGGACTTTCCTGATGAACTGATCAGATATTCCATCAATCATCTTAACCCTCAGGAAAGAAGAATTGCACTGAAGCTTTTGGGGTATCACGTAGATTCCATTGCGCGTCTGATGACGCCATATTATATTCAGATCCGGAAAGAATGGACGGTAAAAAGATGTTTTCAACAGATAAAAAAAGTAGGTAAAAAGGTAGAAACCATGAACCATCTTTATGTGGTTGATGAAAGAAACCGCCTGGTAGACGATATCGCAATCGGTTCCCTGTTATTGGCAGAAGAAGATACGCTGATTTCAGAAATTACCGATAATCACTTTGTTGCCATTACCACCACCACTACAAAAGAAGATGCGGTCACCTATTTCGAAAAATATGACCGGTCTGCTTTGCCGATTGTCACAGAAAGTGGCGTTCTGGTGGGGATCGTAACCATCGATGATATTTTGGATCAGATCGAAGCACAAAATACCGAAGATATTCAGAGATTCGGGGGTGTTGATGCGCTCGATATGCCTTATACCCAAACTTCATGGACGGAGATGATCAAAAAAAGAGGAACCTGGCTGGTGATTCTTTTCTTTTCTGAAATGTTAACGGCGTCGGCCATGGGATTTTTCGAACATGAAATCGAAAAAGCAGTGGTGCTTGCTTTATTTGTACCCTTAATTATTTCCAGTGGCGGGAACTCCGGTTCTCAGGCGGCAACCTTGATCATCCGTGCCATGGCGCTCCAGGAAATCGGGTTGAAAGACTGGTGGTACGTCATGCGGAAAGAAATTGTCTCCGGAGTTTTCCTCGGGGGAATTCTGGGAGTTATCGGTTTTATCAGAATCATGATCTGGCAGGAAACAGGTTTGTATGATTACGGCGAACACTGGATTTATATTGCGTTCAGTATCGCGGTTTCCCTCTTATTAATAATATTGTGGGGTACCCTTTCGGGCTCGATGATTCCATTTGTTTTGAAAAAATTCAAACTCGATCCTGCGACTTCTTCTGCACCTTTCGTAGCGACATTGGTCGATGTAACCGGTTTGATTATCTACTTCACCGTCGCCGGAATGTTTCTGGCGGGTAAATTACTTTAACTTTCATGAAAATCATTTCGCTGGTTCCCAGTATTACCGAAACATTATTTGATTTTGGCTTAACGGCTGATGAAGTTATCGGGCGCACAAAATTCTGCATTCATCCTCTGAATCTGATGAGAAATGTGGAAATTATCGGTGGAACTAAAAATTTAAATATTGAAAAAATTAAATCACTGCAACCTGATTTAATCATTGCCAATAAAGAAGAAAATGAAAAACTTCAAGTTGAAGAACTGATGAAATATTTTAAAGTTTGGGTCACCGATATCGAAACTTTAGAAGATAATCAAAATTTCATTTCTGAGCTCGGAAGCCTTTTAAATAAAGAGATTTCTGCACAAAATTTTAATCAGAAAATCAATTCTGTTTTTAATGATATTAAAGTTTCTTCACCGAAAAAAATCGCCTATTTAATTTGGAGGAATCCTTATATGACCGTAGGTTCTGATACCTTTATTAATGAAGTTTTACAGGAATCAGGATTTGAAAATTTATTTAAAAACAGAAAAAGATATCCCGAAATTTCGGTGGAAGAACTGAAGGAAGCAGATCTTATTTTTCTCTCTTCGGAGCCATTTCCATTTCAGCAGAAACATATCGATGAACTTCAGAAAGAAATGCCGACAAAAGAAATCATCTTAGTTGACGGCGAAGCGTTTTCGTGGTTCGGTACCCATTTAATGAAGGTTGATAATTATCTGAAGGACCTTTCCTTAAAATATTCTGTCTGATTTTTTTGATTCAAAAAAGCTCTTTTTTACTAAAATGAAACGTTGTTTTATAAGAATATGCGACGATTTTGAACGGAACTCTTTCTTTTGTAATATGAAATGTGACTTCAAAAAAAAAGGAATTCCTTCGACAAAGCTGAGAATAATTTCAGATGGAAAGGCGTCCAATTAAAAAGGAATCAGGCTTTTTTAAACATTCCCGGTTTGTAATTGGTGATGAAAACTCCGGTGATAATCAGTGCTGCCGCGACAATGAACTGAAGTGAAATAGGCTCGTTTAAAACCAGCCAACCCAGAAAAATCGCAATAATCGTATTCACGTAAGAAAGGATCGAAATCTGGATCGGTGAAATTCTTTTTAATGCGAAATGAAATGCAAAAAAAGCAATCACAGAACCAAACAGGGCGAGATAAACCGTAGCAGACAAACTCTTCAACGTCCAGCTGTAAATATTGATGTTTTCCGACAAAAGAAATCCGAAAATAATCTGAACAATACCGGCGAAACTAAACTGATAAAAAAGATTGAGCGATATATTCTGCGGCTGATGATTCATTTTTTTTGAGAAGATCGTTCCAAATGCCCAACCGAAAATGGCAAAAAACATGTAAATGATTCCCATTCTATATTCTGCGTTGAGTAAATCCTGCAGGCCGTTTTTGAAGATCAGCAAGATTCCCGAAAATCCTAAAAGCACGCCAATTAAACCTCGAAAAGTAAATTTTTGTAAACTGAAAAACAGACTCAAAATAAACACCAGAAGTGGAGAAGTGGAGCTGATGAGCGAGGCCAAACTGCTGGTCAAATGTTTTTCGGCGACGGTCGTCATTCCGTTGGCGACGATTAGCATTAGAGAGGCGAGGATAATTTGATTTTTTAAATTTTTCCAGCCAATCCATCTTAAGTTTTTTGAAAACAGCAGATATACCAATAAAATAATCCCGGCTAAAAACTGACGGATTCCGGCGACAAACCAAGGCGGAATCGTTTCTACCGCAATCCGGATTCCTAAAAATGTCGTTCCCCAAACCAAAGCCACGGTAATGATTGCGAGTACTAATTTGGGATCTTTGAACATGAAAAGTGTAGAATTGTATTTGGTGAAATTAATAATATCGCTAAAAAAATGTTTTTTGCAGTCGTGCAAAGGTAGATTTTATGGGAGAATTGAACAAAGATGAGGGCACATTGTTGAAAATTATCCTTGTTAATTTTGGTCTTCGGAGAAAATATAAAGCAATTGTATTTCAACTTTTTAAAATTGCACAATCTGTTTTTTGTACGTAAATTTGTACAAATAAAAACGCATAATTATGTTTATCACTAGTGTTTCTGATTTTAGAAAAGATATCAAATCCTATTTAGACCGCGTTTCAAAAAACTTTGAAACCTTGATCATTAATCGTGGCAAAGATTCTGGAATCGTTGTAATGTCCTTGGAAGAATACAATTCTTTGATGGCAACCAATTACGAGCTGTCTTCGCGTAAGAATGAGATGCGATTAGATGCTGCCATCGAGAAATTGAAAATTGGAAAATCTTATTCTAAGGAATTAATCGAAGAATAAGATGAAATATATTTTCGTGGATGAATCCTGGGAGGATTATTTGTACTGGCAAAAAATCGATAAGAAAAAACTGAAACGGATAAATGATTTGTTAAAGGATATTTCACGAACTCCTTTTGAAGGCATCGGAAAGCCAGAACCGCTGAAACACAAATACGCTGGATTTTGGTCGAGAAGAATCGATGATGAACACCGCTTGATTTATAAATTTCAAGAAGATGATATCTTGATTGCTAAGTGTAGATTTCATTATGATTAAGTGAAATTTTCAGAATTAAATAGTAAGAAAAGGAATAAAAAGACTTGAGAAAAACAAGCATAAAGTCTGTAAGAAAATAAATATAACTTTAGAACAATCTCAAGATGGGAATAGAAATAGAAAGAAAATTTTTAGTCAACAAAACCAAATGGCAGCAGGTCGAAAAACCAGGCGGTGAATTTTACAGACAGGGTTATTTGCTGACCGATCCCAATAAAACAATTCGCGTGCGACAAACTTCTGATAAAGGATTTCTTACCATTAAAGGAATTTCGGTTGGTGCAACAAGAGCGGAATACGAATATGAAATTCCTGTCGGTGAAGCCAAAGAACTGCTGGATCAGTTTTGCGTGGCGGAACTTTCCAAAATCAGATTCAAAATATCCGTTGGCCAACACGTTTGGGAAGTTGATGAGTTTTTGGGAAATAACACCGGACTTCTCGTGGCAGAAATCGAATTGACAAGCGAAGATGAAATCTTCACTCTTCCTGACTGGATCGATAGCGAAGTAACGGGAGACGAAAAATATTATAATTCAAATTTGGTGACTCATCCTTATAAAGATTGGAAATCATGAAGGGTAACTATACGATGAAATTTCCGTTGTCATCAAAAAAAATCCGCATTGTTGCAACATGAGCGAAGATCAAATAATCATTATTGGAGCCGGTCCAGCCGGATTAATGGCGGCACAGATTTTAGCCGAAAAAGGCTATAAAGTTCAGGTTTATGAGCAGAATAAAGCGGCCGCCAGAAAATTTTTGGTCGCCGGAAACGGCGGATTTAATTTGACACACAGTGAAGAAACCGACTCTTTTTTAGAGAAATATGAAGCCCCGGAAATTCAGGAAATTGTGCGCCAATTTGATAATCAAAAAGTAATTCAGTGGCTTTCAGATCTTGGGATCACAACTTATGTCGGAAGTTCAGGCAAGATTTTTCCGACCAAAAATTTCAAACCGATTCAGGTTTTAAAGGCGTGGTTGAATCATCTGGAAAAAATTGGTGTGGAAATCCATTATGAATATACATTTATCGATTTTGATGATTCTTCAGTTTATCTCCAAAATAATGACAAAAATGTAACTTTCAAATATTCAAAATTAATTTTAACCATGGGTGGAGGTTCCTGGAAAAAAACAGGCTCTGATGCAAAATGGGTAGAAATTCTAAAGTCAAAAAACATAGCAATAATTCCATTGCAATCTGCAAATTCCGGATATAATACTTCCGAAAAATATCATTTGCTGCAAGGACAATATCTGAAAAACATCAAAGTTTCTTTTGATGATCAAAGTAAAACCGGCGAAATCGTATTCACCAAATATGGTATCGAGGGAAGCCCGATTTATTATTTGAACCGTTTTACCAGAAAACATGATTTTCCTGTGACCATTCATATTGATCTGAAACCCAATTTAACAGGAAGTGAAATTCTATCAGAATTAAAAAGGTCCGACAAAATAAGTCCGGTTTTAAAAAGAAATTTAAAATTATCCACCACTGCCATTAATCTTTTAAAAACATTAGACAAAGAAACCTACACCGATGTCGAAATTTTATCAAAAATGATTAAAAAATTTCCGATAGAAGTTTTCAGTTTCCGCCCGATCGACGAAGTGATTTCTACCGCTGGCGGCGTTGCGTTTTCTGAACTGGATTCAAATCTCGAATTGAAAAAGTTTCCAGATGTTTTTTGTGCCGGAGAAATGATCGACTGGGAAGCGCCTACTGGTGGTTATCTTTTGCAGGCGTGTTTCAGTACGGGATTTTGGGTGGGGAATTCAATTGCGAATTCTGAAAATTCAAAGTCTTCAAAGTTTCCCGGCTAAAACCTCAAATTTTCTTATCTTTAAACCTTAAAATTTATACTAAAAATGGTCGGAATCATCATGGGAAGTCAAAGCGATTTGACAATTATGGAACAGGCAGCGGATTTTCTGAAATCTCTGGAAATTCCTTACGAATTAACGGTGGTTTCCGCACACCGAACTCCGGAAAGAATGTTTGAATATGCAAAAACGGCAAAATCCCGCGGGTTAAAAGTGATTATTGCCGGAGCAGGCGGCGCGGCTCATCTTCCCGGAATGGTGGCCAGTTGTACCACTTTACCTGTAATTGGCGTGCCGATTTTATCCTCCAATTCCATTGATGGTTGGGATTCTGTGCTTTCGATTTTGCAAATGCCGTCGGGAATTCCGGTTGCGACGGTTGCGTTGAATGGGGCGATGAATGCCGGAATTTTGGCTGCTAAAATTATTGGAAGCGCCGATGAACAAGTTTCAAAAAAATTAGAAAGCTATCAGGATACTTTGAAAGATAAAGTGTTGGGAACCGTTTCGGAAATTCAGAAGAAACATCCGAACAGTTTTGATTGATATTTCGAATAAATTTTAAATGGGTAATTGCGCTGCTCAGCAGCTCAGCCATTTAGATGGAAAAAAACAACCACTGAAGTTGTGGTTGTTTTCATCAAGAAATTAAATTAACATTTCATCATTATAAAAATTTTAACTCAGGATGCCAACCTGTTGCATGCACCATTTCATTTTCCCGTACGTTCTTTTGATATCATGGTCTAAACCGATTGACATTCTGATTAAACCTTCAGAAAGTCCCATTTCTTTCTGTTCTGCTTCCGGGATTTCAGATGAAGTTGAACTTCCCGAGCACGAGAACAAAGTTTTATAAAAGCCGAGACTTACCGCCAGATAACCAAGATTTTCTTTTTGCATCAACTCCATCAACTCGTTGGCTCTTTTCATGGTTTGCACATCCAGTGTCAATAAACCGCCGAAACCATATTCCGGATTCATCATGTTTTTGAAAAGTTCGTGTTGTTTGTGGCTTTTTAAGCCGGGATATTTTACCGTCAGTCCGTCGTTCTCAAATTGTTCGGCCAGATACTGCGCATTCTCACTGTGTTTCTTCATTCTGATATGAAGCGTTCTCAGGTTTTTAAGAATGCTCGCTGCGCGGAAACTGTCTAAAGTTGGACCCAGTAGCATGCAGGCTCCCGAATTCACATCTTTTAAATCATTAATGAACTGAGCTGATGCGCAAACAACTCCGGCAACGGCATCACTGCTCCCGTTAATGAATTTTGTTAAACTGTGAATCGTAATGTCTGCTCCCAGAGTTTGCGGACTGATTGAAAGCGGTGAAAAGGTATTGTCAACAACCAATTGAAGATTATGCTTTTTAGCCAGTTTAGCCAGTTCAAAAAGATCTGCTATTTCTAAAAGTGGATTGCTTACCGTTTCACAGAAAAGAACTTTCGTGTTTTCAGTAATGGCATTTTCCACGGCAGACAAATCGGTGATATCGACAAAGGAAGTTTTGATATTGTAATCATGTAGAAAATTTTTCATAAATGCATATGTGCCGCCATAAATGGTGCGGCTCGAAATAATATGATCGCCAGCTTTGCAAAGCTGAAAAAGGGTAGAGGTGATTGCCCCCATACCAGATGCGGTAACATTGGCGCTTTCCGTGCCTTCCATCTGGGCCAGTGCCTGACTCAAATAAAGATTGCTTGGTGTGGAATGGCGTGAGTATAAATAACAACCTTCTGTTTTTCCTTCGAAAGTGTCGAACATGGTTTTTGCAGAAAGAAAAGTATAAGTAGAACTATCAGATATAGAAGGGTTTACGCCACCGAACTCTCCAAAATATTGCAGATCCTGAATATTATTGGCTGCATCAAAGTTTTCCATAATAGTAATTTTTGTTTTGATAAAAGTGAACGTTTTTAAACTTAAATGCAATGATTTAAAATAAAATAAGAAAATAAATCGGTTGTTTGAATCATTTATAGATTTTAATTTTATATTTGAGGAATAATAAAAGTAATAACCGAAAATATTTCATTTCATGTTGGATACAAAAGATAAAAAATTACTGATTTTACTGCAGAATGATGCCAAAAAAACCACCAAACAATTGGCCAATGAATTGGATTTATCGGTTACCGCTGTATTTGAACGGATTAAAAAACTTGAGAAACACCAGGTTATCAGGAAATATGTGGCTTTATTGAATACCGAAAAAATTCAGAAAAACTTCATCGTTTTATGTCATGTAAAACTGGTTCAGCATAAGAAGGAATATATCTCGCAGTTTGAACGGGAAATCACGCAGTTTCCGGAAGTGTTAGAATGTTTTCATGTCTCTGGAGATTACGATTATATCCTCAAAATCTGTGTTCGGGATATTCAGGAATATCGTGAATTTATGGTGGGAAAGCTCACGAATCTGCAGCACATTGCCAGTACCCAAAGTTCTTTTATGATCAAGGAAGTGAAAAATTCTACGGTGATTGAACCTTAAGTTTAAATGCAATTTAAAGAAAGAAAATCTACCTTTAATTTTTAAACAGCCACAGATAAGCAGCTCCGAATTCGCGCGACCAATAGGATTCGGAATGGGTTCCGTCTTCATCAAATTTAGTTTTGATATGCTCTGGCGGAACTCCTTTTTTAATTAAAACCGGAATGACCTTTTCAATATCTGAAACCATTTCTTCCGATTCTTTGACGCCCGCGAGAAAATAAAATTGAGTGTTTTTTAAATTTTTAGCACTTTTGCTGACAAAGAGATTTAAATCTTTAAAATCAAACCAGAAACTGGGACTGAAAATCCCGAGTTTTCCGAATTTTTCAGGATATTTCAAGCCTGCATAAAACGAAATTAAACCGCCCATCGAGCTTCCGATAAGTGCTGTGTTTTTTGCCTGTGGCAAAGTTCGGTAGTTTTTATCGATATAAGGTTTCAGTGTTTTTGCCAGAAATTCGGTGTAGGCGTCGCCTTTTCCGCCACCATATTTTGCGTTGTTCCAGGCCGAATATTCATTCAGCCTTTCTACACCACCATTTTCAATTCCCACCACAATAGCAGCGCGGTTTCCTTCCTCAAATAGCTGATTTAAAGTTTTATCTACCTTCCATTCACCGGAAAAAGAAGTGGCATCATTAAATAAATTCTGTGCATCCTGCATATAAATGACAGGATATTTTTTGGTGGAAGTCGCATAATGTGGTGGAAGATAAATCCAGATGCGGCGGCTGGTCTTCAACTGTGGAATATTAAAATTTTCACTTAAAACTTGTACATTATCGGTCGCAGTGTTCTTTTTTGCAGCGGTACGTTCCCATGAAAGTATTTTGTTTTCAACGTTTTGAGCGTTTTTGCTGAAGGTGAGTTTTCTGTTGTCAGAGTTGTTTCCATTGCGATCGCCTTCCGCTGTTTCCCAATTTCCCTGTGTAAATTTGTATTCTAAAGTTCCTTTATTTTCAGGGATTTGTAAAATATAATTTCCGGCGCTGTCTTTTTTTAATTCAAAATCAGGATCGTCGGGAATCCAGTTATTCAGAGAATTTGGCATGAAGATCCTGGCATCTGCCGGAGTTTCCTTGGGAACGGAAGTGATTGTGATGAGAACCTGACTTTGCAAATGAGTAACCAAACCCGCAAAGAATACCAAATAGAATTTAATGTGTTTTAAAATTCTCATATTGAAAAATTATTTTCCGAAAAAATCCATCAGATCCATATAGTTTTTCTGATTCACGCCATGGCCGCTCATATATTCCCGGAACGAAAAGTAGGCGCCCAGCTCATATAAAAAGTCCGCGGCTTTGCGCCCCCAGTCCAGCGGGATTATCGCATCATCAGTGCCGTGAGAAATAAAGAATCTTAATTTTTCAATTTTCTTTTTATCTTTTACAATGTTTGTTAATAGTTTTTCTTCGGCATAACAGCTCATACAGGCAACCTTTGTGAATAAGTCGGGATGATTCAGCGCCAGTGCATAACTCAGGATTCCGCCTTGGGAAAATCCGCACAAATGGGTTTGGTTTTCTGTTAAACCATATTTATTGGTGATTTTCAATATGTTTTCCAAAATTGCCTGCTCTGATTGTTTGGCTTGGGCAACGTCAATTCTGTTTTCTTCATTCATTAAATCAATATCATACCAGGAATAACCCTCGTAATTGGTATTGAAAGGTGCTCTGAAACTGACAATTAACCAGTCTTCCGGCAGCGTGGGCACAAAGCTGAATAAATCCTGTTCATTGCTTCCGTAACCGTGAAGTAAAATAAGTAAAGGCGTTTTTGAGTTGATGTTTTCGGGTTCGCGAACGGTGTATTGTAAATCCATGGAGCAAAGATAATAATTTAGGCTGAAGATTGGCGCTCAAAATCAGCAGCCGGTCAGCGGTTTTATGAATAAAATCTGCATTCAGAATTTAAGAATGACGAAACAGGATTGTTGAAATCACTGCCAGCTTGTAATGTCTTTATTTAAATAATATCTTTGTAAAAATTATAATTATGAGCGATACAATAGGATGTCCGAAGTGCCAGTCGGAATTCACTTATGAACAGGATGGCAAAATGGTTTGTTCACAGTGTTTCTACGAATGGACGCCGGGAGAAACAGCTGATGAAGATAAAATTTTAGATGCCCACGGACACGAATTACAAAATGGCGACTCGGTCGTGGTAATCAAAGATTTACCGGTAAAAGGTGCACCAAAACCGGTAAAAGCAGGCACCAAGGTGAAAAACATCAGACTGCGCCCGGACAGCGACCACAATATTGATTGTAAAATCGACGGCTTCGGATCAATGGCTTTGAAGTCTGAATTTGTGAAAAAGGCGTAAAAAAAAAGGAAAAATTTGGACAGGGTTCCGTTTCAAAGACTAGTTGCACAAAGGAATCGTACTAATTTCGTCTCAGGGGCAGAAAGAGAATTAACCAAAAATTTCCTTACGTTTTGAATAACAAAGCTAAGAATTATTTTCAAAAGATAAAAATGAACTGAGAAAAGTCAGGCCTCCATTTGCAAACGCTGAATTGGCCCGGCTTTTTTTATTTTTAAAGATTGATTTTAATCAAACCTTCCGCTTTTTCCGCGGTGTAAATAATCAGTTGTTTGCCTTTCAGGGAAATTTTCGTCCAGTAACAGCTTCCGGCAAAACGGCTTTCTAAAACTTCGGCTTCTTTTCCATGATCTGAAATGGTTATTTCGTGTGGATACCAGAACTTTTTAGAAATATTTAATTCTAATTTTTCTTCCTCCGAAAAAACATTCACCTCACCGAAAAGTGACGCAACATATTGATTGTAAGGATTATTGTAGGTTTCTTCTGCATCATCATTTTGGATGAGCCGTCCGCCTTGCAGAACAATAATCTGATCCAGCCAAGGCATAACTTCCTGGATTTCATGTGTCGAAATAAGGAGCGAAATATTCTTTTCCCGAACGTAATTAAAAAGCCGTTCGCGCAGTTCTATTTTTCTGGAAAAGTCGATATTGCTGAAAGGTTCATCTAGTAATAAAAGCTTGGGCATTACCGAAAGCGCTCTTGCAATGGCGACTCTCTGCATTTGTCCACCACTCAGATATTTGGGTAATGTGTTTTCGTATTCTTCAAGTCCAACCACCGTTAAAAGTTCCTGAACTCTTTCTTTTTTCTCTTTTAAATTGATATTGGAAATAAATTTCCCCACATTATCTGCCACCGTAGAATAGGGCATCAGATCGTAATTCTGAGCGACCAGTTTCATATGATCTTCGCCGGGAACCAAATTTTTTGTAGGTCCCAAAATCGGTGCGCCATTAAAAATGATTTGGCCTTTTTCCCATTCGAGAAGGCCGTAAATTAAATTTAAAATAGTAGATTTTCCACAGCCGCTTTCACCTGCTAAAGCGATGATTTTCCCTTCCTCAACTTTAAGATTAAAATTCTGGAAAAGCCTTTGCTCTGGGCGATGGGAAAAAAATAAATTCTTGATTTCTAATAGCATATTGCAAAAATAACATATTTGTCTCTAATAAAGATATTTTTGTTATTTTAGCCAAAACAATTTAATTTAAGCTATATAATGATGAAATCAATTACCAATTCGGTTTTCTTCGTACTTTTTTCATTTGCAGTCGTATCATGTGCGAAAGACAAACCCCTGACCAGCGAGGTTACCGAAGTTTCTACCACCAACCGGGGTGCAATATATGAACTCGATACTTTAAACAGCAGAATCGAATGGAAAGGGTACAAAGTAGTGAAATCTGAACAATCGAGCCATTTCGGAATTATTAAATTCGAAAGTGGTGATCTAACCGTGAAAGACGGCGTTTTGGAAAGCGGTAAATTCGTGGCCGACATGAATTCTTTGACTTCTGTAGATTTAAAAAACGATCCGGAACAGTTGGCAAAATTAAACGGTCATCTGAAAAGCGGAGATTTCTTCGAAGCAGACAAGTTCCCGACCGCATCTTACGAAATTACCAAAGTCACACCCACTCAATCGGGTGACTATAACACCCTTCTGGATGGGAACTTGACCATCAAAGGAATTACAAAACCGGTACAGTTCAATGCAAATGTTTCTGTAAAAGGTGCTGAAGCGACCATTGCCACTGAACCTAAAGATATTAAAAGAGAGGATTTCGGCGTGAAGTTTCAGCTGCCACTTGCCAACGGTCTTATTAAGGATGAGGTGAATCTTCAGATTTTAATTAAAGCCATGGAAAAGAAATAATATTTAATATTTTGAACTATTTTTAAAAGGTAAATCCGTCTCATTATGAGACGGATTTTTTTTAGTTTAAATTGAGTTGCGGCATTTCTGATAAGCAGCTTTTAAAGATTATTGCGGAAAATAAGGTTGCAAAGTCTGCTTTAGAAATGAAGTATAGGATCCAAAATGTAATTGATATGCTTTCATTTTCCTGATTTATTTTCTTTTCGCCAGGCTCTTTTTTTTTTGGATCAGTTAAATCCTTCCAGTACTTCCTCCAGCGTTACTTTTCCAAAATACCCCGTCAGGTCAACAGAGGTCAGGAGTTCATTTAAAGCAGAGATTTCGTGTTTTTTTCCGATCAGCTGTTCTTCCAGTTCTTCAATCGGTTTCGAGGCGAAAAAGTCGCCGAATATTTTGGCTTTTTCTATGAAGCCCTGTACGACCTCTAGATGGACTTCAATAAATCCAGCCGGAACTTTGATGGCTTTCTTAAAATTATAGTTGGGTGAAAATCCAAAGTTCCAGTCCCAGGTTTCGTATTTTTCTGCCATCAGCTGCTGGATGTTTTGCAGGTCTTCTGCGGTGAGTTCGTATCGTTCTGCACCCGGATTGTTTTTGATGATCTCTTCGGTGAGCAGGTTTTTAAGGTGATCTGTAGTGGTGTCTTTGGGCAGATAGCTGATGAGGTTGGTCACGCGCGACCGGGTAGATTTAATGGCTTTGTCGATGAATTTCAAAGGGTTGACTTTCAGCGCTTCCCCCAATACTTCCATTTCGGAATTCAGAAGGATGGTTCCGTGCTGAATCATTTTTCCATGGCGCGCGAGTTTGGCGTTGCCGCTGAATTTTTTACCCTCTACCAATAAATCGTTACGGCCTTTTAATTCTGCGGGCACGTTTAACTGATTCAGCATATTGAGCACGGGTTGGGTGAAAAAAGAAAAGTCACCAAAATCATTCTGGCCCAAAAGGGTATGAAAGGAAAAGTTGAGGTTTCCCAGATCGTGATATACTGTGCCGCCACCCGACATCCGGCGCACGACTTTGATTTCTTTTTCCCTGACATAGTCGAGATTAATTTCCGCAAGGGTATTTTGAAATTTCCCTACGATAATCGAGGGCGCATTGACGTACAATAAGAAAATATCTTCCGTCGGAAAGCGGTGAAGCAGGTATTCTTCCGAGGCAATATTGAAATAGGCATTCTGAGAAGGGGAATCGATGAGAAGCATGTTTTTTTCTTTGGTGCAAAATTAAGGGAATTTTATGAGATGGGTATTGGTGTTGGATGCTTGGTATATATGCGGGTTTAAATGCAGTTTTTTCAATTTGAGAGTTCTTGTTTTAGCGGTGGTTGGGGTAATAGAGAGTATTTCGATATGGAGGCAAATGTAGATGATGGATGGTTTAGAAAACTAATGTTGTTCCGAAATGTTCCGTAATCTTCCGAAATGTTCCCTTTTAGTACCCGAAATGGCAAGTTTGGAGTGGTTGGCTATAGGTGGACTTCTGGCTGGCTTCTGGTATTGAGGTGGTTGTAGCTATAGACGGGGGTGGGTAGGGAGTGGTTTGCTCGATAGATGATAGACTGACCCGTCCTAAAAAAAGTTTACAAATTTAACTTTTGTTTATTGATAGTCCTGGTACAAATTTACATTTAAATTTTAGTCCTAAAATATTTTCACATTTGTTGTTATCAGCAGAAGTGGAAATTAGCTCTGCTGAGGAGCAGTTCTGATTTTTTTAATACCTATTCTGAAGATATGCCTAAAAAAAGCAGCCATGTACCGTCAATGGTGTCAATTGTGAACGCTGTGTTGGGTTTACTGCCGTTTTTCAATTTGAGAGTTTCTTGTTTTAGCGGTGGTTGGGGTAATAGAGTGTATTTCCTTATGAGGCAATGTAGATGGTGGATGGTTTAGAAAACTTATGATGTTCCGAAATGTTCCCTTTTGGTACCCGAAATGGCAAGTTTGGAGTGGTTGGTTATAGGCTGGCTTCTGGTGTTGAGGTGGTTGTAGCTATAGACGGGGGTGGGTAGGGAGTGGTTGTGGAGCTGTGGAAATGTTGATTTTAATGTAGTTTTGTTTAATATTTCTTGTTTTAGCGGTGCTTGGGAGTAATATAGAGTATTTCGATATGGGGGCTAATGTACATGATTTAGAAAATTCATGATGTTCCGAATGTCACGCTCATGTTGGTGATTGAGCGGAGCCGAAATCACCGTAGTGCAGTTTGAGACTACCATCATGGTCTTGCTTCGTCGTGCCTCCTCGCAATGACGGAGTTGTTATGTGAAGAGGGGTAAATTCTTCTACGGGGAGTTTAAATTTGATTGATTGATGAGAATTGGTATTATGTCTTTGATGATTTCATAATGAATGGGTTTTTTTGTTGGTGATGATATTTTTGGGATGTCTTTGAGTATCTGTAAAATAGTTTCTTTTTTTAAGACTATTTTGCAGGGTTTTTTTAAGTTATGTTATGTATATCGAATTTCTTTGCTGGTTTATTTGAAATATATATCTTTGCGCCCGTCTGAAATGATATAGGTGAATTAGGGGTTTCCTATATCTGTAGAACAACAAATGATAAAAAATTACTTTTCTGTGCTGCATCGATTTTGTCGCTGCAGTGTCCTTTTTCCGTAAAATTTTATCATTGTAACAGGAAAGTAGAGAAAAAACTACTCTTAGTTTTCCATTTTTCAGATAAAATAATAAAGCGATATATATTACCAACACAATAATATTTTCAATTGAACACCAAAGGAAAAAGAATTATGAAAAAATTATGTATTATTTTTAGAGAAAAAGTAGTATTTCTGCTGCTGTTATTGCCTTTTTTAGGGTTTGGACAAATTATACCAGCGGGAACATATTTAATTGGAGTGAGTCAGAAAGCTCCATATAATACTTTAGTAAATGCTATCGCCCGTGTTAATTCATCAGGGATAAGTGGCCCTGTGACTTTTTTAATAGACGAAAATCAGACGGTAACTTCTCCAATTACAATTAATCAGTTTGTTGGATCCAGTGCTGTAAATACGCTGACAATAAAGCCTAATATAGGTAGGAATGTGACTGTTTCGGGAGATATTAATGACGGATCTATTTTAGCATTTAATAATGCAGCTAATATTATTATTGATGGTAATAATTTATCTGCTGACAATATGTTGACGATTTACAATAAAAATAATTTTGGATATGGCAAACGTGCTGCTATCCAGTTTTATAATGATTCTAGTAACAATAAAATCCAAAATTTAAAGGTTAATTTAGAGATAGCGGGAATTACGACAGGTATTTTATCAGTAGGAATTTTTGCAGGAGGTCAGTCTTTAGGTACTAAGGGCAATAATCCTAATAATACTATAAAAAATGTCACTTTTACAAATGTAAAACAGGCTCTAATGGTAGTTGGAGAGAATCAAAATAATAAAGATTGGAATATTTTAAATAACACCATAAAATCAACCGATGATAATACGAAAGCTTTTTTAGGTATTTATATTTTGAATGCTTATAATTATACTATTTCTGGAAATACTGTTTCTGGAATTAAGCTACCGGCAGGAGTTGGCAGCAGTCCTTTTCACTCTGGGGTATATTTAGAAAATGCAAATAACAGTTTTGTTTCAAGAAATATTATTTCTAATATACAGAATAGTGCGGGTAATGCGGTTGGATATGGGATTTTCATTAAGGGAGATTACAATCAAGTTAATGATAACAGCGTAAAAGGTTTAGATTCTAATTCTACCAATGACGGTAGTTATGGAATAAAATCGGAAGGAAATAATACTACAATTTATAGAAATGATATTGCAAATGTCTTTAGTTCGGAAGCTAAAAATACAAATGGAATATATGTATCGGGAAATAATCAGTTGGTATATAATAATTTTGTAAATGATGTAAAAGCTGCTGGAGGTGGCGATCCTTCTAATCAAAGTGGTTTTGGAATTTATATTAATGATGGTAGTGGTGTAAAGTTATATTATAATACAGTTGTTCTTAAAACAAATCAAAAAGTCGGAGTTTCAGCAGCGTTATTTATAAAAGCAGGTTCTAAATTAGATATTCGTAATAATATATTTATTAATAATCAAACTGCTTCTACGCGTTTTGCAATCTATTCTGAAGTGACTAATTCTAGTAATTTCGATTATTTAGATTACAATGATTATTTTTCGACACAGCATATTGGATCATTTGGTAGTTATTACACAAATACAAATATAAAAACATCATTAGCTGACTGGAAAGCAGCTACTGGTAAAGATAAAAAGTCAATCAATATCCTTCCAGCTTTTGTCTCTCCAACCGACCTTCATTTACAAACCGGTACTGCAAATAATGCTTTAAAAGCAGGAGCGGCTATTTCAGGTATCACCACCGATATCGATGGAGATGCACGTGACACGAAACAACCTTATATAGGTGCAGACGAAATATGTTCACTTCCTACAGCAGCTGGTGCAATTATAGGAACTTCAACTGTTTGTAAGGGGCAGGCCGGTGTTCAGTATTCGGTTCCGGTGATTAGCAATGCTATTTCTTATATGTGGTCCTACTCCGGTACAGGAGTAACTATTACCAATGAGACAACAAATAATCCAACAATAACTTTTGCTACGAGTGCTACTTCAGGAAATCTTACCGTTTATGGAATGAATGCCTGTGGCAAGGGGGAGAGCTCTGCAAGCTTTGTGATTGATGTAAATTATCTGCCCAGTACGCCAACAATTATTAAAGGAGCGGCAACCGTTTGTCAGGGACAGGCCGGCGTTGCGTATTCGGTTCCGGTGATCACCAATGCTACTTCTTATGTATGGACCTACTCCGGTACAGGAGCAACTATTACCAATGAGACAACAAATAATCCAACAATAACTTTTTCTGAGAGTGCTACCCCGGGTAATCTTACCGTTTATGGGTTGAACGGCTGTGGCAAAGGGGAGAGTTCTGCAAAATTTGCGGTTGCTGTAAACCCTCTGCCTGTTACGCCAACAGTTGTAACGGTAACACAGCCAACCTGTGTGATCCCATCGGGAAGTGTGGTGCTGGGTAATTTGCCGGCTACGGGGTGGATGATCAATATCAAAGGAAGTATGACTAAAGTTGTAGAAGGAAGTGGTAATTCTTACACTATTTCCGGTTTGGCTGCAGGTACGTATAATTTTACGCTTTCTAATGGCGGCTGTTCTTCACTGGCAACAGCGGATGTCGTTATCAAACCGCTCATTACGAATGTCTGGAACGGAACTGCCTGGTCGGACCAGGGAAATCTTCCGACTCTTGACCAGCCGGTCGTTTTTAATGGAGATTTCAAGTCCACAGAAGATATGAATGCCTGTTCGTGTACCGTAAATTCAGGTAAGGTTATTATTAACACCGGGCATGCTTTAACCGTTGCCAACCAAATTGACGTATTGGCTGCCGGATCACTAACCATTGAGAGTGATGCAAATTTGATCCAAAATAATGATAAAGCAGTGAATACGGGTAAAATTACGGTCAAAAGAAACGCTATGATGAAGCGTCTCGATTACACTTACTGGAGTGCTCCTGTATCAGACCAGTCATTGAAAGATTTTTCACCGTCCACCGTTTCTACAAGGTTTTTGGAGTATCATGAAAATGATGATTATTTTTATGCGGTCAACTGGCTCTCCAATTTTGAGCCCGGGAAAGGATATGCTGTTCGTGCACCTAATAATTTTACAACAGAGGTAAAATCCTTTGAAGGAAAATTCGTAGGGAAGCCCAATAACGGCGAGGTTACTTTTGCACTGAAATATCAGTCCGGAAAAGGGGTTAAAGAAGGTGAACTGACGGGTAATGGTTATAATTTGATCGGCAATCCCTATCCTTCAAATATTGATTTTACGCAATTGGTGAGAGATAACAGTGATCTGTTGGAAGGAACCGCCTATTTCTGGACCAACCTCAATCCCAATCCGGCAATGGAGGGAAGCGGTTATCCTGGAAAAGGTTTCTTTAATAACTATGCCATGCTGAATCGTGCCGGTTCTGTCCCGGCAACCTATGGGCTGGCAAAAAATGTAGAGGGTAAATTTCCATCTGAGATTATCGAAGTAGGACAGGGTTTTATTGTTAAAGCAAAAAAAAGTGGAGGTTTAGTATTTAAAAATTCCTACAGAACTCCAGAATCCGACCGTGTTTTTTTCAATAAGGGTGCTGCAAGAACGGAGCGTGACCGGTACTGGCTGCAATTGACCACGCCGCTGGATGTCGTGAATACTGCGTTGATCGCCTATGTTGATCAGGCAACCAATGGCTATGAAGCGGGTTATGATGCAGAGGTGTTGAGTTTGGGCTCAGATGCGCTTTTCACGACCTTGGCAGACCGCAAATTAGGAATACAGGCCAGACAGTTCCCGCTTCAGACTTCAGATATTGTGGCTCTTGGGATGAGCCATTATGAAGCCGGTAATTATACGCTGAGTATCGCAAAAGCGGAAGGTATTTTTAATAGTGGCCAAAGCATTTACGTAAAGGACAAACAGACCGGAATCGTCACCAATTTATCCCGGGATAATTATACTTTCAGTGCCAATGGAGGTTTGAGCCAGGGCAGGTTCGAAATCATCTACCAACCGGATGTGGTATTGGTAACCGATAATAAGGTAAAAGAGGGAGTAGTGGTTTACCGGGACGGCAGCGACTTTATCATCACCTCTAAAAATGAGAAGATGACCGGTATCGAGATTTATGATACCAGCGGTAAATTGATCAGTAAACTGCAGCCCAATAGTACGAAAGTGCTTATTCCTGCAGAAAGAATGAGCAATGGACTGTATGTTTTGAAAATCAACCAAAATGAAACAGTGACCGTGAAGAAAATTTTGAAATAAGTTATTTTTAGCGCGATACAAAGCCGGACGTACTGTCCGGCTTTTTTGTGTGATGAGGTGAAGGTTGAATCGTTGAATCGAAGTGTTGACTTTTATTTTGGAGGCTGCTTCATCATACCTAAACACGCAATTACTCAAATACTCAAACACGCAATTACCCAATTACTCAAATACCCAGGTCAAACGCAGCGTGTTTGCATTGGATATTTATGTAAGAAACCAATTCCCGCGGTTCAATCTGTCAGTAAAAAAGTCATTTTTAAAGCTGATTCTGATAAAAAGCGAAAATATTCCCTTCATCGAAGGGGTATTATGAAAGCGGAAGTATCGTTTCGGGATGGGTATTCCGACCATAACATCCATTCATCCAGCTCACTAACCTGTCACTTAGCGTTAAATCACCTAATTTTTTTTTTTAATAGTTTTTATTTATTAAACAAAAAAGACTAAGTTTGTACTTTAAAGGATCAATAACAATGTGAATCCTTTACCAACACAAATATAATAGGATGAAAAAAGAAAAAGGATGCTACTTCGGTATGCATGATACTCTGGGGGAATATTATTTTCTCCAACTCCATTACCAAATTCGCAACAGATGCTCTTCACTCTCCGGTGCAGCGCATTCACTATTTCTACAATAGCCTGAGATGTCTTTTCAAAAGATTTTTTCAACTGCCAGGACGCAACATAGAGTTTGCGGCCTGTATCGGCATGCCCCTCTAAAATTACGAAGTTTTACAATTGAAGATAATATAGTGCGTTATAAAAACGCCTGCCATTACTGTCTTTGAACATACACCAACACCAACACCAACACCAACACACACACACAACATGAAAAAAAATTACTTATTGCTCAAAAAAGGCTGGATTCTACTGCTGGTTTTGATTTCTTCTTTTGCTGTTGGGCAAACTACGGTGCCTTATAGTGCACCAGGAACCTACACCTTTACGGTGCCGGCCGGAGTAACGAGTCTTAAAATTGAAGCTTGGGGTGCCGGCTCCGGAGGAAATAACAGTAATAGCCGTGGTGGTGGTGGTGGCGCCTTCGCAGGCAATGACACCCAGGCAGTAACGCCCGGCACTGTTTATACGGTAATAGTGGGAGCTGGCGGAGCAGCCGGAACCGGAAATAGTGGACAGGATTCCAAGTTTGGCAGTTTGGTTATTGCGAAAGGAGGCAATGCAGAATTCGGAGGTTTAGCTTCTGCTAGTACCGGTACTGTGAAATTTGATGGCGGTAATGGAGGAAGAAGTACTAGTACTGGAGGTGCCGGTGGTGGCGGTTCAGCTGGTTCCGGTGGAAACGGTGGTGCGGGTGGAAATACCAGTAATACAAATGGAGGTGCAGGGGGAGCTGCAGGATCAGGCGGTGGTGCAGCGGGAGGAAATGGCGGCAGCACTAATAACAATGGTTCAAATGGTGCATTTCCAGGCGGCGGAGGTGGTGAGAGAGGAAGTAACGGCACAATAGGTTCTGGTGCCGGTGGGGACGGGCAGGTCATCATTACTTATACCCCAGCTTATGTTGCCCAGCTTATCTCCGCGAGTACCGGATCAACGACTTGGTGTGCCGGAGAGACCAGAAATGTAACTGTCACCATCAAAAATATCGGGTCCCAACCCTGGACCGATGTACCTGGCCCGGGTGGTAAAGATTTCAATATCGGTATCAAATGGAGCCAAAACGCAACTAGCTGGAATGATTATAACGTAAGAGTGGATGCCAGAAATTTAGCCCCAGGAGCAACCAACACGTACACTTTTCCAATAACGGCTTCTAATAATGTAAACGGTTCCTATACTACACCATTGGCAGCGGGGACCAATAATCTTACGTTCGATGTCGTTTACGAGATGGTCGCTTGGTTTGGAAATAATCCTGCCGGGAGTACCGGAGTGGGACCGGGCAATAATGTTTTTACGACTCCTGCTCAAACGATCGTTGCCTTACCTAGTGCGCCAACAGGAATTAGTCCCAGCACTGGCCAAACTATTTGCAGTGGCAGCAGTGTGAATTTGTCTGCTACCTCGGCAGGGAATACCATTTATTGGTTTACCACAGCAACAGGTGGAACGTCTGTAGGTTCTTCTGCAAGTGGAGCTACTTTTTCAGTGTCTCCCACGGTTAACACGACCTACTATGCTGAAGCTAGAAATGCTTCTGGATGTGCAATTGCAACACGTTCGGCGACCGCATTGATTACCGTGAATACTACTTCTTCTCCAACGGGAACGGCTTCACAATCCTTTTGTTCCGGAGCATCGCCAACAGTTGCGAATTTGCAGGCAACGGGTACGGCAATTAAATGGTATTCTGCACCAATAGGAGGGACGGCTTTAACTGCTACAACACCTTTAGCTAACAATACCCATTATTACGCCTCTCAAACGGTAAATGGATGTGAAAGTACAGCGAGATTTGATGTTACGGCAACAGTGTCCAATCCCACCACACCTTCTGGATCAGCCTTCCAGTATTTTTGTTCTGGAACTGGAGCTACTGTGGCTAGTTTAACTGCAACCGGAACAGCTGTCAAATGGTATGCTGCATCAACAGGAGGGACGGCTTTAGTTGCTACAACACCTTTAGCTACCAATACCCATTATTACGCCTCTCAAACGGTAAATGGATGTGAAAGTACAATAAGATTAGATGTAACAGTCACAATAAGTCCACCTCTTTCCGCTCCAACAATAGGAACGATAACACAACCAACCTGCTCAACAGCAACAGGAAGTGTTATTTTAAACGGTTTGCCTACAGGTTCCTGGTCGTTGACCAGAAGTCCGGGAAATGTTATAACTACAGGAACAGGAACGAGTACAACAATTTCAGGACTTGCCGCAGGAACATATACTTATTCGGTTAGCGGTGTAAGTAATGGTTTGAAAGGGGAGTATTTCAACAATATGACACTTTCGGGTTCGCCGACATTAACACGTACCGATGCAGCAGTTAATTTCGATTGGGGAAATGGCAGTCCGGATGCTTCAATTCCTGTTGATCGTTTTTCGGTAAGGTGGTCAGGTCTGGTACAACCGCTTTATAGTGAGACCTATACTTTCTCAACAGAAAGTGATGATGGAATAAGATTATGGGTAAATGGGGTACAAATTATTAACAATTGGACAGATCACGGGCCTACTACTGACACAGGAACCATATCGCTTACAGCAGGTGTAAAATACAGTATTGTCCTGGAGTATTATGAAAATGGAGGAGGTGCTGTTTCGAAATTGTCATGGAACAGTGCAAGTCAAAGCTCTCAAATAATTCCGACAGCACAGTTGTTTCCAGCAGGCAGTTGTGCTTCGCCAGCTTCGGTAAATGTGGTTATCAACGCACAGCCTGCAACGCCAGCAGCACCAACAATTACGGCAGGTGGATCAACTACTTTCTGTGCGGGAGGAAGTGTAACCTTGACTTCAAGTGCGGGAACAAGTTATTTATGGTCAAATGGAGCAACAACTCAATCGATATCCGCAATAACAGGAGGAACATATACAGTTCAAGTAACCAATGCATCAGGTTGTCAAAGTGCATCAAGTACCGGGACAACCGTTGTTGTAAATGCGTTACCTGCAACGCCAACAATCACTGCCGGAGGTTCACTGACCTTCTGTGCTGGCGGAAGTGTAACATTAACTTCAAGTACAGGAACAAGTTATTTGTGGTCAAATGGAGCAACAACTCAATCAATATCCGCAACAGCAGGAGGAACATATACAGTTCAAGTAACCAATGCGAGCGGATGTCAAAGTGCTTCATCAGCAGCAACATTTGTAACAGTAAATGCTTTGCCCGTTATTACTCAAACTAAAGTAGACGAAACCTGTCCTGCCTCTCATAATGGGAGTATTACACCAGTTCTTTCAGGAGGACTTACAAATATTCGATACATAAAATTAACGCAAAAATATGTGAATGCTGACGCTTGGCAACAAGTGGCAGAGATTGAGGCTTTTGAAATTTTCACAGGGACTAATGTTGCTCGATCCACTAATGGAGCAACCGCTTCTTCAAGTTCAAATTATTCTAATGATGCAACAAATTATGGCCCCCAAAAAGCTATCGACGGGAACAATTCGGGGAATAATAATTTTTGGCATAGTAATTCGCGTAATATAAACGAGTGGATACGAGTAGATTTGCAATCAGGAAAAAATTTAGATAACATAAAAATCTATAATCGTACCGATTGTTGTTCAGAAAGAGGACAAAATATGCTGTTGGAACTTTTTGATACATCCAATAATTTAGTCTATTCAAAAACAATTGATTTGTATCAATCAGGGGCTAATGTACCTGTTGATATCAACGTGTTGGACGTTTCCTGGGCAGATAACGCAACAACTTTAATCAGAACTGGATTAGATGCCGGAACTTATACGCTGAATTACAAAGATGCCGTAGGTTGTTCTATCTCTTCAACAGCAACTATTGGTACAACGAACACCGCCTCGATAGCACCAACAGGAATAACGGGAAGCTTTACGATCTGTAATGGCGCTTCTACAACGCTGACCCTCAGTGGAGGATCAGCCGGAACAGGAGCAGTTGCGCAATGGTTTACCGGTTCATGTGGAGGCACTTTGATTGGTACGGGAAACAGCATTACCGTATCTCCAACTGCTACTACAACTTATTATGTCAGATACAGCGGGACTTGTTACACAACTGCCTGTGTTTCTCAGGTGGTGACAGTACGGTCTCCATTCAGCTCAGGAACAATTGACAATACAGGGCAAACGGTTTGTTATGGAGGTACGCCAAGTGCCATAGGAAGTACAGCATCTGCCAGTGGAGGAGATGGCGAAATTACTTATTCGTGGCGTTCTTCGGCAGATACTTATGTTGCCACCATTGCAGGAGCAACTAGTGCTACTTATACGCCACCTGCTGGATTAACTGCTACTACGAGTTACAGAAGGTATACAAAAGATGGCGCTTGTAATACTACACCAACGGTGTCAGTCAATACATGGACAGTGACCGTTACACCAACCAATACCGTAAGCACAGCTATGCTATCACCACAAGTATGTCTTAATTCGCCGTTACCTGTCATCACGCACACCACAACAGGTGCTACCGGTATTGGTGCAATAACAACATTGCCGGCAGGCGTCACTGCAGCCTGGTCCGCCAATACCATTACCATCAGCGGTACTCCAACTGCTTCGGGAATATTTAATTACAGCATTCCTTTAACAGGAGGTTGTGGAAATATGAATGCAATAGGAACCATTACTGTGGGAGGTGTTTCAACCTACAATGGCATAACATGGGTTGGCGGTACTCCTGATATTTATACAACGGCCATTTTCAATGCAGATTACAGTACCTCTTCAGCTAATATTACCGCATGTAACTGCCAGGTTGAAGCTGGGAAGAAATTAACGGTCAGCCCAAATACGAGTGTGACCATTCAGAATAATATCATCAATAACGGAAATATTATTGTTGAAAGTGATGGGAATTTAGTCCAGGTCAATGACTCAGGTACTTATACCGGACTAGCAGCTAATTTTGTGGTAAAACGCAACGCCAATATGAAGCGTCTGGATTACACCTATTGGACAAGCCCTGTAAAGAACCAAAATTTAAAAACGTTTTCTCCGGGAACAGTAGCTACCCGTTTCCTTACCTATAATGAAGGCAATGATTTATTTGAAGTCATTCCCCCTGATGCCAATATTTTTGGAAACAGGAATAATGGAGGTTATGAAAGTGCTGCGAAAGGATATGCCATCAGAGCGAATAACAATTATCCTGTACCAACGGCCACCGATCCTAAAATACAAATCTTTGAAGGTGTTTTTAAAGGAGAGCCTAATAATGGGGTGATTACCTTTCCTTTACAATACCAATCTTTGGCAACGGGGCAAGGTTTCAACCTGATTGGGAATCCCTACGCCTCCAATATCGATTTTTGGAAACTGGCAGATCAAAACGCTGCTCTTATTGATAAGAAAGCCTATTTCTGGACCAACCTGAATCCCAATCCGGTAATGCAGGGTGCCGGCTATCCTGGTACCGGCTATGTTAATAACTATGCGGTATTAAATGATGTTGGAGGAATTCCGGCAACCACGGGAGGGCCTGTTGGAGGGGATCCGAAACTGGAAAGCATTACTCCTACCGAAATAATTAAGGTGGGGCAGGGTTTTATTGTTCAGGCGAAAAAAGCGGGACCCCTAACTTTTAATAATGCCGTACGAAATACCTCCGGTGCGTCTGTCTTTTTCAACAAAGGAGCGCAGGCCACAACTCGGGACAGATACTGGATTCACCTTACCACGCCTCTGAATGTGGTCACCACAGCCTTGGTTGGTTATGTGCAGGGTGCTACGGACGGATATGACCGCGATTATGACGCCGATTTATTTGGCCTGGGTTCAGATGCGATGTTCACCCTCTTAGCAGATCGTCGGTTAGGAATTCAAGGTAAAAAGGGACCTTTAAATACGGCTGATATCGTTCAGGTGGGAACCAATCATTATGCAGCGGGAATCCATAAATTCAGCTTAGGCAATAAAGAGGGCATCTTCGCCAACGGACAGAATATCTACCTGAAAGACAGGCAAACCGGAACGCTGACGAACCTTTCTGAAAACAGCTATACTTTCACCGCCAATAAAGGTTTGACAGAAGGACGTTTTGAAATCGTCTATCAACCCGACGTTGTTTTGGGTACCGGTTCTGCTGTAAAAGAAAGCCTTGTGGTTTACCGGGATGGAGATGATTTTGTGGTCAAGGCCCAGACGAAGAAAATCACAGGTATTGAAGTGTATGATACGGCTGGCAGGTTGATTTACACCACGCAACCGCACAGTATCCAAGCGCTGATTCCGGCAGAGCAACTCGTCAATGGCGTGTATGTTTTGAAAATCAACCAGGACGGACAGCTCACTTCCAAGAAAATCATAAGGTAGCCTCTTAAGATAAATTTTTACAAAGAAGCCGTCTCAATACCTCAAATAGCGCTCTGAGATTTTGATATTCGCAACCCAAGCTCGGACAGGAGTCCGTGAGAAAACTACAAAAAAAGCCGTTTCATTGAGTTATGAGACGGCTTCTTTTGGACAAGAGCAAGACAGGTAACAAGAGCCAAGGAAAAAGTAAAAAGAGCCAAGGAAAAAGGAACAAGAGCCAAGGAAAAAGAGCCAGGTAAAAAGTAAAAACAGCAAAGGAAAAAGGAACAAGGAAAAAGTAAAAAGAGCCAACGGGAGCGGTTCACATGATGCGATTTTCGTGGGAAATCTTAATTACCCTTATTCCCTTAATGGTAAAAATAAAGAATGGTGACTGTTACTGATGATTTATTTTAAAAAGAGCCAGTTAAAAAGTAAAAGAGCCAAGGGGAGCGGTTCACATGATGCGGTTTACGTGGGGAAATCTTAATTACCCTTATTCCCTTAATGGTAAAAATAAAGAATGGCGACTGTTATTACTGATGCTTTATTGAACAAGAGCCCGGTAAAAGCAATAAAAAAGCACTCCCCACCCTTACTGTTACCCGAATTTTTTCCGGCCTGTTTTATAATGTAACCGGCTTCGTTATTTCAGAACGGGTCATGTTCTACCGCACCCATCTTCATAGCAACCCGTAGGGTATGCTGACTGTATGCTGACTGTATGCCGAGTTATAAGGTGGAATGGTGGTGGTTGTATAATCAATTGCAAATCCCTAAACGGCACTGATTTGCTTTTTTGAATGATTCATGCTCCTGCTGAACGCTGCAATAAACTCGGGCAACGGTAATTGAAGGTGTTCAAAGTTGCCGATCATTGAACAAAAATAGTAAAAATTTCCTGTGTATGCATGACTTTTGAAATTAGTCTTTGTCTGGTTGTTTTTTTTAGCTGTAAAAAAAAAATAAATGGATAATAGGATGCATTTCATTAAATGTTTTCATCACAAGGGTGTTTTCACCTTTTTTTTTTCCGGTTTTAAGTCTATTTTTGTGGCAACACAACACAAAAACACACATGATGAAAAAATTTACCTCTTGGGGAGCGTGCCTCCTGATGTTTTTCCTGCTTGCTTTTCAGACGTTTAATGCACAGGTTAAAGGAGATTACAAATCTGCTGGAACTGGAAACTGGACCAGTCTTTCAAGCTGGCTTTATTATGATGGATCAGGTTGGGCAACACCAGGTAGTACTGTGGGTTACCCGGGTGAAAAAACCAATCCCCTTACAAAAACGGTTACGATCCTTGCACCCCATACGATAACAGTCAGTTCTGCTCTCTCCGTAAGTATAGGTGATTTATATGTTGAAGGGAAATTAGTTTTAATGAATAATTTTACTCTTAATACCAGAACGCCTTACCCCAATCTAATTATTAATGATGGAACAATATATTTTGCAAAAAATGCCGAATTTACTTTGCCATCGGGAGCTAATATTAGTATTTCTATTGCCGATTCTAAGACGCAAGGTCTACAAATGGTCGACCCCAATGATAATACTGCGTGCACTGGGCAAACCGGAATAAGTATCGGAAATAAAAAGTTTTCAATGTGCCAAGGTGCCGGAACGGCAGGAACTTTTGGCCAAGTTAATGAAGCAGCAGCAAGTGGTATTGCAGTAGCCAATGCAGATGAAACGCAGATATGTGCAGGAGGCTCTGTTAAGCTTATTGGAAGCAAAATTGGTAGTGCTTTGGCCAAGGACAAAACTATCAAATGGGTACAAATTACTGGTCCAACTGTATCTATGCCTCCGACACCGCAAAAATTTCCTTCTGAAATAAATGTCGGACCTCTTAGCGCAGGTACTTATGCCTTTGAATTTAGTTTTATGATAGGAAATAATACATTCACTGACAATATAACCATTAGCGTAAATCCTACTTCAGTAGTAGGAACTGTATCTGCTAATCAATCTATCTGTTCCGGTACTGCTGCAACTATTAGCTTGAGCGGTAATGTGGGAACAATACAATGGCAGCAATCTGCCGACGGCAGTACCTGGACTAATGTTACGGGAGGGTCAGGTGGCACAACAAATAGTTATACTACACCCAACTTGACCGCAACAACTTATTATCGGGCACTGGTAAAAAGCGGAGCCTGTTCTTCAGCCACTACATCTTCGGTTACCGTAAATGTAAATCCTGCTTCTGTAGCAGGGACTGTTTCAGCTTCTCCATCTATCTGTTCCGGTACCGCTGCAACAATTAGCTTAACCGGCAGCGTGGGAACAATACAATGGCAGCAATCTGCCGACGGAATATCAAATTGGACCAATGTTACAGGAGGGTCAGGTGGCACAACAAATAGTTATACTACACCCAACTTAACCGGGAATATTTTTTATAGAGCGGTTGTTACGAGTGGGCTTTGTCCTTTTGCAAATTCTTTACCTATAAAAGTAACAGTGTCACCAATAAGTACCGTAAGCTTAACTTCTGTCCCGGCGACGAATAACCAGATCCTTTGCAGCAGCGCTGCAGTTGCAATCACACCAATTACTTTCAGCACAATGGGTGCGTCGGGAATCGGCACACCAACCAATTTACCAACAGGGGTTTCTGCAGCGTGGTCAGGTAATACCATTACCATCAGCGGTACTCCGACAGAAAGCGGAACATTCAAGTACAGTATTCCTTTGACAGGAGGATGCGGTACCGTCAACGCAATTGGCACAATTACCATTAACGATGGAGCACCCACCACTTTCAGCGGAACCTGGAGTAATGGCTTACCGGACATTAGCAAAAAAGCCATTTTCGCAACCAGTGCTGCGATCACCTCCGGAAATAATATGACAGCCTGCAGTTGCGAAATACAACCAGGTGCAACCTTAATTATTAATGCAAATGCCGCACTGACGGTTCAAAATAATATTGTCAACGAAGGTCAGCTGATTGTGGAATCTGATGGTAACCTTATTCAAAGAAATAACACCGCAACCTATACTTCTGCAGCAGGAAAAAGCATTACTGTAAAACGGAATGCTTCCATGAGACGTTTAGATTATACGTATTGGGGAAGCCCCGTTTCCGGTCAGAAGTTGAAAACATTTTCTGCCGGTACTTTAAATAACCGTTTTCTGACTTATAATGAAAGCAATGATATTTTTGTTGAAATAGATCCTGTTGCCAATAACTTTGCTGATAATGGTAAAGGTTATGCAATCAGAGCCGCCAATACCTACACTGTCACGCCGCAGGTGTTTGGAGGAACTTTTGTCGGCAAGCCTCATAATGGGATCATTTCCTATCCGTTACAGAAATTGGGTCAGGGTTTCAATCTGGTGGGTAATCCCTACGCTTCCAATATCGATTTCAATAAATTGGCAAACGCAGGTACAATAGTGGGTAAAGCTTATTTCTGGACCAATGTAAATGAAAATCCTCCGATGGAGGGCGGTGCTTACAGCGGTGCTAATTATGCTACTTATACCGTAGGTTCTGGTGGCGTGCCCTCCCTAAACGGTGGTCCTGAAAAAAAACCTGACCAATTTATTAAGGTAGGGCAGGGATTTATTGTACAGGCAAAAGCAAACAATACCCAATTGGTATTCAATAATGACATGCGGAATGACGGTTCCGGGGCCAGTAAATTTATGAACAGAAATGCAGCCAATAACGATCATCAGATTGATCGGTTCTGGCTGAAACTAACCACCCCTGCAGGCAATTTCAATACCATATTGTTGGCTTACCCAGAAGGTTCTACCAACGATTACCAAGCTGACTATGATGCGGAGCAACTTGGCGCGAGTTCAGATTCTTTTTACTCTGTACTCAATGAGCTTTCCTTAATTATACAGGGACGCCGGTTTCCATTAGAAAGGGCAGACAGAGTTCCTTTGGGAATGAAAGGTGTTGATGCCGGAAGCTATACCATGGAAACGGTAGAGAAGGAAGGGAGCTTCGCCAACGGGCAACATATCTACCTGAAAGACAAGCAAACCGGAACGCTGACTAACCTTTCCGAAAACAGCTATACTTTCACCGCCAATAAAGGGGTAACAGAAGGTCGGTTTGAAATCGTTTACCTGCCCGAAACTGTTTTGGTTACCGATAATAAGGTAAAAGAAGGTGTGGTAGTGTACAGAGACGGTAGTGATTTTGTAGTAAAAGCACAAAGTGAAAAAATTACCGCCTTGGAGGTGTATGACGGAGCAGGCAGAATCATCTTCTCGGTAAAACCAAACAACGTGCAAGTCACCATACCTGCGGACAAAATGGTCAAAGGGTTGTATGTTTTTAAAATTGCTCAAAGTGGAGAAGTTACCACCAGGAAAGTGATGCCATAACCCAGTCATTGCCAGCAGGAGGTACGACGACGCCACCTCAAAGTAAAAGCAATTGTTCCTTAAAAACTTTGCCAAAGTTCTGAACTTTGGCAAAGTTGGTTGTTGCGTGGGTGGCGGCGCGGAGTTGAAGCGATGTTGTGGTGATTTCGGCTCCGCTCAATCACCAGGGGAGGTTGTACAGTCACTAGGGAGGTCGCGTAGTCACCGGTGGGTTATGTAGTCACCAGATCTTTTATTAAAACATTTTGGTGATTTCGGCTCCGCTCATTCTACCAGGGAGGCTGGTCCATCACCGGGGGAGGTTGTACAGTCACTAGGGAGGTCGCGTAGTCACCAGTGAGGTTTTGTAGTCAGGGTCTTTTATTAAAACATTTTGGTGGCTGAGCGGAGCCGAAGCCCAAAGTTGGTCGCTGCGCGGATGCAAAATAGTAATGTTTTATGATATAAGAATTGGTGTTTTCACGCTATATTATTTCATGCAAAGGCGGTAAATTTGAACGTATTTTACTGACAGTCATATTGTTTTATAAATAATTTCTTAACACAAATGCACTTTACATGAAAACTTTTTACTTTATTCCGGGCAAGATTCCCTCGTAATTTTCTGGTTTTTCTCCGGTATCCGCAGTGGTTGTTTACCAAATCAGTATGTCATTATACCTGTGGTTCTTGCAGATTTATTATGTTCCTTTTATTCCTCATACTTACCACCAGCCGAGGTAAGTGATTTCCGAAAGCAAATCTTCAAAAATCGCGGTTTACAGATTCGCAGCTGATCAATCAGGATCGGGAAGATTCCTGTCTAAAGCGATGTTTTAATTGTTTAAAACAGATGCTCTAATCACTCTATTACAAAAGGTTTTTAGCCCTGCCAACCCAATATGAAATTCTTTAAAAAGTAATTTTATAAGAATAAGAAAAAACAGCAAAAGTGATTCACCTCAAGATAAATCTTTGACCCTGGAATTATTTGTGCTTTTTCAATAATATAAACACTGATGCCATGGAAAATAGCTCTATCTTCTTTAAAATGAATAAACCTTTATCATTTTATACCTTAAAAAGTACAATCCAAAGTTTAGTTATCGTCTTACTTACTCTTTTTGGAGTAACCAATGCTTTTGCGCAGCCCGTCACTTATACGACCGGATCTGGAAATTTTACAGTTCCTTGCGGGGTGACTTCACTAACAGTTCAAATCTGGGGAGGTGGCGGAGCTGGAGGCGCAGCAGATAATAATCCAAATGGAGGTTCAGGAGGAGGAGCGGGAGGGTACTCGACTGCAATATTAGCAGTTGCTCCCGGTAATGTTATTGCCTACTCAGTAGGTATTGGAGGTAATGGAGGTGCAGGTAACGGAGGTGCAGGAACAGCTTCTTCTTTTGGCGCTTTGTTAGCTAATGGAGGTAGTGGCGGAGGTCAAAACCAAGGGGCAATCGGAGGTGGTGGGACTGCGTCCGGCGGAACAACAAATACGTCTGGTGGAAATGGAGGAACAGGAACCACTACACTCGGAGCTGCAGGAGGAAACGCGCAAGGTGGTGGAGGAACAGGTGGGGCAGCCAGAACGGGCGTTTCTAACGATGGAAACAACGGGAATAATCCTGGCGGTGGAGGTGGCGGTGCATTAAGAATAAGCAACTTTGGAAGTGGTAGAACAGGGGGCGATGGTGCCCGTGGCGAAATAAGAATTACTTATTCCAACGTAATACCTGCAAATCCTGCCAACCCTACCAGTAATTCACCACAGTGTAATCCACCAGGTGTTACTTTAAGTAGAACAGGTACGCCACCAGTTGGGGTAGCATGGTATTGGCAAGTAACCGCATTAGGAACTGACACCGCAAATAGTACTTCTACTTATGTCGTTAATGCATCAGGTACTTATTATCTTAGAGCTCAAAATATTGCGACGGGTTGTTGGAGTACAGGATCAGGCAGTGTAGTGGTTGTAGTTAATCAACCGCCTGGTGCAATTGCTGGTGGGGCTGCAACGGTATGTTCTGGTTCTAATACACCTGCTTTTACAAATCCTAATGCTGGAGGGACTTGGTCTGTGATAGACGGAACAGGAACTGCAACAATCAACAATGGTACTCGGGTTTTAACAGGTGGTAATGCAGGAACAATAACGGTAGTTTATACCATAGGATCTTGTGTTCCTGCTACTTATAATGTAACAGTTAATCCTACTCCAACTGCAATTGGTGGTGGTGCACCAACGGTTTGTACAGGAACGGATTCTCCGGCATTTACCAATGCTACACCAGGAGGAACGTGGTCTGTTACAAACGGTACGGGTTCAGCAACCATAGATGATGCAACAGGAGTGGTAACAGGGGTTACGGCTGGTATTGTAACGGTTGTTTATACGGTCGGGGCGTGTTCAGTGACAAGAGCTTTAACCGTTCAACAGACACCAGGCCCAATTACTGGTGGAGCTGCAACGGTATGTGCAGGTTCTTTGACACCGGCTTTTGTAAATTCTATTGGTGGAGGGACTTGGTCTGTTATCAGCGGAACAGGAACCGCAACAATCAATAATGCTACTAGAGTTTTAACGGGTCTTACTGCGGGAACAGTAACAGTAGTTTATGCAATAGGCAACTGTACAGCAACATACGCTGTAACCGTAAATGCTTTACCTGTAATTACCGCTCAACCTGTAATTACCACCATCTGTACAACAGGTTCTGGTACTTTTAGTGTCGTGGCCACAGGTGCAGCAACGTACCAGTGGAGAAGAGCGGGGATTATTTTAACGAACACCGCTCCGTACAGTGGGGTAGATACGCCTACCCTTACCATTACCAATCCAACGGCAGGTGCTGCTGGCAATTTTGACGTGATCGTAGGCAATGGAAACTGTTCGGTAACCTCTATTCAAAGAGCTTTAACCGTGACAACGGTTCCTGCTGCTGTGAACGCTCCAACCCCGGCAAACAACGCTACTGGAGTATGTTATTCCGGTTCAGGCGCTATTTCCAGCATTGCATGGGGTGCTGTGGCGACTGCAACATCATATGACGTGTATTTCGGCACGGGAAGCGTGCCTGCAACCATCACTGCAAATGTTGCTACGCCAACCTTTACTACAGGAGCTTTGCTTGCCAATACGACCTACTATTGGAGAATAGTCGCTAAAAACAGTTGCGGTGATGCTCTTAGTTCTGCTCCTTATACTTTTACCACCTCAGCAGTACCATGCTATTGTGTACCGTCAGTGTCTACCAATACGCAGGCTCAGACGAATTATCTTTATCAGGTCAATTTCTTAGGGACTTTATTGGATACTTTTAATACCTCTACCTATTCAACTGCACCTCGCGGTTACCAGGATTTTACTGGCCTTACCCCTAAAAGTATTCAGGCAGATGGTAATGGAATGAATATCTATATGGCATCCACAATATCCGGTTTCTTTAAAGTATGGGTAGATTGGGATAAAAATGGTATTTTTAGTGATGCTGAAGTTGTTTATAATTCAAATGGCATTGCTCAGGCTTCAACTACTGTGGGGATTGTAATACCTGTTGGAGCACCCCCTGGTGATTATCACATGCGCTTACGGGTGAATGGACAGATTGTGTTCGGTTTTTTAACTGGCGATTCAAATGCATCTTCCTGTGGAAATTTAAATTATCCAGGTGAAACTGAAGATTATCTGTTTACGGTCGTTGCAAATTGTTCCGCTAATATTGCAACTGCCCCTCGTACCTCCCGATGCGGTGCTGGGCCTGTTAAATTAGAGCCAACAGCAAGTGCTGGAGTGACTGAATTTAGATGGTATAGTTCAGGAACTGGTGGCTCACCCATTGCAACTACAGCTGCAACAGGAAATACCACCTCTTGGGATACCCCAAGTATCTCTGCAACTACTACTTATTATGTAACTGCCTTTAACGGGTGTGAGTCTTTATTCAGAACACCAATGGTCGCTGTAATTAATGCCTTACCGATCATTTCTTTTAGTCCTGATGCTGCTGAAGTATGTGGCAATGAAGTTGTCATTGCAGTTTCAGCGACAGGAAGCGATCAGGTAGAGTATTTAATTAATGAAAACTTCACTAATGGGCTGAATGGATTCACCAATCAACTTCTGTCTGGAAGCAATGGTACTAATGCTGCTGCTGCGTGGCAGGTAAGAAGTAGTATTTTTACACCAGCTCTTTTCAGTTGGTATCCCGCTATTTCTTCGGGAATTAATGGAAATAAATTTGTAATGGCAACCTCTGATGTTGGGGTACAAGGACTAAATACAGAAAATGCATTGGTTTCACCATTCAAAAACACCGCTAATTTCGTAAATCTTACGTTAAATTTTAAAATGTATTATTCAAGATATTATCCGGATGGAACTAATCTTACTGCAGATTTTGTAAATGTAGAAGTCGCAACGAATGCGGCAGGTACCAACTGGGTGCTGATTCCAGGTGCTCAGCCCAATCCAAGCAGGATTACTACGGATGTTGGAATTGGAACTAAATTTACGCAGTTAAGTTATAATCTTGGAAATTATCTCAATCAACCTACCTTGAGAATCAGGATCCGTTATCATGGTGAATGGTGCGACGGGGTAGCAATAGATGATGTAGAGCTGTTTGGTGAAAAACCTTTAACTCCTTCATTTTCCTGGACCAGCAATAATCCTATTGCGTTTTATTCTGATGCAGCAGCAACGACGCTCTATACGGGTACTCCTGCATCAACCGTTTATATTAAACCCACTAATTTGCAGATGGAGCAGTCTTCAAATTGGGACATTCTGGCTACCGCTACTTTAGCGAATGGCTGCTCGGCTTCCGGTAATATTTCGGTCATCAATAATAATAAAGTTTGGAACACCAACACAAGTACAGACTGGAACGCTCCAAATAAATGGTTCCCTAACAATGCGGTTCCCAATGCAACTCAGTGTGTGATCATCAGACAGCCCGTCGTTTTAGGAGCCGGTGCGCCTGGTCTGGCAAAAAATATTACGGTACAGACTGGCGGTAGTTTAACCATTAATCCAAACCAATCATTGACAGTAACCAATGAAATCATCAACAACGCCGGTGCTGCTGATTTTGTCGTGGCCAGCGACGCCAGTTTGATTCAAAGTAATGATGCTGCAGTCAATTCCGGCAGCATTACCGTAAAACGCAATGCCAATATGAAACGTCTGGATTACACCTATTGGGCAAGTCCGGTTGCTGGACAGAATCTGAAAAACTTCTCTCCGGGGACTTTAAATAATCGGTTCTTAACCTATAACGAAAGCAACGATCTTTTTGACGTGATCGATCCACTTTCCAACAGTTTTGCAGATAATGGAAAAGGATATGCCATCCGCGCTTTCAATACCTATGGCACTGCCTCACAGGTTTTTGGAGGTCATTTTGTCGGAATCCCGAATAATGGCCTTAAAGGAATCGCTTTAAATTTCACAGATGCTGCGCATGGCTATAACTTAATTGGGAATCCATATTCATCGAATCTTAACTTTTATTCGCTTTACGCCAACAACAGTACACTCATTTATAACACCGCTTACTTCTGGACCAATATCAATCCAAACCCTGAAATGCAGGGAAGCGGTTATCCTGGAACAGGCTTTTTTAATAATTATGCGGTATTAAATGGCACCGGAGGAGTAAGTGCTACCATTTCTTCCTCTGCCGTTAATGGCAGCGATATCCCCAATGAATTTATAAAAGTGGGTCAAGGTTTTATTGTGAAGGCAAAAGCAGCAGGAGTACTTAATTTTAAAAATGCCGTCAGGACGGCTAATAACACTGGACATTTCTTTAATAAAAATGCAGAAAATCCGGTAGATCGTTACTGGCTGAGTCTGACCACGCCGCTTAATGTAGTCACCACACAGTTGATCGGCTATAAAGCAGAAGCGACAAATGGTTTCGAACTGGATTATGACGCGCCGCTTTTCATCTTGGGTGCGGATGCTTTCTACTCCCTGTTGGGTGAAGAGAAATTAGCCATTCAGGGTAAAGGTCCTTTTGTAGTAACCGATGTTGTGCCTTTAGGAGCCAGTCATTACGAAGCCGGAAACTACACCATCTCCCTGGGAAACAAAGAGGGTATTTTTGCCTCCGGACAGAAGATTTATTTGAAAGACAGCCAAACCGGCACGCTTACCGATCTTACCGAGGGATCATATATTTTTACGGCAGCTCGTGGAATAACCGAAGGCAGGTTTGCAATGGTATATGTGCCACAGGTTGTCCTCGCCACCGATGCTGCATCAGATGATGAGTTGGTTGTGTATCGTGAAGGAAATGATTTTGTAGTTAAAGCATCTGCCAAAAAAATAACTTCTATAGAAGTCTTTGATCCAAGCGGCAGGTTAATTTACACCCTGAAAGGGAACGGCCTCAGAGTGGTTGTTCCAGCCGAAAAACTGCCGAACAGTATTTATATTTTGAAAATCAGTCAAAACGGTACGGTAACAAGTCGGAAAATTTTAAAATAGTACATCATCTTTTTCATCAGAAAAGCCGGAATTGTCCGGCTTTTTTGATAAAAAAGGGAAAGGTTAATGTCTTTAAGAGTTGGTTTTCAGTAGAAAAGGTGTTTTGACCCTAACGTGTTAGTTGTTTTTATTTATATTTGTAATATATATATATATATATATATATATTACTGAATGTGAATTAAGACCTGTTTTATGAAAAAAATTCTATGTCTGTCATCGCTTCTTTTTAGCATTTTATTTTTTGGACAAACCCCTGTCACCTGTACTCCAAAATCAACCGCAACTAACCGCTTTATAAGCAGTGTAGAGTTTTTGGGAACCTTAAACCCCGATACAATTAACACGAGCGGGTATTCACCGGGTGGGTATTTCAGTTATGTCAACAATCCGGAGAAAGCCAAACAGGTTCCCGGTGGTGCGATCAATACGAAAGTGATTGTAACAGGTCCGGATTTAGGGGCCATAAAAGCGTGGGTAGACTGGGACAACAACGGCAGTTTTGGTAATATGGCCAGCGAGAATGTTTATAGCAGTACCATAAAGGGTTATGGAGTGCGTAATATGGTCTTTGGATTTATTGTACCTGTCGGAACGAAACCCGGACTCTACACCATAAGAATTAAGACCTCTGCAAAGGGCGAAAATTCTTTTTCGGCATGCACTAATTTAACAAGCGGTGAAACCGAGGATTATGCCATCGAAATTATTGAGGACTGTGCTGCAAAAATAATATCCCTTTCCGCATTGCAACGTTGCGGGCCGGGACCCATAACTTTAACGGCAGGGGGTTCCAAAGGTACGACTTCTTACCGGTGGTACGACTCTGAGTTCGGACCTCCCATCAGTGGACCAACTTCCAATATTTACACCACGGGAAATCTTGCGGTGGGAAGTTATATATACTACGCTACCGCACTCAACGGCACTTGTGAATCAGCCTTCCGTACACCGATTCGGGTCATGGTAAATCCGACCACAGAGATTGGCTTTTCACTGAACTCTCCTGAGATTTGTGCAGACCAGTCTTCTGTAATAGTTACCCCGTACGGCGAGAAAGAAGAAGTAACTTTGCTCACGGAGAAGTTTGAAGATGAAACATCTGTTACATTTAGGAACGATTTTGCAGGAAATGGAGAGTCGGGTTCGGGTTGGCAATTGCAGACCAGTCCATACCGTCCTGATCCCAAGGTTCATATTTATACCCCTGCTATTTCTTCGGGTTACAACGGCGGCAGGTTTGCGAATATCATTACCGATATACAGCGAAATTCGAATCTTTTAAATTACTTTACTTTAATCAAAGGCCTTAATACCACAGGGTTTTCTAATTTGAGTATCGATTATGATCTCTATTATTTCCCCGAAGAGAACAAAGAAACCAGAAATTATTTAAAATTACAGTACTCCGTAGATGGCAATTCCTGGACGGATGTAGCTACTTATTTTAACGACGTCGGCATAGCGAGCAGATTTCAGCGGCAAACCTTTGCGCTCCCTCCCGATGTTTTAAATAAAACCGACTTGAAAGTAAGGTTTGTTTTATTTGCTTATGGAGCTGGCAGTGAGTGGATTGCGGATATCGTGGGAATCGACAACGTGCGTATTTATGGTGAAAAACCTTTGAATACCTTATTGGGATGGACTAGTTCGTCAATTGATATTTATGATGCAAACTGTACGACGCGTTACACCGGAGCGACTCAATCAGTCTGCATTAAACCGACAGATGCCCAGCTTGAAAATAAAGAACAGTTCTCTGTAACGGCAACTGCTACTCTCAGCAATGGATGTCGGGTAAGTGCAGATGTCATCATTCTCAATAATAATAAAATCTGGAATTCTACCACCTCGGGAAACTGGAATGATACGGATAAATGGAAACCAAACAATCTGGTGCCGTCCGCAGATAAATGTGTCATAATAAAAACTCCAGTCGTTTTAGGTTCTGGTGCAGACGGTCTTGCTAAAAAACTCACCGTCATGCCAGGAGGAAGTCTGAATATTAATTCGAATAAAGTCGTAACAGTAACAGACCGTATAATTAATCATGCGAATGCAGCTGATTTCGTTGTTGCCAGTGATGCGAATCTGGTGCAAAAAAATGATACCGCCGTCAATACCGGTAAAATTACGGTGAAAAGACATTCGAATATGAAGCGTCTTGATTATACGTATTGGGCAAGTCCCGTTTCTGACCAAAATTTGAAATCCTTTTCTCTGGGAACAGTCAATACCAGATTTTTAACCTATAGCGAGGATACCGATCTGTTCGAGGTAATCGATCCTGTAACCAACAGCTTTATTCCGGGGAAAGGTTATGCGGTGCGCTCTCCTAATGATTTCCCCGCAGATAATTTAACCTATCAAGCCTTCAATGGAGTATT
This sequence comes from Chryseobacterium sp. MDT2-18, assembly GCF_030815285.1. Classification (NCBI taxonomy): domain Bacteria; kingdom Pseudomonadati; phylum Bacteroidota; class Flavobacteriia; order Flavobacteriales; family Weeksellaceae; genus Chryseobacterium; species Chryseobacterium sp. MDT2-18. Next base: position 43,771 of record NZ_JAUSWQ010000005.1, on the reverse strand, counting down.
CACGGGAGTTCCTACGAACGGAACTTCCTGGAAAGATGCCACCCATGTTTCGAGGAGATTAAGTTTTCCCTTAAAATTAAACGGCAATGGATATAACCTTGTCGGGAACCCTTATCCTTCCAATATTGATTTTGAACTCTTGCATGCTTTAAATTCCGACAAAATAAATTTACTGGCGTATTTCTGGACCAATGTCAACGTTAATCCTGTCATGCAGGCTGATAAATACCCCAATGGAGGTTATGTAAGCAATTATGCGGTATTAAATGGGACAGCAGGAACGCCTGCCACCTATTCGGTCACTAATGTGAATCCAAATAATGGGTCTTTATTGGTTTCTAAAACGCCCAATAAGTATATTAAAATAGGGCAGGGATTCATTGTTAAAGCACTGGTAAACAATGAAGATTTAATTTTTAATAACAGCATCAGAAAACCGGATGCACCCTCTGTATTTTTTAACAGTAAAATGGCAGATTCTAATGCTGTAGACCGTTTCTGGATTCAACTCACCACGCCACTGAATGTCGTAACTACTGCAGCAATTGGCTATAAGCAGGGTGCTACAAATGATTTTGAGCTCGATTATGACGCCCCACTCATGGGTCTGGGCTCTGATGCAATATTTACCAATCTAGGGATAGAGAAACTGGCGATTCAGGGACGGCAGTATCCTCTGCAAATTACAGATGCAGTACCATTGGGGACCAATCATTATACTGCCGGTCTTTATACCATTGCGGTGCCTGTAGCAGAAGGCATTTTTGCCAACGGACGGAATATCTACCTGAAAGACTGTCAAACCGGAACGGTGACCAACCTGTCCGAAAGAGCTTATAACTTTTATGCCAATGCGGGGTTAACAGAAGGCCGTTTTGAAATTGTATATCAACCGGGATTAGTTATGGGTACCGATTCTGTGCTGAAACAGAATATAATTGTTTACCGGGATGGGCAGGACTTTGTCGTTAAATCTTTTGACAAAAATATTACTGGTATTGAAGTCTATGATGCTTCCGGCAGAATGTTGATGAAAATGCAGTCTAATCAGAAAGAAATCCGCCTGGATACCACCCGTTTCGTCAGCGGAATATACGTCCTGAAAATTGATCAGGAAGGAACTGCTGTCACGAGGAAAATGAGAAAATAATAATACATCGTAAAAAAAAGAACTACAAAGCCAGACTCGATTCTGGCTTTTGTGATAAATAGAAGTAGTTACAAAAAGTCAACTTTTATAATTTACTCATTAATGTTTTGGACAATATTTAATTATAGGTTTTTTTAACCGCCAAAGGAGCAGAAGTTTTATTTTAATAAGTTTGTCAAAAGGCGGTAAAAGTTGGCGCGGATTATTTTTTAACGACACAGTCACAAAGTTGTGTTGAGTTTTTTAAGCTGCAGAAAAGTAAATAAAGATCTCTCCGTGGTAATTTCCGAAGAAAATCTTAATCTCTCTTCATTTCTTAATGTTGAAAAATAAGTGGACATTCCAGCTTTTTTTAAATCGAAAAAGTAGCAAAAGTTTTATTTTAATAAGTTTTTCAAAAGGCGGCAAAAGTTGATGGGGATTATTTTTTAACTGCACAGTCACAAAGTTATACAGTTGTGTTGACGTTTTTAAGCTGCAAAAAAGTTCATGAAGATTTGTGCACGGTAATTTCCGAAGAAAATCTTAATTTCTCTTCATTTCTTAATGTTGAAAAATAAGCGGGCATTCCAGTTTTTTAGACCGTGAAAGAAGCTTGGCTTAACTAAAAGCACTGGCAACATCGTTTTTTGACTTTCTGGTTTTTAAAATAAATTTAAAACAGACTCTGATTATGGTGGTTACACCTCCCATAATTTCCCTAAAACCAATTAGAAAATAAATAGTTTTTTCAGGTAAATTTGGTATTGAAAACCAAATGATTATGAAGATAAACTTACTTTTTAAAAGAGGATTGTTGATAATATTGATGCTGATTTATGCGCAGGGATTTAGCCAATTATTTACGCAGGATTTTAATTCATCGACCAATCTTAGCAGTTATGTAAATGCAACAGCACCGACCAATGGGCAGTTCAATTCCATTGGTACTTCCGGGTCGGGAGTCGTTGTTTCCATTAATGCAAATCAGTTACGGTTTTCAAGAACTAACGCAAATGCAGGATCTTATTCCAGAACCACCGATTTTTCTCCCGTCCCGACCAGTTTGATTTATAAATTTGATATTACAGTTTCCGGGAATTCAACAGCGACAACAAGTGCTGCCGAATGGCAGGTGGGTTCAGGATTTGGCACAGCAAATAGTGCAGAAGCAAATTCAAAAACATACGCCAGAATAGGATTAAACTTGGGTGCTCTTCCAGGCGAATTTTCATTAAGAAATATTGGAGTAAGCAATTCTGCTACATTTTCCGGTCCCCAAACCGTAATATGGTACATCAATAATTCCGGAGCAACGCTAAGTTACTTGGCACCTAATGGTACTGTTCAAAATGTTTCAAATGATACTTTTGACGTCTGGGTTGGAAATGTGCAGGTGTTCGATGATCTTGCAGCTACTACCGCCACGGTGGATTTAAAAAACATTAAATTTATATTCAGCGGTGGTACAGGAACCATTGATCTGGATAATATTTCGGTTGATCCTTTTCCAACCACTAACCCAACCATCGCCACCGGAGGAGTTGCTTCCCTGTCGGGATTTGTCTATAATGAAGGAGTGGGTCCTGCTATATCGCAGTATTTTACTTTGTCTGCGAGCAATCTCGCGCCTGTCTTGGGATCAGTGACCGTGGCTCCACCTTCAGATTATGAAATTTCGACTGATAACATTACATTTACTTCCTCCTCTTTATTAGTATCCTATACTGTTGGCTCCATTCCTCAAAGTCCGCCTACGAGAATTTATGTCAGGCTTAAAGCTGGCCTGCCTGCAAATACTTATAATAATCAAAACATTACCCTTTCTGGGGGTAGTGCCCCGGTGGTACATGTTACCTGCAATGGAACGGTGCTTAAACCATCCATTGCTTTGGGAACACTTTCTTCCACAGCAATGATTTATCCGGTGGGAAGCGGCCCTTCTCCTTCCGCCAATGCTACCGTGGCGGGAACGAACCTGAATGGGAATGTGCTTATTGTCCCGGATGATCCGTCAAAATGGGAAGTTTCTACCAACAATACCTCGTGGGGTTCCTCTGCGGCGTATATTCCGTCGGGTGAAACGCTTGCCGCATCGGCGAACCGAATTTATACGAGGTTAAAAGCTGGTCTTCCGGTGGGGAATTATACAGGGAGTCTCATCGCGGGTTCTCCCAATGCCCTCACGAAAACAATTGCAATAAATGGAATGGTAACCCAGCCGCTGATTCAAATTAACCAGCTTTCTCAGGATTTAATTCTGACCGGTTTTTCTTATGATTTCGCACAGGGACCTTCTCCCACGCAAAGTTTCCGCGTCGATGGTTCAAATCTGGCCGCAGATATTACAGCAACGGTCTCTGAAAACTGGGAGATTTCTTCTAATCTTTCCTATGACGACACCAATTCTTTTCCTTTTACAACGGTTGTTTTCGCCAAAACCGCGGGAGGTGGAGCTACCAACAAAACCCTCCATGTCCGTTTGAAAAATGGTTTAGCGGCAGATTTTTATTCGGGTACACTCACGCTCACTTCAGCCAACGCCATCACCCGAACCGTCACCCTGTCGGGGGAAGTGCTGCAAGGAAAAGCGGATATGAAAGTGTTGGGTGGTACCGCAACTATTAATGATGGAAGCACCGTTCCTTCCAGTTTAAACAGAACACTTTTTGCGACCCAAAATATCGGGGACTCTCAAATTAAAAGCTATACGATCACCAACAGAGGAGGTGCCGGTTTAATACTGGGAGAAATAATAATAAGCGGAACAGACGCTTTAGATTTCTCCATTGTAAATTTTCCGGTGCCAGGTACCCAATTATTGCAGGGTCAAAATGCAATATTTGAAGTGAGATTTGCACCTACCACTGCAGGTTTAAAAACGGCAACGGTTGAAATCAGTAACAATGATCCCGATAAAAATCCCTACGATTTTGTCATTAAAGGGAATGCGGTATTTTGTGGCGCTGCCGGTACTTTGGTCATTGCGCAGCAAGGTTTCGAAGAAATACCCGCCTTTTCAGAACTTACTTATACGGTTTCACACAACACTGATATGTACGGTTTGCAAACAGGGTTTTCTATGGGAAAAAGTGCAAGTGGAGATAAACCGGCAGGTAATAATTTGTATGCAGATGGTGTGCGTGGTTTCCGCATTCAGGGTGGCAGCGAGCCTAACGGTACTTTAATGCCGCTGGTTTTGGAATTTGATGCGGTGGACACCTCTATTTACTCTGCTATTGATCTTTCTTTTAAAGTGGCAGCCTTTTCTCTTGGGGGTCAGGATAATGGGATGGATAACTTCGACGCAACGGGTGCGGTAACAACTGATAACGCAAAGAAAATGGATTATGTGCTGGTCGAAATCAGTCCCGATGGTGGGATAACCTGGTACAAACAGGTGAAGATTGTTTCGGGTGAAGCTCAGGCAATCTGGGGCTTTAATACCAACAGCGCAATTATCGGACAAAGGGATTATAGAGCGAACAATAATTTAACCTATTTTAATGCCACCACGGCTATACCCTATAATCGAATAGTCATTCAAAATATTCCCGCCGTGCCCAGTCTCAAAATAAGAATTTCTGCGCAGGACAATGCTGAAAGAGAATCCTGGATCTTAGATGATATCAGACTGGAAAGTACCGGAATTGTTCCTAAAGTCTGGAATGGCACTACCTGGTTTCCTTCTGTGCCGATAAAGTCGGATAAAGTCATCATCAATAAGGATTACAATACCGGTACTCATGGAAGTTTAAAAGTGTGTCAGTGCGAGATTAACAATGCAACGCTAACGGTTTCCGGAAATACCACCATTATCGTTTCGGATCAACTCATTAATAATGGAAACATTATCGTAGAAAATGATGCTTCCTTCATGCAAGTGCACGAACTCAATACCAACTCAGGAACGGGTACCTTTAGCGTCAAACGGAATTCTAATTTAAAACGTCTGGATTATACCTATTGGGCAAGTCCGGTACGGGGTCAGAATTTAAAAGCCTTTTCTCCCGGCACTTTGAACACCCGGTTTTATACCTATAATGAAGGCAATGACTTATTTGAAGTCATTCCCCCTGATGCCAATATTTTTGGAAACAATAATAACGGAGTTTATGAAAGTGCAGCCAAAGGCTATGCGATTCGGGCAAATAATAATTATCCTGCTGAATCCCCGCCTAATCCGGCTCCTATGCAGGTGTTTACCGGTGTTTTTAAAGGGAGTCCAAATAACGGTGAAATTACCTTTCCTTTAAAGTATCATTCTCCAGCCGCTCCTGCGAGTACGGGTGACGGCTATAACCTCGTGGGTAATCCTTATCCTTCTAATCTTGATTTCTACCGACTGGCAGACCATAACAGATCGACCATTCAGAAAACCGCTTATTTCTGGACGAACCTGAATCCAAATCCTGTCATGCAGGGCAGTAATTATCCGAACGGCGGGTATTATAACAATTATGCGGTTCTTAATGGTACAGGTGGAATTCCCGCAACTTTAGGCGAACATGTTTCAGTAAAAAGCGCAACACCAACCCGCATTATCAAAGTGGGACAGGGCTTTTTAGTAAAAGCCAAACAGGCGGGAACACTCACCTTTAAAAATGCGGTGCGCACGGAGGATACCAATTCTGTGTTTTTTAACAGAGGAAAAAATGAAGAAACTGAAATTCTGCCTGATCGCTTTTGGCTGCATTTAACAACACCAATGGGCGTAGTAACTACGGCTTTGATTGGGTACCTTGAAGAAGCAGCCAATGAATTTGATGAGGACTTTGATGCGAATCTGTTAGGTTTGGGAGCAGACGCTCTTTTTACAAAATTAGGAGACCACCGGCTCGGGATTCAGGGAAGAGCAGCGCCATTGAATAGCAATGATATCATATACTTGGGTACCAATCATTATGAAGCCGGAAATCATACCTTGGCTGTTGGAGCGAAAGAAGGCATCTTTGCTGACGGAAAGGATATCTACTTAAAAGACAAACAAGCGGGAATCATCACCAACTTAAGTGCAGGTGATTACACTTTTGAAACTAACGCAGGAGAAAGCAATGGTAGATTCGAAATTATTTACCAACCGGAAACGGTTTTGGCAACGGATACTAAAGCGAAAGAAGGTATCGTGGTTTACCGCGATCAGGATGCCTTTGTAATTAAATCCCCAAAAACAATGACGATGATTCAGGTGTATGATGTTTCCGGAAAACTCATCACCGTCTTGAAACCCAATAACAAGAAGGAAATCTTAGATTCATCAGGAATCACCAATGGAGTGTATGTAGTGAAAATTACCACCACCGACGGTGAAGTAACGAACAGAAAAATAATCAGATAAACTTTAAACTAAAATCCTCTTCGGAGGATTTTTTGTTTCACATAGTCATTGCGAAGTGGTAACCATCCTTTTCACCTAACAACTCTCTATCAAACCGCTGAAGGGGTCTCACCCAAGCTCTGTAATACCCAAATTACTACCTCCTTCCTCCTCGAGATGACGAGAGCCTTCGGTTGTACTCAATCACCACTGAGTTTTGTTTTTAATCCCAGAAATATCCATTTTTAAATAAATCGGTTGCTGACTGAAACGATATTTTTAAATTATCAATACTACACCATTGCTGGTTTGTTATTTGGGTAATTTTAATAAAATTTAATAATAATTATGTTTTTGATAAGTAAAATACTGTAATTTTGCTTCCTCAAATGTCGGAAAATGAAAAAAAAATTACTTACTATTGGTTTTTTAGCCCTATTAAAAGGAACTTCCCATCCTCTGTGCCACTCTTTTTTAAAACAACTTTTCGTTGCTTTTTTGCTTTTAAGCTCGATCGGGGTTTGGGGGCAGGGAACTTTAGGTACTCCTGTTTTCTCTGAAAATTTCGGAACATTAGCGGATGCTACAGCATTGACCACAGCTAATACTAATTTTAGTTTTGTAAGAGTGGGGATTTCCACAACAGTTAATTCTCTGACTAATAAGATTGTTGCTAAAAATCCATCATCATTTACCCAAAGTTCAGGAGTTATATCCGCAAAAGGAGCTTCTATTTCAACAGTGGATAAAACTGGCTTAACGTCATTTAACAAAGGAGTCTTTACTTTTAAAGTAAAAACGCCGTCAGATCTTTCTACCTCTGGTGCTGCTTTAATAAGTGCTGTAGGAACGGGAGTTTCGTTTGGAACTGCAAACGGATTTACAGGAGCACAATTATCTGCTGCATTTCAAATTAATGGAACGGATTTACAGATAAGAGCAGCGGGAGTATGGACGAGCGTACAAACAGTAGCAGTTTCTACTAATTATACTGTAACTATTGTTTTCAATAACACGACAGGAAGTTTACCTTATGGTAACGGTGAGACTTTACCTGCCAATAAAGTACATATTTGGATTGATGGTATTAAAAAAGGTGAGTACACGAGTGCAACAGCTAGTTTGGCCGCCGCCGCTTTTAGAATATATACAACAACAGCAGAGTTTGAGGTTGACGATATTGGTGTTTATGATACTCTTCCAACTTCTTCTGGCTTCAAGGTAACATATAATGGAAACGGAAATACTACAGGATCAGCTCCAACCGATGCTGCCAACTATGCATCAGGAGCTACAGTTACCGTATTAGGAAATACAGGGTCTTTAACAAAAACTGGTTATACTTTTGGAGGTTGGAATACACTTGCTGATGGTACTGGAACTAATTATACCGCAGGATTTGGTACTTTTTCAATTACTGCAAATACCTCTTTATATGCCAAGTGGAACATTAACAAATACAACGTTTCTTATTCTGGAAACGGAAATGAAGGCGGTTTTGCACCTGCTACGCAAAATGGTGATTATAATACAGGCATTAACTTGGCAAGTAATTCTGGTGGTTTAACCAAATTGGGTTTTACCTTTAATGGTTGGAACACCAATGCAGCAGGAACAGGAACTCATTTTAATGCAAATACAACTTATACGATACCCGCATCGGATACGCCATTGTATGCAGAATGGGTTTCTAATGCTCCAAGTTTAAGCTATACAGGAACTTTGTCTGCTTTATCCACAGTTTATGGTACTGCGTCTGGAAATACATTCATTTCTATTAGCGGAACTAATCTTACTGCTGCTGTAACAGTGAATGCACCAGCAGGTTTTGAAATTTCAACTTCTTCAGGTTCGGGATTTGGGACCAGTTTAAGTTTACCAGTTACAGCGGGAACTTTGGCTGCAACTACCATCTACATTCGTTTGGCGGCAACAACTGCTGTGGGAACAACATATAACGGAAATGTTTCTGCAACTAGTAACGCAACTACTGCGAATGCACCTATTCCCAATTCTACAGTAACTACTAAAGCTTTAACCATTACCGGACTAATTGCTACTTCAACAAAAATATATGATGGAAACACTTCTGTGAGCGTAACAGGAACACCTGCTTATTCCGGTTTGGTAAATAGTGAAACTTTCTCGGTTTCAGGATCTGTAAGTTGGGCATATCCGGATGCAAATGTAGGGACTGGAAAAACACTTACAAGGACTGGAAGCTACAGCGCACCATCTACAAATTATACGGTAACCCAACCGGCATTATCAGCTGATGTTACAGCTAAACCATTAACGATTTCTTCGCCATCCATTGCATCAAAAGTGTATGATGGTTCAGCAACAACTGGAGCAATAACTGCCGGAGCTTTATCTGGATTGGTAGGAAGCGAAACATTAACGGTATCAGCAACTGGAACTTATGCAGATGCCAATGCAGGAACAGGAAAACCAGCAACGGTTGTTTATACACTTGGCAATGGAACAAATGGCGGTTTAAAAACCAATTATTCTTTGGCAAACGGAACAGGAACTGGGGATATTACGAAGGCGCCTACAGTAATTACCCCTTCAACAATAAATGTAGGTCCGGGCGCAGCTTATACTTTGCCGGGAACCGCATTTACTACTAACAATCCAGACGGAGTGATCACTTATTCAATGACCGATAATGCCGCAGCAACTCTTACTGGTGGAAATACGATCAATGGTATCGCAGTTGGAACAAATGCTTTAATGGTAAATCAAGCAGCGGGTACGAATTATCTTGCAGCGAGTAAAACCGTGACGGTGAATGTGAATACAGTTGTATACAACGACGGAGATTATAGAACTCTTACCTCAGGTAATTGGCCAGGTTCAACTGGAGCAGCAACATGGGAACGCTATGATGGTTCTACCACAACTTGGATACAAAATTCTACTCCTTTATCTAGTGCAGTTGGAAACTTATACATACTTCATACTATAAAATCTAATGGTTCTTTTGCGCCAGCATCAGGTACCAAAATTATTGTAGAAAACGGTGGTATATTTACAGATAACCATTCTTCTACATTATCTTTAATTCGTGTGAAAAATGGAGGGACATTTGAGGTAGGAGCTACTGGTGTTACATTGGTAACAACAGGTGTAAAACTTATTGAATCTGGTGGAACTTTACTAATAAATGCTGCCTTAACAAATACATCCACTTTTTGGAAGGGTTCTGAAAACTTTCAAGAAGGTTCTATCGTAGATTTTAGGAATTATTCAGGAACTTTATTAGATAATCCTTCTCAAATTAGTAATAATACGGATAATTATTTATTTGGCAATTTAAAATTCTCAGGCACTACTGCCATTACCTTAATAGGGACAAATTCAGCATCTGATTTTAACCTCATAGAAAATAATATGGAGGTGAACAGTTCCACGAATAATATTTTATTATTGTCTGCAAGTTCTAAAAATGTTTTAATTAACGGCAATATTATCGTCAACGCAGGTACTTTGAGAAGTATGACCTCTTTATCGTCAATTACCGTAAATGGAAATTTAGAAATCAATGGAGGAACTGTAGATGTAGGACCCACCAGTAATGGAGCTATTGTTTTTAGTATGAAACTAAAGGGTGATTTGAAAATGCTTAATGCATCTGTATTAAAAACAACTGATCCGGATAGTGAATTGCAATTTGTAGGAGGAGGAAATAGTTCCCCACAATTTATTGATGTAGCAAATACTTGTGATGTCAATACTCTTAAGCTAAATGTCACTGCCGGTGCTTCTACAAAAATACTAGATCAAGGTTTATCTTTAGGTAAGAACAGTTCAGTTAGTATATCTAGCGGTGGAACTTTAGATTTCGGTTTCAATGGCGCTACCGCTTTAAATATTTTGAAATCAAGTGGAGCAACCGGGACTGTTTTCACCGCTCAACCAGGAAGCATATTAAAAATTACTTCACCGGATGGTATTACGACAAATGCAACTCTTTCTGTAGGAAACGTTCAAACGGACACCAGATCTTTTGCTACCGGATCAGATTATTACTTCATCGGCAACGCAGCCCAATCAACCGGTAATGCACTTCCTACAGATGTGAGAAACCTGATTATCAACAATAGTTCGAACACTAACGAAGTGACCCTTAACAATGCTTCTCTCAATGTTAACGCAAGTTTAGATGTACAGAAAGGAATTTTCAACCTTAATGATAAAGCAACTACAGGTACAAGTTCTGCAACGCTTGCTATAGAAGGTGGTGCTGCTTTGAAAATTACGGGTACAAAAACCTTCCCATTAGGATTTAATACAATTGCTTTCAAACCTACTTCTATCGTGGAATATGGTGGAGCAACGCAAAGTATGGCACATACGGGGGTAACAGGGTATACCAATCTCCCTCCTTACCAAACTTTAAAAGTTTCCGGAACCGGAATTAAAACAACTGCAGGAATTACAACCGTAAAGGAGAAAACCTATGTTAGTGCAGGTGAATTATTGGTTGCTGCGACAGTGGATTCCGCACTTCCAAACGTGTTTGTAGCTTCTGAGGGGCTAGAGGTCTCAACCGGCGCGAATTTCAGATTGGCTAATAATGCGAATTTAATGCAAAATGAAAATGCTGCAAACGCCGGTAGTATCATCACAGAGCGTAATGCCCATATCAAAAGATTGGATTATGTGTATTGGTCGTCTCCCGTAGCAGATCAAAATCTAAAAGCATTCTCGCCGGGAACAATCAATACAAGATTTTACACCTATAATGAATGGGATGATCAATTTACGTCGGTTTTTACCGGTACAAATGATCCGGCGACGGTAACACGGGTTTTTGAGTCAGCAAAAGGATATGCAATCCGTGCGTTTAATACGCAGCCTACACCCTCAGTTGATTGGCTTGGTAGATTTGTTGGAAAACCACATAATGCGGATATGCCAGCAGTGAGTATTGCTTATTCCGGTGCAGAGCACGGTTATAATCTGGTAGGGAATCCTTATCCTTCTAACATTGATTTTGATAAATTGGTGGATAAGGATTTGAATACTTCAAACGGTAATACCATTTATCACCTGGCTTATTTTTGGACCAATACCAATCCCAATGGTGCAATGCAGGGCAGTGGTTATCCGAAAGATGGTTTGATTAATAACTACGCCATCTACAACGGTACCGGTGGAACTCCCGCAACAGGTCCGGCGACGAACGCGACACCGGAAAATCCTTCTCCGACCCTATCGTCACCAACTCCAAACGGTACTATCAAAATAGGTCAAGGTTTTATTGTCAAAGCAAAAAAGGCCGGGACTTTACAGTTTAAAAATAATGTAAGAGAGCCGGCTGTTTCTTATTTCTTTGATAAGTCAAATCCTGTTGATCGGTTTTGGTTAAATCTAACCACGCCCTTACAGGTACAAACGACCACTCTAATCGGTTACAAGGAGGCTGCAACTGATGGTTTTGAACTTGATTATGACGCACCATTAATAGTGGTCGGTTCCGATGCTTTATTTTCTGAATTAAATGTGCGAAAACTTGCTATTCAAGGTAGGAAAGCGCCATTGGATATTGCTGATGTAGTTTCGTTGGGAACCAGTCATTATGAAGCAGGAAATTATACCTTGTCCCTTGGAGGGAAAGAAGGTATCTTCGCCAACGGACAAAACATCTACCTGAAAGACAAGCAGGCCAGTACGATCACCAATCTTTCGGAACGAGCTTACTCTTTCTCCGCAAATGCTGGGATTACTGAAGGCAGGTTTGAAATCGTTTATAAAAATGACCTTGTTTTAGCTGCAGGATCCACCAAAAATGATCAACTGATGGTCTATCGTGATGGAAATGATTTTATCATCCAGTCAACTGATAAGAAAATTAACTGGGTAGAATTATATGATTTGTCCGGAAAATTAATTCATAAAGTACAATCTAATAATACAAAGGTCGTTATCGGCAGCAGTTTGATTAGCAATGGTGTTTATGTTTTGAAAATTGATAGAAACGGAGACTTTCATACCAAAAAAATAATTAAATAAACAAATATTTGATTACAATGCGATATTATTAAATTTTCATTTATATATTTGCTAAAACTTAAATGATGAAGAAGTTTGCGGTTCTACTTTTACTGATGATTGGGTATTTTGTTCAGGCACAGCAAGAGAGTAATCCTTTTTTGGAAAGTGAGAAAACCACTGAGAGCACTGGTCAGGGCTCTACGGCTGAAGATCCTCCGACGCTTCCAGGAAATCCGGGTGGTGAAGATGATTTGCCCATCGATGATTACCTACCCGCCCTAGCCATTACCGCCGTAGGCATCATTGTTTATACCGTACGCAAGAAAAAAAACTACTTAACCAATAACCCATAAAAGTGTTAACGAAAATTGACGCTTTAGCACCCTTTACATGTATCGAAATGTTCTAAAACCAATTTTGGACCGCTCTATTGCCAGTTGCGCATTACTGGTAGTGAGCCCTTTATTTATCGTAATAACCGTTGTGTTATTCTTTAACAATAAAGGAAGTGCATTTTTTGTGCAGAAAAGACCGGGTAAAAACGGCGCTATTTTTAACATCATCAAATTCAAAACCATGAATGATAAGGTGTGCGAAAACGGTATTTTGCTCTCCGATTATGAGCGTTTAACCTTCATCGGAAAAGCGATACGGAAAACATCGTTGGATGAGCTCCCGCAATTAATCAATGTTCTGAAAGGCGAAATGAGTCTGATAGGACCCAGACCGCTCTTACCTGAATATCTGCATCTGTATAATGAAGAACAGAAAAGGAGGCACGATGTCAAACCCGGGATAACCGGTTGGGCACAGGTTAACGGCCGCAACGCATTGTCATGGGACGAAAAATTCAGGTTTGATGTAGAATACGTAGATAAAATATCTCCGGGGCTCGATGCGCAGATCGTTTGGATTACCCTGTCAAAAGTAGTGAGAAGACATGGCGTCAATGTGAATAATTATATGACTATGGACGCTTTTAAAGGAAACGCAGCATGATTTTATACGGTGCCAGAGGACAGGCAAAAGTTATTTATGACCTTATTCTTTCGAATAATCAACTGTTAGAATATCTGGTGGATGATCATCCGCCTGATCATTTTTCGCATCATCTCGAAATTTTTAAACCCACCCAGGCGCTGCTTCAAAATAAAGAGGTCATCATCGCGATAGGTGATAACAAAGTGAGAGAGGCAATTTATCATCAGATAAAAGAGTGGTGCCGGTTTGAAATTATGCAGCATTACAGTGCTTATGTTTCGCGGTTTACGGAAGTGGGAGAAGGTACGGTGATTATGCCCAATGTCTGCATCAATGCCGAAGTGAAGATTGGTAAACACTGTATCATCAATACCGCGAGTGTTATCGAACATGAATGTGTGATTGAAGACTTCGTGCATATTTCGCCTAAAGCCGCTCTGGCGGGCAATATTCTCATTAAAAAAGGAGCGCATGTCGGTCTGGGAGCTAATATTATTCAAGGCATTACCATTGGAAAAAATGCCGTTATCGGTGCTGGTGCTGTCGTGCTGCAGGATGTTCCCGATTATGCAGTAGTGGTAGGAAATCCCGGAAGAATTGTTAGATTTGTTGGAGCAGAAAATAATGGATAAAAAAATATGGCTTTCTTCACCGCACATGGGTGGAGGCGAGATGAAATATATTCAGCAGGCATTCGATGAAAACTGGATCGCTCCTCTGGGGCCGAATGTCAACGGTCTGGAAAATGATCTGGAAACCTATTTGGGCGAAGGGGTGCATGTCGCGGCCTTGAGCTCCGGTACTGCCGCCCTGCACATGTCCCTTATTTTATTGGGCGTAGAAACAGGTGATTTTGTGATTTGCCAAAGCTTAACCTTTTCAGCGTCTGCCAATCCGATTGTTTACATGGGTGCTCATCCTGTTTTTGTGGACAGCGAAAAAGACACCTGGAACCTTTGTCCCAATGCCGTAGAGGATGCCATTAAATTCGGGATTTCTAAAGGGAAAAAACCCAAAGCCATTATCACCGTCAATTTATACGGAATGCCCTACAAAGCAGAGGAGATCAGTGCGCTGAGCAAGCGGTATGATATCCCGGTTATTGAGGATAGCGCAGAGGCTCTGGGAAGCAGTTATAAAAATCAGAAATGCGGCACTTTCGGAGATCTTTCAGTGATTAGTTTTAATGGCAATAAAATTATTACGACTTCCGTTGGAGGGTGCCTAACGGTAAAAAATAAAGAGTTTAAAGATAAAGCGGTTTTCCTGGCAACCCAAGCCAAAGACAATGCTCCCCATTATGAGCATACGAGTATAGGGTACAATTACCGCATGAGTAATGTATGTGCGGGAATTGGCAGAGGGCAGATGGAGATGCTGGAGGAGCGGATTCAACAGCGGCGCGCCAATCACCGGTTTTATCAGGAGCTGTTTCAGGATCACCCGTCAGTAACTTTGCATACAGAGCCCACCGCAGATTATTTCTCCAACCATTGGCTCAGTGTGGCTTGTCTTTCTCCGGAACTCGGAATTACCAGGGCAGAACTGATGGAGAAATTTACAGAAGAAGAGATAGAAACCCGCCCTATCTGGAAGCCGATGCATCTGCAGCCGGTATTCAAAAATGCGGCTTTTTTTGGTTCTGATTTATCAGAAAAATTATTTAATAACGGGCTGTGTTTGCCATCAGGATCTAATTTGTCCGATTCTGACCGGGCGAGGATAGCCGGCGTTTTTAAAAAGGTTTTGATGTAGCGTTGGTTTAGATTTAAAATTAAAGCAAAAGCCGGAGAAGGGTAAAAGAAAGACCGGTTGTAGAAAAAATATAAATTTGAAGATCGGAAACCACGCACTTAAACGTTGAAAAAATATTAAAATCAGTTAGAGTGAAATTTATACCGGCTCTTAAAGTTTGTTTAGATCTATTTTAAATTGATTTGTCGTAAGGGTTTAAAATATTTGTCTCAAAAAAATAGACGCCTTATTTTTAAAAAGTTAAAGCTTTTCTCAACTCATGCCACCTGTTTTTTAGGTGTTGAAAATAAATATAATATTAAAATTTAGGCATTGCTCTTTGCCACAATCCTGATTGTTGGCATATATTTTGTAAATTTGCAAAAACAACAATGATCCGAAAATGAAATTAAGCAATGCAATCGTACGTTCATTTATTCATTTAATAATCTGGGTAAAAAAATGAGTATTAACAGAAAATTCAACAAGAGAATCTATGGCGGCGATAATTTAATGGGACTTTCCGATTTACGGTATCTGCCGCGTTGGATTATTTTAAGTATCGATATTCTCTTTATCACCTTCTCCATCTATTTTTCCTGTTATCTGATTGAAAAACTGAGCTACGGTTCAAATCCTGTTTTTCCGCATGGGAATATGATGGTGGTAATGATTATTGTAATCAGTGTGATGTTTATGTTCCTGTTCCGGACTTATGCGGGAATTATCCGACATTCTACTTTTATTGACCTTTTCAAATTATTTCTTGCTACTTTCAGTACGACCGCTTTGGTTGCTGTCATAAGTTTTTCATATTATTTAGTAAAGGGAGAGCGCTTAATTTATATGTCGGTGCCATTTCTGGTCATCTTCTGCACCGCATCGTTTATGTTGATGTTCCTGTTCCGGTTGTTTGTAAAAGAGTTTTTTCATTTTATCAGACAGATTCGCAGAAGTACCCTGCGCAAGAGAATCTTGGTGTTGGGTATTACAGAGCAGTCTGTTGCCATGGCACGTGCAGTAATCGATAATCCCAATTTACCTTATCACGTGGTGGGTTTCCTTACGCAGCGGCACGATTCCAGTAGGGCGAGCTTATTGGGTAAGCCTATTTATACTAAAGAAAAAATAGAGCAGAATTCCAAGCAAGATTTAATTTTAGATGGAGTTCTCCTCCTTCAGGAGTTGATGAGCAAGGAAGAAATGAATTACTGGGTAACCCTGTTTCTGGAAAAAGACTTAGAGGTATTCAAAGCTCCTTCTTTACAAAAATTAAAGGAAAACGATCACGAACCGACAATTAAAAAATTACAGATTGAAGATTTGCTGAACCGCAAACCTATTAAGATTGAAAATGAAGAGGTCAGAATGAGGCACTTCGGGAAAACCATATTAATTACCGGCGGTGCAGGGTCGATTGGCAGTGAAATCGTAAGACAGGTTGCTCTTTTTAACCCGGAATTAATCGTTGTGTTGGATCAGGCGGAGACCCCTCTTTATGAGATCGAAATGGAAATGCGAAAAACTTTTCCAATGCTTTCATTTAAATTTGTCCTGGCAGATATTTCAAATAGACACCGTATTGAACCCCTGTTTCGGAAGTATCAGTTTTCCATGGTCTACCATGCCGCGGCTTATAAACACGTTCCCTTGATTGAAGAAAATCCGCACGAAGCCATTTTGGTCAATATACTGGGAACCAAAAATTTGGCGACTTTGGCCTCCCGTCATAAAGTAAACCGTTTTGTCATGGTATCCACCGATAAAGCCGTGAAACCAACTAATGTGATGGGCGCCTCCAAAAGAACAGCCGAACTCTTCGTGCAGGCATTGCAGAAAACCGGGAACAATTCAACCAAATTTATTACGACGCGCTTTGGCAATGTTTTAGGCTCTAACGGTTCGGTAATCCCGCACTTCAAGAAACAAATTGAGAATGGCGGTCCTGTCACCATTACGCATGCGGATATCACCCGCTATTTTATGACCATTCCGGAAGCTTGTGATTTGGTTTTACAGGCAGGAACGATGGGAAAAGGTGGTGAGATCTTCGTCTTTGATATGGGAAAGCCCGTGAAAATAGTCGATTTGGCAGAACGCATGATTAAACTTTCCGGCCTGGAACCTCATGTTGATATCAAAATTATCTATACCGGCTTAAGACCAGGGGAGAAGCTCTACGAAGAACTGCTAAGTGACGATGCCGCCACCATGCCAACCCACCACGAAAAGATACTGATTTCCAAAGACCCTACCATGGGGTACCAAAATATTGACAGCCATTGCAATAATATTGTAAAGGCTGCGTTGAGAAGAGAAAAAATGGAGGTAGTACAGATTTTAAAAGACATCGTCCCCGAATTTAAAAGCAATAATTCGGTCTACGAAGTTTTGGATAAGTGATAGAGAATTGTATATTTGTAATTCTGCATATTTAAATGACTATCAATGAATAAAAATAGAGCGCTCCTTTTTCTCAGTGTATTTCTTATACTAACTTCCTGTAAAACAAAGGAGAAAGCCAGTGAACTGAATTACATGCAAAATGTAGAACAAATGGCCTCCGATGTGGCGTTGAGAAGTTCAACATCTACCATTCAGAAGGGTGATCAGCTTGTGATTTTTGTTTCAGCTAAGAATATGGAGGTCGTAAGACCTTTCAATCAGGGATATTATACAACCCAAAATCCTGCCGCTACAACCGCACCTAATACTGAGAAAATCTATCTGGTCGATTCTGAAGGAACCATCGATTTCCCACTTCTGGGCCGCATTGCGACCGCGGATAAAACCGTGGAGGACGTAAAGGCTGAGTTGACGCAAAGGGTAACAGCTTATGTTAAAAATCCTACTGTGACCGTTCGGCTGATCAATTTTAAAGTCACTGTTTTAGGCGAAGTTGCACGGCCCGGCCAATATACCATTCCTGAAGGACAGACTACTTTGCTTAATGCCATCGGGTTAGCGGGTGATTTGACTATCTACGGAAAGAGAGATGATATCCTGATGGTCAGAAATGAAAACGGTACCATTACCAAGGAACGCATCAATCTTATGGATGCCAATTTTATCAATTCTCCTTTTTTTCAGTTGAAGCAGGGCGATGTCATCTATGTGTCGGCCAATCAGACCAAGGAAAAAATTGCAAGACAGGATCCCAATACAGGTATTTATATCGCTGTTGCCGGTACTATTATAGGGCTGGCTGGGATCTTCATCACCATTTTTAAAAAATAACTTCATAACAGAATAAATGAGTCAGATCCCAAGTGCGGAAGTGGAAGCTTCTACCGATATTAATCTTAATGAAATTATAAAACCCTATATCAACAAATGGTGGTGGTTTATCTTCTCTGTATGTGCTTTTCTGGCATTGGCCATTTTTTATATTAAAATTGCAACACCGGTTTACAGTATTAAGTCTACTGCGCTGATTAAGGATACAAAAAAAACCCCATCCGCCGACATGGGAATGTTGTCTCAACTTGGGGGCTTCGGAAGTGTGGGTACCAATAGCATCGAAAACGAAATTGAAGTTCTGAAATCTAAAAAATTGATGCATGACGTGGTAGCAGATTTAGGTCTGCAGACTTCGGTTATCAACAAAAATGGTCTGCGTACAAAAGAGCTCTATGGTAAAACTTCACCCGTATTGATTCAGTTGATCAGTGAAAAACCCTATGATGAACGCACTATAAAACCGATCATTCTGAAAATTTCCGGGGATAAACTCGAAGTTTCTTCCGAAGAATTTCCGAAAACAATTGTTACAACTTACAAAAAAACCATCAGTCTTCCTTACGCGAATATCATGATTCTTAAAAATCCTGCTTATGAACCGTCTGAAATGGTGGAGTTGGGAGAGCTGCAGATACGTTATTTACCTACTGATGCTACCATAAATTCATTTCAGAAGATGACGAAAGTTGATTTGGTCAACAAAGATGCAACAGTGTTGGAGCTGTCTATTGATTATGCCAATGTTGCAAAAGGGAAACAGGTCATCAATAAACTGGTGGAAGCCTATAACAGTGATGCTATTAACGACAAAAATTCTGAATCCAGAAAAACAAAGGATTTTATCGATGAACGGATTGGTATTATTGCTAGTGAACTTGGCGAAGTGGAGAGTCAGAAAGAACAGTTTAAAGTAGCAAATAAGATCACAGATATTCCTACTGAAGCCTCATTAACACTTGGAAGTTCAGCAACCGCTCGCGCAAGAATTCTTGAGACAGAAACGCAATTGCAGCTGACCAATGATCTGATTTCCTACATGTCGAAATTAGGAAGCAACCAAACTTTGCCCTCCAGCGTAGGGCTGAGCAATCCAACCGCTTCGGCCAACATCAATGCCTACAATCAGTTGATCCTTGAAAAAAACAGTCTGCTCGAAAATGCAACGCCCCAGAATCCTGTGGTAGCTGATCTGAGTAAACAGATTACCGTGTTGCGCTCATCTGTGCTTGATGGTCTGGTGAAAAACAGAGTGGCACTGGAAACTGCCAGAAACCAGATTGGAGGCGAACAGAATGTAATCAATACCAAAATCGCCAAGATCCCTGCGCAGGAAAAACTCTTCCGAAGCATAGAAAGACAGCAGCAGATAAAGGAAAACCTTTACCTCCTGCTCCTGCAGAAAAGAGAAGAAGCCGCCATTTCTTTAGCCATCACGGCACCTAAAGCCAGAATTATCGATACTGCGTACGCATCAGAAAAACCGGTGTCTCCAAAAAAAATGATCGTTTTGGGCGCGAGCCTTTTGCTTGGAATACTGATGCCACTCAGTTATATCTATTTAAGAGAACTCTTTAACAATAAAATCCGTTCTAAACATGATCTTGAAAAACTTTCCCATGCTCCTATCCTGGGTGAATTGCCAAGCGTTGGAAAAGGTCAGAATGAGCTGGTAGAAATGAATGATCTGTCGCCGATGGCAGAAGCTTTCAGGATTTTAATTACCAATATGACTTTCATGTTACCTAGAAAGGAAAAGGGAAAAGTCGTTTTTGTTACCTCAACCATAAAAGGGGAAGGGAAAACTTTTGTTTCTGTGAATCTCGCCTTAACCATAGCGTCGCCGAAAAACAAAGTAATTATCATTGGCTCCGATATCCGGAATCCACAGTTGCAGAGGTATGATCCTGCAAAAAAAGGATCAGACGGTCTTACAGAGTTCCTCTATAATGAGAATGAAAAAATTGAAGATATCATTCATGTTTCCTTATTTAATAAGTACTGTGATATTATCTATTCGGGAAGTATCCCTCCAAATCCTACAGAACTGCTTTCGAACGGTAGGTATGAGATGCTCATCAACGAACTTAAAATATTATATGATTATATCATCATCGATACGGCACCACTGATGTTGGTAACAGATACCCTGATCACTTCTTATTTAGCGGATGCCACCTTATATGTTACGCGCTCCGGTATTACCGAAAAACCATTGATTGAGTTTGCCAACAAGCAGATTGACTCAAAGAAGATTAAAAACGCTGCTTTTGTGCTGAATGATGTGGACAAAGATTATTTCGGCTACGGAAATAAATATGGGTATGGATATAGTGCTCAGGAACAAAGCCTTTGGCAGAAGATAAAAGACAAGTTTTGATCACGTAGATTATGGAACACGATAAAAGACCTTGGGGAGAATATTGGGTGATTGAAGTTGCGGAAACACATAAAGTAAAAAGGATAAAGGTGAATCCGGGTGGAAGACTTTCTTTGCAGTATCATTTTAAAAGAGCCGAGGTTTGGACGGTAGTTTCAGGGGTAGGGACCATCACCATTAATGACAGCATAAGAGACTATACCGTAGGGGAGGTAGCACAGATCCCGCAGGGAGCGCACCACCGGATGGAGAACAGAACTTCCGAACCTGTTGTATTTATTGAAGTGCAATATGGTACCTATTTTGGGGAAGATGATATTGTGCGCATAGAAGATGATTACAACAGGAAATAAAAAAATATATCCTGACCTGGATAATAGGGCAACCCTTTTTTTTAAAAAAAATATTCTTTCGTTAGAACTGAAATAGAAATATTATCAGAAGTTTAGAATTACCTTGTATAAGAGTTGCAGTCAATTTCTTGATAAGGTTATGATAATAATTGTGGCCATATTGTGAGATTGATTAAAGAAAAACTGACCTTTTTAAAAAACAGAGAAAGAAATTACTTAATTTTTTTTCAGTTTTTTAATGCCTTTCTTTCAATTATTTTTGGCAAACTTGTAGCATTGCATGTAACTCCCGAAGCATTTGGAACATTTAATATTCAGAATGCAGCATATTTTTTTGTGTTTAGCTTGCTTCTGCAACCCTTTCTTCAGTATATTAAATCTAACTTTCAACATCTGAAAAATTTAGGTGCTTTCAGCCACCTCCTTAGGTTTTATATCCTGTTTGTGACAGTAAGTAGCATTCTGATTGTGATGATTTTCCGGCTTTATTTTAACGAACATTTTTGGATCATTCTTTTTGTTGTTACTACGCTGATTCTCAATTCCATCTTTATGCTCATGAATGACTATTTTTCCCTTAGGGGCGAATTCAGGAAGATTTCTGGGCTTAATCTGTTTAAAAACGCTCTGCCTATTATATTTCTGATGGTATTTGTGTTTGTCATTGGCTTTATGCCTTCGGACGGTTATGTGTTGCTTTGGTGGGCCCAAATTGTGGGTTTTTTTGCCGCATTATACTATGTACTGAAATGGTACAGATTAGGGATTGCTGATATACCGGCCATTGGAGGTCGTAAGTTATTAACGGAGATTTTTATCTACATGGGACCACTGATGATTCTGTCTTTCTGGAACTGGATCAACAGTTATGCAGATCGTTTTATCATTGAAAAATTGTTAGATCTGAAAACAGTTGGTATTTATAACGCTAATGTTGGGCTTGGCTCAAAAGTTTTTCTCATGATCGGTCCGCTATTCCTTACGTTGCTGACTCCAGTGGTATTTAATCCGAGTATATCATTGAAAGATCGAAAGACACAGATTGACCGGTATCTTAAAATTTATATTGTCCTTATTCTAAGCGCAGGAGTTTTTATATACTTTTTTGAGAAACCTATTGGGATGCTGTTTTTATCCAAGGCTTATGAGGATGGTTTTTTTCTGATTTTTTGGAGTTGTATTTCCTACGGAATCATCACCGCAGGTTATTTTTTAGAGATGATTTTTTATGCAGAGAACAAAACCAAAATCATACTTTTTGCCAATATTATTTCTGCAGTTGCAGTAGTTTCAATCAATGTATTTTTCTTGCCTCTATATGGTCTTCCAGTGGCGGCATTTGCTTTATTCGCGGCTTCTATGATTAAAATTATATATTTACGCTTCATTTTTTCCCTAGCTTCCTAAAATGGTTTTATATTACAGTTTATTTTTGTTTTTCTTTTTCTTAAGTTTTTTCGATATCGAAAAAGTGAAAACCGAGGTGAAAACTACGGTCTACTATTTTGGCGTGTGTCTGCTGATTTTACTCAGCGGCTTCCGCTGGAAAACTGGAACAGACTGGGGTCTATATTACTATTACTTTACCATGTATGACCGTTTCGGCGAGTTTAATAACGGTCAATTTGAGATTCTTTATGCCACCTATACTTATCTTATAAAAAGTTTTACCGATTCATATTCGGTCTTTCTTATGATTTCGGCAACGATTATAATTGGAATAAAAGCGATAATGATTAAAAAGTTAGAGCCATTTTTTATGGTGTCGCTTTTTGCTTACTATTCCCTGTTCATTGGTGACTTATTTGCCGTACGGCAAAGTTTGGCGATCTCAATTTCATTGTTCAGCTTTTATTATATTATTAAGCAGAAAAAACTTTTTTTCCTGATTTCGGTGATTGTTGCAACGCTTGTACATAATTCTGCGGTGGTGCTTTTTCTGGCATATCCCCTGTTTTATGTAAAGATTAATAACAAAACGACCGTTGTTATCATTGTGTTGTCCCTGTTTCTGGGTGTTTCGGGGGTGATGAATCTACTGCTAAGTAAATTTCAGTTTTTAATCGAAGGTTTTGGTGGCGCGGATTCAGAGAGAATTGCCGGCAAATTGGATGCCTATACTACTGAAGTTTCAGCATCAAAGATCGACAGCAATGTTGCTTTTCTCATCAGTGCATTGAGAAGGATCATTATTTTGCCAATTATTCTTTATTTTAGAAAGGATGTACAAAGTGCAGTATATGACGGTTACATTAATCTTTTTACATTCAGCAATGTAATTTTTTTCACTTTGTCACAAGTATCCATTGTGTTTGTAAGGTTTACTTCTTATTTTACAGTGATCGAGATTTTAATTATTGCCATGGTACTCCGTATTCAAAAAGATAAGAGAAAGCAGTTCCTGTTGTTTGTCTTTTTTGCCATTTATATGGGCTTCAGGATTTTTGTGTCGCTGAATACCTACCTGGATCTGTATGATCCTTATTACTGGATTTTCGATAAATATATTCCCAGAATACCTTATTAGAAAAATGGTTAGATTAATAGAAACCCAAATGCAGGGCGAGGGTCACCTGATGATCAATCTTGCAATGATTAAACATTTCGCATCCGGCCAGGATTTTGTGTATGTAGGTGAAAGGTCACAGATATCAGCGCTGAACAGAAGAATTGCCATTAAAAACAGGAATTACATCAAGGTTCAGCATTTTGCTAAAAAATGGCAGCTTCCGTTTTATGTGATATATCATTTCTTTATTATTTTGAAACAGCTCATCGCGTCCCGGTCCGAAGACAAAATTGTTTTTACGAGTTTATTCCCGGTGACGCACTTTTTAGTCAAACGGTTCTTTTTTCTATCATCCGCTGAAAAATATATCGTACTGCATGGTGAACTGAAACAGATAGAAGTTTACTCCAATGCTCTGTTAAAGGTTTTGGGGAAATTTTTAAAGCAGGCACTGCTTCACAAAGTGCAGCATCTAAAATATGTGGTGCTTGGTGAGAATATCAAGGAAACGGTAGTGTCAAAAAACTGGCTTCAGCCTGAGGAAATGGTATGTGTTGAGCATCCTTATGATTTTAAAGATGTTTTGGAAAAAGTAAAAGATCCGCAACATATCCGACTGGCGGTCCTCGGTTCTGCATCCTTCAATAAAGGCACCCATCATTTTATTGAACTGGCCCGGGAAAACAGGAATCCAAAACTCAGATTTGAGATTATTGGTGCACTTGCTGATCCTAAGCTGGAACCACTCTTGCATGATCAAATCAAATATTTCAAAGAACGTTTTGTCTCTTCCTCTGACTATAACCTTGCGCTTTCACGCACCGATGCAGCCGCTTTTTTTCTGGACGAAAAAGAATACGCCTATACCGCAAGCGCCGCTTTCTTGGATGCCGTAAAATACAAAATTCCCGTTCTGGCAGTAACCAACAGCTATTTTAGAAATTATTTCAAAAAGTACGGTGATGTGGGCCTTCTGTTTGATGATTATATAAGTTTAAAAGAATTTCTCCTGAACCGAGATTTGGAGTCTCTCATCGCGGAGAAAAATGAAATCTGGCAAAGTAATTTTGAGAAGATCATCGCTCAAAACAGTATTTGAAAGCTTAGTTTTACAGTTGTATTTTAATTTCTTTGGCGTCCTATCTGCAAAAGAGTATGCTCTCTAATTTAAACAGTTACAGCGTTATTTATCAACATCTGAGAATTATTAAGTATTTTTGTAAACGGGTCTTTTTTAATGCATTCTCGCAGAAACTGGCCGGTAAAATTATTATTAAAATTAAACGGTTTACTATTGATACTGGTTGATGCACTTTTTGTAAATGGCGGTGGCGGAAAAATCCTGCTGGATTATCTGACCGAAGAGCTCGAAAAAACAGACAGAGAAATTTTTTATCTTCTGGACAAAACAATTGAAAATCAAGCCCCTTTGATTTCCCAACGGAATACTGTTTTATTTCTGGAAGCAGGCTTTTTGAAACGCGCGCAGTTTTATCGTAAAAATCGCCATCAATTCAGTTCCGTGCTCTGTTTTGGTAACCTGCCTCCCAACATCAGACTCAGCGCAAAAACCTATACTTATTTTCATCAGAAACTTTTTCTCACGCTCCCCACCGATATGGGGCGACTTGCCCAATTGAAGTATTGGCTTAAAACTGAAATACTGTATTCCATCAGAAAGAATGCCGATTTCTGGATGGTGCAGAATGAAAGTATGAAAAAGGCACTCGCTCACAAGTACCGTATTCCGGCCCATCAGGTACTGATAAGACCTTTTTACAAAACGTTTGGTTTTGAAGGCTCTTCTGAAAAAACTAAGAATACTTTTTTGTACGTGAGTACAGCAAATCCCCACAAAAACCATGTTTTATTAATTGAGCAGTTTTGTGCATTTTACGAACAGCATCAGATTGGGCAGTTAATACTGACAGTAAGCGATGTCTATCCGGAGGTGGTCGCATTGATCAACCGCAAGGTCAGTCAAAACTATCCAATTGTAAACTTAGGCTTTATTCAGAGGGGTGCGTTGAAAAAGGTCTATGCGGAAGCTGAATTTGTCATTTATCCTAGTCTGGCAGAAAGTTTTGGCCTGGGTTTGGTTGAAGGCATTGAGGCAGGATGTAAGGTTATCGGTGCGGATCTGGAATATCTTCATGAGGTCTGTATCCCAAGCCTGACCTTTAATCCGGATGAAAAGAATGCGATTGCTGAAAGTTTAGCCTATGCATTGCACCATGAGTTGCCGCCAAGTTACTCGAAAGTAACCAATACCATTCAGCAAATTATTGAGGAAATAACATGAGAACCATCTTGATTTTACTGGTCATCATTCTGCCGCTGTGTGCTCCTGCGCAGCATAAAGCTTTCCATATCGCCAGTTACTCCCAGATTAGCGTACCGGCAAGACCTACGGAACAGGAAAAATATATGGCGAGGCTTATTAAAGATAAGATCCAGATCCATTATCAGAAAACGATGAAAATCTATCCGCAGGATAACCCACCACCAAAATCTATCGTAATCGGCCGTTTGCCTGCAGGCAAGGCAGTGCCAAGAGATCCTATTAATATTGAATTTTCGGAATCGAGTGTATTTATTCATGGGAAAGAAAATAAAGATTTACTGTATGCGGGATACACTTTTCTAGAGGATTTTCTGGGCATTTACCAATTTACTCCCACGGTGGAGAAACTGATTCCCGCCAACGTTTCTGAAACCGACTTGCACTATTCCAGTCCATTCATCTACCGGAGAGATTACTCCTACGGTTCCAATTATTCCAAAGAATTCAATGCCGTTCTTCGGGAGGATGGGGATTTTGCTCCCGATGCGGTGTTTGGTAAACCGTACACCTTAGTGGGTTTTGTGCATACTTTTGCGCAGATTCTTCCTGCCAGCAAATATTTTAAACAACACCCTGAATGGTTTTTATCTTCCGGTCAGATCAAAAAGATGAAACCCGGCTTCAATGATCAGGAAGTACAGCTCTGTCTTAGCGATCCCGAAGCGTACAGACAGTTTGTAAAAAACCTGCTTGCTGTTATTCAGAAGAACTCGGGCGAGACCGTATTTTCAGTATCCCAAAATGACGGGGGAGTTTTTTGTGAATGCACCGCCTGTACTTCAAAAAAAAACAAGTCCACTCAGCTTCTTGAATTTATCAACAGGATAGCACAAGAAATTGAAATAGAATATCCCGATGTTTTTCTGGAAACCCTTTTTTACGCAGATGCGATCGAGCCGCCAACGGTAAGACCCCGCAAAAATGTGATCGTACGGCTGGCGCTCATTAACAGTGAAATCGGACATCCAATTGATGATTTAAGGAATGTGAATAAGAAAAGACTTATTGATTCGTGGGCGGCCCTATCACGGGATTTTATCTACTGGGATTATGCCCTTAATTCGCATCCTGCCGGATTTTTAATGCCACAACCGGGTTTTCGCCGAATCGGGAAAGATCTGCAGTATTTAAAAAAAGCTGGAATGGAGGGGTATTTCGTACAAAGTTACCTTTATAATGATGAATTGGGTTTTATGACGGATATGAAAACCTGGGTCCTGTCCAGACTCCTGTGGAATCCTGATCAGCATCAGGAGATGCTCATTAGCTTTTTCATTAAGAACAATTATGGGGCAGCTTACAGGGAGATGGATCAGCTTTATAACCTGATAGAAAATGCAGTGAACAATATCAACCTGCCTACATACGATGCACATTTTAATTATCTTACAGATCGTGTACTGGATGCAGGCAAAAAATTACTGGCTGATGCTTTACAGAAAACAGCAGCCGATCCGGTGGTGAGAAGAAAAATAGAAAGGGAGCAGTTTCTTTTTAATTTCGCGGAACTCTATCTCTTTAAAACGTTGAATGTTCAGAAAAAATTCCGCGACATGAAAACGGACAGCGCCGGTGATTTTACTGCTAAAAAACTAAAGCTCACTGCAAACTTGAAAAATCTTAATCTCACTCTGGAATCTGAAAGAAAAATATTGCAGCTTATCACAAATCTAAGTTTCCAGGATTCTTCATTGAATGTTCAAAAATCAATCATCATTCAGGAGGATGAATTTCAGATTTACGGTGATCCTTCCATCGCCGGAATCAAGACAGATCAGGGAAAAAAGGTGGCCTATCTTAATGGTAATAATCTGCTTTGGGGAATAACGGTCTGGTTTTCCAAATACCTCCCTGTGCTTCAGGAAAAAGAGTGGATCATCACTGCTAAGGTGCGAATAAAAATAAAGGAAAAAAAAGACAATATCCTTTTGAATGTAGGTGTTTATAGCGCAGATTCCCAAAAGAATAAAACCGTTAAAAATTTGCCTATTGAAAAATTTGTAAATAATAAATATGTAACCTTATCTTTACCTCCAATAAAAATTAACGAGCAAGACCAGCTTTGGTTCTATGTAGACGGCAATTGCCAATGTATAGACCAACTGCTTATAGACTATATCGAATTAACGCCCGCAAATGAAAATCCAAAATAAAACCCTCCTCATCACCGGTGGAACCGGCTCATTCGGAACCGCTGTCCTCAACCGTTTTCTGAAAACTGATCATTTTAAAGAAATCCGTATTTTCTCCCGCGACGAAAAAAAGCAGGACGATATGCGTAACCTCTACAGAAACGATAAAATAAAATATTATATCGGCGACGTTCGCGATTATACCAGTGTAGAACCGGCCACTAGGGGTGTAGATTATGTCTTCCATGCCGCCGCACTGAAACAGGTTCCTTCCTGTGAGTTTTTTCCGATGCAGGCGGTGAAGACCAACGTGGAAGGCACACAGAACGTGATCCGTGCGGCTGCTTTCAATAAAGTGCAGAAGGTCATCTGTTTAAGTACCGATAAAGCCGCTTATCCGATCAATGCTATGGGAATTTCCAAAGCGATGATGGAAAAGGTAGCGGTGGCCGAATCAAGAAGTCTAACCGATACCGTAGTATGTTTAACCCGTTACGGCAACGTAATGGCATCAAGAGGTTCAGTGATTCCTTTGTTTTTAAATCAAATTCAGAAAGGAGAAGAAATAACCATTACCGATCCTAATATGTCAAGGTTTTTCATGTCTTTGGAAGATGCTGTAGATTTGGTTTTATTTGCGTTTGAAAATGGAAATGCAGGAGATCTTTTTGTGAATAAAGCGCCTGCGGGCAAAATTGGTGATTTGGCCCAAGCGTTAATGGAACTTTCCGGTAAAGAAGTAGCAGTGAAAATTATTGGAACACGACATGGTGAGAAATTATACGAGACACTCTGCACCAGAGAAGAAATGGTGAAGGCTGAAGATATGGGAGATTTCTACAGAGTGCCGGCGGATAACCGTGATTTGAATTATGCGAAATATTTTTCTGAAGGTGAACAAGATGTTTCCATAATAGAAGATTACCATTCTCACAACGCTGAACAAGAGGGAATAGAAGGATTGAAATCATTACTGTCTACTTTGCCTTTAATCCGAAAAGAAATTTTCGGGGAGAATGTGATGCAGTATCCATAAAAAAGAAAATTTTATGAATCCAACCGTTATCAAAGGAAACCATCATCAGGATGAAAGAGGAATTATCCGTTTCAATAACGGTTTTGATGTTCTTGGGATTAAAAGAGTTTACCTTATTGAAAATACAGATGTCGGTTTTGTCCGGGCATGGCATGGGCATCAAGTCGAGCAGAGGTGGTTCTCCCCTGTTAAAGGAGTTTTTAAGATAAAACTGATCAAAATAGATGATTGGAATAAGCTTTCACCTAATTTGCCTGTTCTGGAATTCACATTGCATTCTGAAAATTTGGATGTCCTTCATATTCCGCCAGGATTTGTTACTTCGATTCAGGCTTCCGAAGACGACTCCCAATTAATGGTGTTTGCAGATTACCGCTTGGCTGAAATACAGGACGAATATAGTTTTCCGCCAGATTATTTTAAATTATAAATGAAAAAGTTGTTAATGAAAAAAGTTGGAATTACCGGACAGAACGGATTCGTTGGTTCGCATCTATATAATACTTTAGGTTTGAATCCTGAAGAATTTGAAAGAATAGAATTCCGTAAAGAGTATTTTGACAATGCGGAAACACTTGATGATTTTGTACAGCAATGTGATGTCATCGTACATTTGGCAGCGATGAACCGTAACCCTGATCCGGAATTGATTTACCATAATAATGTGGATCTGGTAAAAAAGCTTGTCAATTCATTGGAGAGAACCGGTTCAAAAGCACATCTTATCTTTTCCTCCTCATCGCAGGAAGAAAGAGACAACCGATACGGAGCCTCTAAAAAGGAAGGCAGAAGATTATTGGCAGAATGGGCAAATAAAAATGACGGAGTTTTCTCAGGATTAATTATTCCTAATGTTTTTGGGCCTTTCGGGCTCGCGAATTACAACTCGTTCATCGCTACCTTCTGTCATCAACTCACCCACGGTGAAAGCCCAGTTATCGATGTTGACGGTGAAGTAAAACTGATTTATGTGGGCGAACTGGTGCAGGAAATCATCAATCAGATCAAATCGGGAAAAACGGCGGAAGAATATATCGTGCCTTTTACCACTTATATTAAAGTCTCAGAAGTACTGGCAAAACTGGTTCATTATAAAGAACTTTATTTTGAAGGCGGTGAAATCCCAGTGCTTACAACGCAGTTTGATTATCAGTTATTCAATACATTCCGTAGTTATTTTGATATTGCTGCGCATTATCCTGTAAAATTCAAACAGAATATCGATCCGCGCGGTGCATTTGTAGAAATTATAAGGCTGGGAATCGGTGGTCAGTGTTCATATTCAACCACTGTGCCCGGTATTACCCGAGGGAATCATTTCCATACCCGCAAGATTGAACGCTTTGCCGTCATTAAAGGAAAAGCGCTAATTCAGCTGCGAAAAATTGATTCTGATAAAATTTTAAACTTTTATCTCGATGGAAATGAACCAGCTTATGTAGACATGCCGGTTTGGTACACGCATAATATTAAAAACATTGGTGATGAAGAACTTTTAACCGTATTTTGGATCAATGAGCCTTTTAATGCAGATGATGCCGACACGTATTTTGTAGAGGTGTAAAAAGTACGTGGCTTAAAGAGCTTTAAGCCAATTTTTTTTATTTATCTTAATCAATTTATGTTATTTTTGTAATTATTAAAAAATATGAAGAAACTCAAAGTAATGACAGTGGTGGGAACCCGTCCCGAAATAATCAGATTGGCAAGGGTTCTTACTGCTCTCGATAATTCCGAAGCGGTAGAGCACATTATTGTTCATACCGGTCAAAACTACGATTATGAACTCAATCAGATATTTTTCGAGGATTTGGGTTTGCGAAAACCTGATTATTTTTTAGAAGCAGCCGGGAAGACGGCCACTGAAACCGTAGGAAATATTCTAATCAAAATAGATCCCCTTTTAGAAGAACTGCAACCCGAAGCTTTTTTGGTACTAGGAGATACGAACTCTTGTTTGTGTGCAATTCCTGCTAAAAAAAGACAAATCCCGATTTTTCACATGGAAGCCGGAAACCGGTGTTTTGACCAGAGAGTTCCCGAAGAAACCAACCGGAAAATTGTAGACCATACTTCCGATATTAACTTAACCTACAGCGATATTGCCCGCGAATATCTTTTAAGAGAAGGACTTCCTGCAGACCGGATCATTAAAACCGGTTCGCCGATGTTTGAAGTTTTAAATCATTATTTACCGGATATTCAAAAATCTGATGTTTTATCGAGATTGAATTTAGAAGAAGGAAAATATTTCGTAGTAAGTTCACACCGCGAAGAAAACATCAATTCCGAGAAAAATTTCCGTGGACTGATGACTTCTTTAAATGCTATCGCGGAAAAATATCAATACCCAATCATTGTTTCAACGCATCCGCGAACGAAAAATATGATTGATAAAATGCAGATAAAAACACGCCAGGAAATTCAGTTCTTAAAACCACTAGGTTTCCACGATTACAACGCTTTGCAAATGAGAAGTTACGCGGTTTTATCAGATTCAGGAACTATTTCTGAAGAATCTTCTATCTTAAATTTCTGTGCTCTCAATATCAGAGACGCGCACGAAAGACCCGAAGCCATGGAAGAAGCAAGCGTGATGATGGTCGGAATGAATCCTGAAAGAATCCTGCAGGCTTTAATCCAATTGCAACAACAGAAAATAGGCAACGAAAGAAATTACCGTCGGGTTGCAGATTATTCAATGCCGAATGTTTCAGAAAAGGTCGTTCGAATTATTTTGAGTTACACTGACTATGTAAATAGAGTAGTTTGGAGTAAAGGATAATGACAAATAATTTTTTTTATATCGCCCAGTATTTTACACCAGAACCTTACCTTAAAGATATTCAGTTTATTAAAGATATAAAAGGAAAAGGCTGGGAGCCCGTTGTAATAACAGGATTTCCAAATTATCCGAAGGGCATAATTTATAAGGGGTACTCAAATAAATTTTTTGCCGAGGAAATGATGGATGGAGTTCGGGTAATTCGGGTCTATACGTATGCAGACCACAGTTTGAATGCTTTTAAAAGAGCGCTAAATTATTTTGTTTTTGCATTATTTGCGTCGATAGCAATTTTTAAGTTCGGAAAAAAAGAAAGTTTTTATTATATCCTGCAATCTTCACCTTTTGTTGTTCTTTGCGCATGGACTGTAAATGTTTGTAAGAAAAAATCAAAAACTTTACTTGATATTCAGGATGTTTTTCCGGAAAATATTCGAATCTCAGGATATGTTAAATCCACTTGGATTATTAGTTTATTAGATTTTTTCTTAAATAATTTTTATTACAAATCTTTTGATTTATTTGTGACCGTATCAGAAAGTTTCCGCAATATAATCGCTAAAAAAAACATTGGATTAAGACGTATATTGACCCTTTATAATTGGTCCATGGTAGAAAAAAGTTCAGCGGCGCCCTCGGTAATAGATTTTTCGTTTCCAAATTCGGGAATTAATATTGTTTATGCGGGTAATATCGGGGTGCATCAAGGTATATCGACACTTTTTCAAGGGATGTTTAATGTAATAGAGAATAATCCAAAAATTCACTTTCATTTATTTGGAGACGGTACAGATTTTGAAATATTGAAAAGTTTGGTGAAACAAAATGAAAACATAATTCTTCATGGGCGCGTTTCTACCACCGAAATTGGAAAATATTTGGAAGCTGCTGATGTTTTATTTTTACATTTAATTAAAGATCCGATTTATGAATCTATAATCCCGTCAAAATTACAGGCCTATATTGAAGTTGGAAAACCAATTCTTGGCGGAGTAGAAGGTGAGGCACGAAACTTAATTACAGAAAATAGGCTGGGTCAAGTCTTTGAACCTCAGAGCATAATAGATTTTCAAAACGCGGCATTGAAAATTTCTGACTTAAAGATTGATGATATTCGTGAAATTAAACAAAGAAGTGCAAAATTGTATTCTGAAAAATTTTCCAGAAAAGCCGGTATTGATCGTCTTGAGAAATTTATTAAAAACTATTTATGAAAGTTAGAAGAGCAAGCTTGCAAGATGTTCACGTAATTGTGAAAATTCATGAGGAGAGATTTCCAGCTTTCTTTCTATCTACTCTTGGAAAAGATTTTCTTGCCGTTTTTTACACAGGATTCCTGAAAAATCCCGGTGTACTTTTGGTATTGGAAGATAGTAATGAAATTAAGGGGTTTGCCGCTGGAAGCAGAGATAACCGTGGGTTTTTCAGGATACTAATTAAAAATAGTTTTTTTCAATTTACATGGTCTGGCATAAAAATATTATTTAGCAAACCTTTAGCTTTGAAAAGGATGGCCTTTAATGTTAGTAAATCAGAGAAAAATAACCTCATTTATGCAGAGCTTCTAAGTATTGCAACGCTTGCAAATAAGAAAGGGTATGGTAAAATACTACTTGCAGAATTCGAAAAGGAAATTGCAAAGGAAAATATAGAAAATTTACCATTATCTTTAACCACAGATTTCGACGAAAATGAAAAGGCAATCGGATTTTATAAAGAAAGTGGCTATGAAGTTTATCAGATTTTCGAGAGTTATCAAAATAGAAAAATGTATCGTTTTATAAAAAATATCGTAAAGAAATAATGAAAATATCTTTCGCACCCCCTTTTATCGATGAAGATATTATCGCTGAAGTAGTAAATACTTTAAAATCGGGTTGGATTACAACAGGTCCAAAAGTAAAAGCACTTGAAGAAGAAGTGGCAAAACTTACTGGAGTACCTCATGTGCTTTGTGTTAATTCGTGGACTTCAGGAGCAATTTTGATTTTAAAATGGTTTGGTATCAAAGAGGGTGACGAGGTGATCATTCCCGCCTACACCTATAGTGCTACTGCTCTTGCAGTATTGCATTGCGGCGGAACTCCTGTAATGGTAGATGTGAAAGACGATTTCACCGTAGATCCTGAAAAAATTAGACAGGCAATTACAGAAAAAACAAAAGTAATTATGCCGGTCGATATTGCCGGACTCCCATGCGATTATGATTCCATTAATCAAATGGTTAATCTTCCCGAAATTAAAAGTCTTTTTCATGCTCATTCTGAGAATCAAAAAAAGCTGGGTAGAATTCTAATTCTTTCCGATGCTGCTCATTCAGTGGGTGCATTTTATAACAATAAGCCGGCAGGATCACTTACCGATATCACAATTTTTTCATTTCATGCAGTGAAAAATATTACAACTGCCGAAGGGGGTGCAATCTGCATCAATCTACCGAAACCTTTTAACAATGAAGAGGAGTATAAAACAATGAGACTCTGGACCCTTAACGGTCAAACGAAAGATGCTTTCACAAAATCACAAGGGGGTGGAAGCAGTTGGAAATATGATATTATTTTTCAAGGTTTAAAAATAAATATGCCGGATATATGCGCTGCATTGGGATTAGCTCAAATAAGAAAATATAATACAGCAATTTTACCCGAAAGAAAAAGAGTTGCCGAGCAATATCATGAGTTTTTCAGCAAGAGAGAATGGGCCCAATTACCGATAACTAAAGATGACACGAGGACTTCATCGTATCACTTATATGCATTAAGGATAAATAATATCACCGAGGAACAAAGAGATGCGATGATGATTTCTATAGCAGAAGATGAAGTTGCTGTAAACGTACACTTTATCCCAATGCCTCTATTGACTTTATTTAAAGATTTGGGTTACAGGATCGATGATTATCCAAACGCTTATCATAATTATTCGAGAGAGATTTCACTGCCAATTTATCCGCAATTGACTGCTGAACAAATTGATTTTATCTGTAAATCCGTTGAAAAAGCATATAAAAAGATCATTTAATGAAAAGGATTTTTGATGTAATTTTGTCTGTTATAGGGATTATAATACTCTCACCGTTTTATATAATAGTTTCACTTTTAATATGGTCAGACAGTAAAGGCGGAATTTTATATAAACAGGAAAGAGTTGGATTGAATGGTCAAATTTTCAAAGTTTTTAAATTTAGAACCATGAGACCGGATTCTTTTTCAAAAGGAGCACTCACCGTCGGAAGTCGGGATCCTAGAATAACCGGTATCGGTTATTACCTCCGCAAATATAAACTGGATGAATTACCACAACTTTTCAACGTGCTTTTTGGTGAGATGTCTTTCGTAGGTCCCAGACCGGAAGTTAAAAAATACACCGATTTATACAATGACGAACAGAAAAAAGTATTGTCTGTTCTTCCGGGAATCACCGATTATGCTTCAATAAAATTTAGAAATGAGAATGATTTGCTCTCGGCAAGCGACACTCCGGAGAAATTATATATTGAACAGATAATGCCTGAAAAATTAGATTTGAATATGAAATATATTAATGATAATAATGTATTTAAAGATATTAAAATCATTTTTGATACATTTTACACGATTATCAGGCACTAATTTTAGATTCTGAAAAAAATACTGACCGTCTGCTAAATTCAAAAAAAATAACTATTTGTAAAAAATATCCTGGTTTTCAATGGAAAAAAAAGTAAAAATAGCCATCTTAGGTTATGGGCATATCGGTAAAAAGCATGCAGACATGGTCTTTCAAAATCAAGACTGTGAACTGCTAGCCTTAATCGATCCAAAATTTACAACAGCGGAAATGGAGCGTCAAAATCCGGTTCCCTGTTTCCATTCTTTGCAGGATTTTTTAAACAGTCCTTTAACGGCTGATGTCGTTGCAGTATGTACGCCAAATGGTCTGCATTTTGAACAGGCAAAAACCCTGATTGAAGATGGAATTGATGTGATTATCGAAAAACCCGTCGCGCTCAGTTCGGAAGAAGCGGAGGAATTGGAAAAATTAGCGCACCAAAAAAAAGTTCATATTTTCCCGGTCATGCAAAATCGGTTTTCGCCACCGGCCTTGTGGTTGAAAGATTTAATTGAATCCGAAATTTTAGGGAATTTATTTATGGTGCAGATTGCTTGTTTTTGGAACAGAAATGAACATTATTATGCAAAAGGCTCATGGCGCGGAACCAAAAATATGGATGGCGGGACGCTTTATACGCAGTTTTCCCATTATCTGGATATTATGTTCTGGCTTTTTGGCGATATTACCAATATCAAATCCAAATTTGCCGACTTCAACCATTCTCATTTAACAGAGTTTGAAGACAGCGGCATAATCACTTTTGATTTCGCCTCCGGAGGTATGGGAAGTTTTACCTTTTCGACTTCCGTGTGGAATGAAAATCTGGAAAGCTCCCTCACCATTATTGCCGAAAACGGTTCTGTGAAAGTGGGCGGACAATACATGAACCATGTGGAAAAATGTATAATTAAAGATTACACTGCACCCGAATTACCCGCAACGAACGGAGCCAATGATTACGGAAGCTTTAAAGGTTCTGCCCAGAATCACCAGCATCTCTACAGGAACATAATCGATTTTTTACGCCACGGGAAAGAAATTCAGACCACCACAGACGACAGTGTGAAAGTACTGAAAATGATAGAAAATATTTATTCCTCAAATTAAAGCAAGATGAAAATTAAAAAAACTCCCTTAAAAGACTGCTACATCATAGAACCCACCGTTTATGAAGATGAGCGGGGTTATTTTTATGAAAAATTCAACGAACAGAAATTTGAAGAATTAACCGGCTTAAACGGTCATTTCGTTCAGGATAATATTTCTAAATCTTTCTATGGGGTTTTGAGAGGACTTCATCTGCAAAAAGGCGAACATGCTCAGGCAAAACTGGTTTCCTGTTTAGAAGGAAAGGTTTTCGATGTGGCCGTAGATTTACGGAAAGATTCTCCCACTTTCGGGAAATGGTTCGGCGTAGAATTGACGCCTGAAAACAAACTGCAGCTCTATGTGCCAAGAGGTTTCGGACACGGCTTTTCAGTTTTAAGTGAAAATGCCATATTTTCCTACAAGTGCGATAATTTCTATAATAAAGAATCCGAAGGAAGTGTCATCTGGAATGATAAAGATTTGAATATCGACTGGAAACTTCCCAAGGACGCAATCATTCTTTCTGAAAAAGACCAAAATTTGCCGACCTTTGCAGAAATGAATTTTTAAGATTTCGGTATTTTTGAATTAATTTAAACGGTTTTAACTCAAATACTCAAACACCCAAACACCCAATCACTCAAATACTAAGCATTCAATTTCTATGAAAAACATAATCATCACCGGTGGAGCCGGGTTTATCGGATCTCACGTCGTTCGTGAATTTGTAAAGAATCATCCGGATTCTAAAATCATCAATCTCGATGCTTTGACCTACGCCGGGAATCTTGAAAATTTAAAAGACATTGAAAACGAACCGAATTATGTTTTCGAAAAAGCAGACATTACCAATGTGGATGAATTGCGAAGAGTTTTCGAAAAATATAATCCCGACGCAATTATCCATTTGGCAGCAGAAAGTCATGTGGACAGAAGCATCACCGATCCAAATGCATTTATTAATACCAATGTCAACGGAACGGCAAATCTTTTGAATTTAGCCAAAGAATTCTGGACTCTGAACCCAGATCATCAACACGGGAATTTCCCTGATGAAACAAGAAAAAATTTATTCTATCACGTTTCTACCGATGAAGTGTACGGGAGTTTAGGCGAGACGGGTTTCTTTCTAGAAACCACGGCTTACAATCCAAAATCTCCTTATTCCGCCAGTAAAGCAGCATCTGATCATTTGGTCCGCGCTTACGGAAACACGTATGGAATGCCGTTTATTATTTCAAACTGTTCCAATAATTATGGTCCCAATCATTTCCCGGAAAAATTAATTCCATTGTGTATTTCTAATATTTTGAATGGAAAACCGCTTCCGATTTACGGCGACGGAAAATATACCAGAGATTGGCTCTACGTTATCGATCACGCCAAAGCGATCCATCAGATATTTTTTGAAGCAAAAACCGGAGAAACATACAATATCGGTGGTTTCAACGAATGGAAAAATATTGATCTGGTCAAAGAACTCATCAAACAAATGGATGAAAAATTGGGGAATCCGGCGGGTCGTTCAGAAAAACTCATCACTTATGTGAAAGATCGTCCAGGTCATGATCTTCGTTACGCCATCGATGCTACAAAACTCAATAAAGAATTGGGCTGGAAACCCTCCGTAACTTTCGAACAGGGATTAAGCAAAACAATCGACTGGTTCCTCGAAAATAAAGAATGGCTGGAAAATGTAACTTCGGGAGATTATCAGAATTATTATGCAGAGCAATATAATTAGTAATTGAGTATTTGGGTTATTGAGTTATTGAGTTTAATAATGTGAAAATTTAGAAGATGACTTTTGTAAAATTCCATAAAGATTTAGTTGTTTATCAAAAAGCATTTTCGGCAGCAATGGAAATATATACGATTTCAAAAACGTTTCCTCAGGAAGAAAGATATTCACTAACCGATCAGATAAGAAGATCCTCTCGTTCTGTTAATGCAAATATTACCGAAGCGTGGAGAAAGAGAAGATATGAAAAGTCTTTTATCAGTAAACTCAATGATGCAGACGGTGAAGCGGCGGAAACTCAAAACTGGTTGGATTTTGCATTCGCGTGCGCATATATTGATGAAAACACCTATTTAGATTTGTATAAAAAGTATGATGAAATTTTAGGAATGATCGTTTCGATGACCATCAATGCTAAAAAATGGACTTTTTCTGAAACTAAGAACCCCAATCCTTAATAGCTCAACAACATACTCAATCACTCAAATACACAATCACTCAAATACTCAATCACTCAAATTATGAAGGGAATAATACTCGCCGGCGGCTCCGGAACAAGACTTTATCCATTAACCATCGCGGTTAGCAAGCAGTTAATGCCGGTTTACGACAAGCCGATGATTTATTATCCGCTTTCGACATTGTTGTTGGCCGGGATTAAGGATATTTTAATTATTACAACACCTCACGATCAGGAAGGATTCATTAAGCTTTTGGGAGATGGTTCGGCGATAGGCTGTACGATTCAGTATAAAGTGCAACCGAGTCCAGACGGTTTAGCCCAGGCGTTTATTTTGGGCGAAGAGTTTATTGGTGACGATTCTGTTGCCTTGGTTTTGGGAGATAATATTTTCTACGGTGCGGGTTTGCCGGAGCTTTTGGAAAGTAAAACCAGTGTAGAAGGAGGTTGCGTTTTCGCTTATCAGGTTTCAGATCCTGAAAGATACGGCGTCGTTGAATTTGACGAAAATTTAAAAGCAGTTTCTATCGAAGAAAAACCGGAAGATCCGAAATCTAACTTTGCCGTTCCGGGATTATATTTCTATGATAATTCGGTAGTGGAAATTGCAAAAAACCTGAAACCTTCACCAAGAGGAGAACTGGAAATTACAGATGTCAACAGAATTTACCTTGAAAAAGGACAGTTGGAAGTCGGTGTAATGTCTCGTGGAACGGCTTGGTTAGACACCGGAACTTTCGATTCTTTGCATGAAGCTTCAGAGTTTGTCAAGGTTTTGGAGAAAAGGCAGGGATTCAAAATTTCCTGTATCGAAGAAATCGCTTACGTGAAAGGTTTCATTAATAAAGAAGAGTTGCTGAAATCTGCCGAAAAATACGGAAAAAGCGGTTATGGTGATTATCTGAAGAAGCTGGTGTAAAACTTTTATTTCGAAATTTCAATAGGCCTGTTTTGAAATGAAAAAAATATTTAAATCACAATAATCTGGAAATAAAAACTTCTGAAAGAGTAAAAAGACACCTTTTTAGGGCAGTTTCCTTATTTGTTCTTTTAAAAAACTTAAAAAATAACATAGCTATTGTGCCTTTGTGGTTTTTAAAACAAAATTTTGAACCGCTAAGAATATTTAAAATCCTTTGAGCGAACTGTCGCTGAAAGGATTTTTTCTTTTAAATCTTCAAAGTTATTTTGGTTTTCTCTAACAAATAAATCACTAAATTTGCACCCACAAAAAATTAGCAATTGCTAATCAACTTATTATATTAAAAATATGCGTACAAAATCCGTCGGAAAAAAGAAAATCAATATCGTAACATTAGGCTGTTCCAAAAATGTATATGATTCTGAAGTGTTGATGGGACAACTGCAAGCCAACGGAAAAGAGGTGGTACACGAAGAAAAAGGCGATATCGTGGTTATCAATACCTGCGGTTTTATCGATAATGCCAAAGAGGAAAGCATCAATACCATTCTGGAATTTGTTGAGGCGAAAAACAGAGGCGAAGTAGAGCAGGTTTTTGTGACGGGCTGTTTATCAGAGAGATACAAACCGGATTTAATAAGAGAAATCCCGGATGTTGATCAATATTTCGGTACCCGTGATTTACCTTTATTATTAAAACATTTGGGCGCCGATTACAAACACGAACTGGTGGGCGAGAGAATGGTGACCACGCCAAGACATTACGCTTATTTGAAGATTTCTGAAGGATGTGACCGCCCCTGTTCTTTCTGCGCGATTCCTTTAATGAGAGGAAAAAATATTTCAACACCAATTGAAAACTTAGTGATTGAAGCAGAAAAATTAGCGAAAAAGGGAGTTAAAGAACTCATTTTAATTGCGCAGGATTTAACTTATTACGGTTTAGATTTATATAAGAAAAGAGCCTTGGGCGATTTGCTTTTGCGTTTGGTAACAGTAGAAGGAATTGAATGGATCCGTTTGCATTACGCGTTCCCAACTGGTTTCCCCGAAGATGTTTTAGAGATCATTAAAAACGAACCGAAAGTTTGTAACTACATCGATATCCCGTTACAACACATCAATTCTGATTTGTTGAAAGCCATGAAACGTGGAACTTCTCACGAAAAAACCAAT
The DNA here is from genome assembly GCF_030815285.1 of Chryseobacterium sp. MDT2-18. Lineage (NCBI taxonomy): Bacteria > Pseudomonadati > Bacteroidota > Flavobacteriia > Flavobacteriales > Weeksellaceae > Chryseobacterium > Chryseobacterium sp. MDT2-18. The sequence continues at coordinate 2,849 of NZ_JAUSWQ010000005.1, read as the reverse complement.
GCATTGTTGGATAAATTCAGAGAAAAAGTTCCCAATATGGCGATCAGAACAACTCTGATTGTCGGTTTCCCTGGCGAAACAGAAGAGAGATTTCAGGAGATGAAAGAGTGGGTTAGGGAACAGAGATTCGACCGATTAGGTTGCTTTACCTATTCCCATGAAGAAAATACGACCGCTTACGTTCTGGAGGACGACGTTCCACAGGAAGTAAAGGAAGCAAGAGTTGAAGAAATTATGGAATTGCAGTCACAGATTTCCTGGGAGAAAAATCAGGAAAGAATCGGGAAAGTGTACCGGTGTATTTTTGACCGTAAAGAAGGAAATTATTTCGTGGGAAGAACAGAGTTCGATTCTCCGGATGTTGACAATACCGTTTTGGTTCCGGCAGAAAATACCTATTTGTCCATCGGTGAATTTGCCGATATCAAAATTACTTCCGCAGAAGAGTTTGATTTGTACGGAGAATTAGTTTAAGATATTGCAATATTTGGTCATTTTTTTGACAATTATGTAAAGGTAATTAGTGAAAAAATACTTCTGGATTTTCCGGAAGTATTTTTTATTTAATGATCTGTCGTTCAGTTGATTGTAACTAACTAAGTCTGGTCGCTATGTAATGATTAGTTAATATTGTTAACATTTAAGCCTATTTTTTAACACAATTTAACATAGTTTGTAGATCACTGGTATTAAAGGGAATGCGGGAGTTGTTAACAAAAATTTAACAATTCGTTAAGACTGTTTAACTGTCGGAGTGTTGTATAAGTCAATTTCGGGATAAATTTGCAGAGTCAAAACCCATAAAAATAAATTCAAAATGATGAAAAGAGGAATACTCCTAATCATAATGATGATTTCAACACTCGGCCTGTTTTCTTTTAAAACAACTGCCGAAGATGCTAAAAAAACAAGTTTTGCATCGTTTTACCACGATAAGTTTAATGGTAAAAAAACAGCAAGCGGGGAAGTTTTCAGTAATGAAAAATTAACTGCCGCCAACAGAACGCTTCCTTTCGGGACAATGGTAAAAGTTACAAACCTGAGATCAGGAAAAAGTGTAATTGTAGAAATAAATGACCGCGGTCCTTTTCATTCTTCAAGAGCACTCGATCTTTCTAAGGCAGCGTACCAATCAATCGGCGATCCTAGAAAAGGAACAATGCCCGTTGAATACGAAATTATCGAAGTCGATTAACATTAACTTTTACGTTAAAAACAACCAAAGCCGTCTCATAGGAGTCGGCTTTTTTATTGGGAAAAACTGAGCCGCTCCTTAAACTAGGCACAAAACTTCATGAGAAAAATTAAATGGGTTCGGTGCGGAATAAAACCGCGCTCTTCAAACGCCTGTTAACCGGATTCTATTGCACCCAACCCTATACCAACTTGTAGTGTATGCTGACTGTATGCTGACTGTATACTGACTCGTAAGGTATGAAGGTGGCTTTATAATGAAAAGATTGCAATCTGACCAGAAATGATATGACTTGTTTTTTCTTAAAAATAGAAAAGAACGGAATCAGAATATTCTGTGCTGGTAAATTGAAAGACTTCCGCAATAAACTCTAGTAAACATAATTAAAAGTGTGCAAAGCGATTTGTCATTGAACAAAAATAGTAAAAGTATATGACTATGCATAAATTTCATTTAAACCAATTTTTTAAATTTTATCTGAAATTTTTGCAGGATGAGTAAAACGGTATATCATAGAGATATTTTGATACAGATCCTTAATATTGTCTTTCTCATATAGTATTACGTGTTTTTAAAAACAGAACTTTAGACTTTCTCTGATAAGAATTAGTATACTGCTAAATAAGTACACGCTAATTTTGAAATAAGGTCAGCGATAGCTAGTCGGATAATGTCCACAACTAAATCAGAACCTTCCAATCAGCGTCCAGAGTAATATTATCCCTGAAGAATTCCCCTCATAAGAAGAAATCTTACACGGAAATTTACTTTATGATTAAAATGGATGCAGAAAAATAAGGTACGCTTTTTTGAGATTTTTCGGAAACCCTCTTATATAGATGAACTATTTTCCAATATCTGCAGTTTTTCCTGTCCAAACCCCCGCTCCTGTCCGTAGTTTGAGTGCTGTTTTTCTATAGATCCAGTCCCTTGCGGTATTTTCACATAAAGTGGATAACTCCAAATATTTTGTATTTTACTATTAATTAATAAGTTGCAATATTAGTTATTCACATTTCCTAATTAGTCCCAAAATAAGTTGCGGGATATAGATAGTAATCCTACATTTGCACCACTCTAAAAAACAGAGTAGCGAAGTAGACAGAGCAGGTAATATAGAAAGGGTAGGAGGATTAGATTTCTTTTATTTAATTTTAAAAAAGCTTGTGGATTAACAAAAACTTCTTATCTTTGCAATCCCAAATCGAAAGAGTATGGGAGCGAAGGAGAAGCGGATTGGATGGGTACGAGGAGAGATTATTGGTTACTTAAAAAACTTTTAAATTTCTTTGAAAAACATTTGGTCATTAATAAAAAACGTTATACTTTTGCACTCGCAATTCGGAACGAACGACAGAAAGAGTTTCCGGTTATAAGCGAGAAGAATAAAAGATCATTGACATACAAATAACAACCAAAAAAGTAAGGAAAAACTAAAGCGTCAATAACTTTGAGTGAGTCAGACAAACATACAATGGAGAGTTTGATCCTGGCTCAGGATGAACGCTAGCGGGAGGCCTAACACATGCAAGCCGAGCGGTATAGTTTCTTCGGAAACTAGAGAGCGGCGTACGGGTGCGTAACACGTGTGCAACTTACCTTTATCTGGGGAATAGCCTTTCGAAAGGGAGATTAATACCCCATAATATATTAG